>JACOUX010000002.1 GCA_016177615.1 Candidatus Woesearchaeota archaeon | reverse complement strand
CTTATATACCAGACGATAAAAGACCTGCTTAGCGGAACTAATGCCAAAAGAATCTTTTATTTTAGTTTTGACAAGGAAATTGATGATTTGGTAGACCTTTTTGAAAATTACAAAGAATTAACGGGAGTAGATTACAAAAAAGAAAAAATTTTTGTTTTTTTTGATGAGATAACAAAATTTAAAAAATGGGCTGGCGAGCTGAAATTAATTTATGATTCAAGCCCAAACATAAAATTTTGCATTTCGTCATCCAGCAGCATCAATCTTGAAGAAGAAGCTATAAAAAATCTTGCTGGAAGGTATTTCCTAATTAACATTAATCCCTTAAGCTTTAAAGAATTTTTAGAATTATCTGGAAAGCAGAAAATGGCTAAGAATCATGAATTGTACTTAAGGGAAATAAAAAAAGAATTTTTTTCCTACTTATTAAAAAGCTTCCCGGAGACGGTAAACTGGGATAATGAATTAGTCATCAAGGATTATCTTAAAACAACAATTATAGACAAGATAATCAAATCAGACCTTCCAGAAAGATTTCGCAATATTAACAAAGAATTATTGTATAGTCTCATAGAATTGTTTTACAAAGAGCCAGGGTTCTATCTTGATTATGATAATCTATCAAAGAACCTAAGGATAAGCAAGAATACCCTCTACAAGCACATTTTCTATCTTGAATTTTGCTATCTAATAAGAATTGTTAAGAATTTCAGGCCAAGTACTTTGTCAACGAGCAGAAAGTTGCAGAGAGCTTATCCTTACTGGTGGAATCTTGCATATTGCTATGGGGAAAATAATGATAAAATTTTAGAGTCTTTCGTCTTAAGCTCCATGGACGGGAAGCATTACTGGAGGAACTTGGAAAAGGAGATAGACTTCATAAAAATTGAAGGCAGGAACATTCTGCCTATTGAAGTTAAAAATAGGGAAAAGGTTGAAGACAGGGATTTGAGCACATTAAAATTATTTATGAATAAGTATAAAATAAAGAAATCTCTTCTTTTGTATCTAGGAGATAAAAAAACTAGGGAATTTGACGGCAGAAAAATTGAATTTGTTTCATTTTGGAGCTGGCTGCTCAAAAGCTGACAAGGCAGATGGATGCATTGTTGCTCAAATTGAGTTTGAATATTTATCCCTGCTTAATATCACTCCTCTTCCTAACCTCCACATCAATCCTGTTCAACACCGGCACAAGCATGTTTGCTATTAGAAGCACAAACGGCAGTCCGAATGCAGGATTCTTTAATTCAACGCCTATAATCATTGCTGCAGCCAGGATTCCATAAAATATTCTTGCTCTTCTCGAGGCAGGATGCGTTTTCGGCTCTATCAGCATGAACATCGCGAAAAAGAAGATAGTGCTTTGGCTTATGAATGACAAATAAAAATTATTCATCATCATTGGCATTTGCATCATCGGCATTCCCATCATTATCTGCGGCTCAATAATGGCATGAATGATGTAGTATGCTGCAAGAAATGAAATTGTCAAATCAAATCTTCTCATCCTCCACAATATAAAGATTCCAAATATCAGCACTAAAATAAAAGGAGATGAGGTCCACCATGTATTGGAGGCATTAAACAAAAGAAAAACTGCAAATACTCCAAAATTTGCTGGATTAAATATGTGCCTTCCATGAACTATAATTAAATGTTTTGATAGGACTGCAATTGCTCCAGCAGAAACATACACATACCACTGAAGCCCCTGGGTCAATAAGCCGCCTATAAACAATCCTGAAATGAATGCTGAGTATGGAAACTCCAAAGTTTTAGATTTGTAATAATTAATTAATGAATCAAGCAATGCTGCTGTTATAACTGTGATTAATACAGGAATTAACGAGCTTACTCCAAAGCCATAAAAGAATGCGCTTGCAAAAAGTAAGATTAGCAAGAATGCTGACATGTACTGGTAAATTGTAAATTTGCCAATTAAAGATTTAAGTTCCATTTATTTTCCCTATCCATTATCATAATAGCAAGCTACTGCATTCTTATATAATAGTTAGTATGTATGCTAATGTTTCAGAAGTCAGCTGGCCTCTTTTGCGCATAAGCGCTCATTTTTTTAATATTTTAAATAATTATCTATTTTTCCTCGTCCTTCTGCTTCCTCCCACCTTATAAACTGAATATCTTCCCTTTGCCTTCTGGCTAGCCTTCTGCTCCGGATAAACCTCATAAGCAGAGCTTTCATCAAAGCCGCAGTTGCTGCATTTGATTACTTTAATGCCTAAATAATTTGCCGGCTTTATATCTTTTGAACCGCATTTGGGGCATTTCATTTTTTTGTCGTAGTTTACCAGACTTTAGTAGCGTAACCAGAATTTATTATGCCTTCATCTTTAGTTATCAGCTTAGTCATTAAGATGCTGGATGTTGCAATTATTATTCTGTCATGGATATCCCTAATATTTGTATATTTTGAATATTCTGCCAAGACATCGATATCAAAACCGTATAAAAGATAATTGGAACTCTCTTGAAATTTTGTCAATAAATCCTTTGGCTCCAAATCTATCTTTATTCTTTCTGCAATATAAATTCAGTGACATAAATCATTCCACATCATATTTAAATAAAGATTTTTTAGCGTCCTCTATGTCTTCTTCAGTAACGTGGACACCTTTCCATAAGCCTTCAAGTTTTATAATCTTTTTTCTCTTCTTTGACTGCGATGGATTTATCACCATAGCTTTAAGTCTGTCAATTTCATTTTCAATTGAAGCTAACTTCTTTTTCAATTCAATTTGTTCTTGCATTTTTAATAAACTAATCGCTTATTGTTAACATTATTTATAAATCTTGCTAAATTATTTTCTCCCCAGTCTCCTTATTAATAATATGAATCACATTTACCGGGCATGAGTCAGCAGCTTCCTTGTTGAGCGCATAATCCTTTTCCTCAATATCCAATTCTTCCCATTCATCATCCCTTTTCCTGCACCCAACAATGTCAGACTTGCCGTCCTCGCTCATTACCCAGAAGTTTGGAGCTACTGCTGCGCAGGCAGCGCATCCTATGCAATTTGGCCTGTCGTGCTGCACCTGAAATTTCTTAGCCGTTTGCTGCTCTTGTTGGTTTAATTCTGCCATTTCAAGACTTAACAATTGTTAATTATTTAAAGGTTTTGGTTCAATTAGTGAAGAAACTGCCTTATTTTTTAACCTTTCCAAATAAACGCATGCATTGCAAATATCCTTTGAGCATGGCTCGCTGCATCGTGAGCAGACTTTGATTGCTCCGCAGCTGAATTTTTCTTTCAGCATTGGCAGCATTTGAATAAAAGAGTTCACAATGGAATATTTTGTTCCCAGAAATTTCTGCTCCATAACATTCAGCATGTCCCTTACCTGCGCCCTGTAAGAATGAATCGCATTCGGGCATTCATTGAAGCTGTCAAGCATCCTATTAAGGAAAGCGTAAGTTGTAACTTCTTTTTCAGCGCACAAATACAGTGGCTTAATCCTCTGTACAAATTTTTCATCCTGCACCATCCCAACTTTAGGGCCGAGCCTGGCAGATGCTTTCATGTCATTCCTCATCTGGTTCATCAGGATTGACTGGCACTCATCATCGAGATTATGGCCTGTCGCCAGTTTTGTCAGTTTTAATTCCTTGGATTTTTTATTTAATAAGTATCGTCTGAAAATCCCGCAGATGGTGCATGGCTTTACATTCAGTATTTTGAGCATCTCGTCCAAACTCAGTCCAAACTCTTCCTTGTAAGAGAAAATATGCAGCCTAATATTATTTTTATCGCAGAATTCCTGCGCCGTGGCTAAAGTCCTGTCTCTGTAGCCTGCAATTCCCTCGTCTATTGCAATTGCGCAGATTTTGATATTAGGATTCTGCATCGATAATCTTTTTAAGATGCTAAGGACAGTCAATGAATCTTTTCCTCCTGAAATTGCAACTCCAAGATTTTCCTCTTTATCGAGCAGCTCAAACTGTCTTATGGTTTTGAATACTTTTCCTTCTAAATAGGCATTGAAGTGTATCTTGCAGAGCCTGTTCCCGTCGTATGATTCAAATATTGGCTTGTTATTGCAGCAGTTCATTTTGACTCTTTGAAAAAATTTCACAATTCATCTATGAAATTTTTTTATTATTATTAACCTCCAGATATGACTGATAATATCCTTATTTCATCATTATTTTTTAGCATCCCATCTTCCAGGATAAGCTCATTGTTTCTTGAAACTATAACTGTCACAGGATTGATTTTAAGTTTTTTCATCAAATCAGAAACTTTTGGGCTGCCTTTTAGCTCAACCTCGACTTTCCTGTTTTCCCTGTCAATATAAGCTTTTACTTTTATAGTCACAATAACTCGTATTTTAGTTAACTTTATAAATATTAATCTACAGAAACAAGCTTGATGAAAAAAAGAGGCCAGATTTCTGTATTTCTGGTGGCTGCAATAGTAATCCTCATAGTTATAGGATTAGGATTTTACCTTAGCTTGTCCAGCGCCAAAAAGAAGAGCGCAGCTAGCATTTCAGGGACAAGCCAGGAGATAGGCGCTGACATTGTGAAAGTTTATGCTGAAACCTGCGTGAAATTAGTTAGCGAAGACGCCTTATTCAACAGGATAGGCCCTTTTTCAGGCTATATCGATCCAAATGGAGATATTGCTTATGATGAAGAAGGAGCCAGCAAAAATGCCTTATTCCTAGGTGATAAAGTGCCTTATTATCTTGAAGCTGAGCAAGTAGGGAATGATGTTATATACAGCACATACATTCCATCTTTGGACGAGATAAGCAAAAAATTGTCAAGATATGCTGCAGTAGAGTTTGAAAAATGCTTTGATAAGAGTTTGTTCAAGGAGCTTGGCATAGACATCACAAAGCCATCCGGGAGCTATCCAGCTGCCTATTCCTTCTTTAACGACGAAGACGTCGCAATTAATGTCCAATATCCTATAACTGTAAAAATCGGGAATTTCGCCACAAAATTTGATTCATTCAGGATAACTTTGCCTATCCGATTCAGGAGCTTATACAATTCCGCTGTTTTGCTCGTTGAAAACGCCAAAAATATGCAGCCCAATAAGTATTACATTTCCAATGATTGTGCAATTTATGATAAAAATGGATTGACTAATGTTTACCTGAAAAACAGCGATAACGGGCAGAATGAAATAATCCAGCTTGTTGACTTCAGCACTTATGAAAAAAAATATCTGAATTCTCATATATTCCAGTTTGGCGTGAGAAACGTCAATGTTGAAGGCGAATGCATTGGATAATGTTAAATGTATTTTGACACGGGAAAAAATTCCAGAATTTCGATATATTTAAATATTTATGATTCAGGTTTAGAGCTTGCAGATGAAAAAGAGTGTGTATTTGAGTTTTATAGTGTTCTTCTTACTTGTGACTTTCTTATTTACAGTTAAGGACTCTGATGCTTTAGTTCAGGATTCTGATAGGGATGGGGTTCCAGACTGCGGTCAATCGGGTTTTGGTTTGTCTTGCGACAGGTGCCCCTATACAAAAACAACTATCGTAGACCAGTTTGGATGCAGCTGTAGCCAAAAGAGCTGCTCCTCTGATGATAATCCGTGCACTGATGATTGCGGGCCAAATAGCCAAGGACGCGCAACGTGCGGGTTTACGAACAATAAAGCTGCTTGTAGCGGCGGATACTGCTCTAATGGAAATTGCGTTAAGGGGCTAAGTATTGGAGGAGCTGCGAAATTGGGAGTTGTATTTGTGCCTAAAGGATTGTCGCTTAATGAGGAAGGGCTTGAGGTAATCAAAGCTTCTGGATTCCAGCGCATAGGCAAATTTTCACTTGACGCAGCTTTGTTTGACAAGGCAGCAGGGCTTGGGCTTAAGATCGACCCAATTTATATGACGAGCAGAAGTACAATCGATTGGCTTAAAACTAATGTTGACCCTTTTCCAAACAGGCGCCAGGCTCTTGGATACTTTATGATGTATGACGAGCCGAATCCTGATACATGCCCGCAGGACTCAGCCTGTTATCATGACATAATGGATACAGTGGCATACTCAAGGCAGCAGCTTCCTTGGCTGAAAACATCTATAATTCTTAGCGCGTTTCCTGCATTTCATCCTTCTGATAGATGGCAGCTTTATGCCGAGCCATATTACAGATTGGTGGATGCTGCTTCAACTGATTTTTATGCATGGTGCTGGGAGCCCGGGCATTATTCAATTTATGATACGCTGATTCGCAACACAATACAATATTCTAACAAGCCAGTTATATTCTATAGTGAAGGTGGCTATATTGGGCCCTGGCCTGAGGGATCAAGCTGCGCTCATGCTTTGCCTGTGACTTCAGACTGGCTTGTTTCAGCATTTCAGACATCTTCAGATGCAGGCGCCGAAATAGTCAACTGGTTTTGGGCCCCTGATAATGTGGAACTAGGAGATGCTCAATGGTGTGAAATGGCCAAGGCAGCAGACCAGATCACAAACCCCCCTAATGATGTAAATGCTGATGGCGTAGTCAATGAGCGCGATTTAGAGCTCGCTGAAAGGGCTTGCAATAATGCGCTTGCAGGCAGGATAAGGGCGGCTATCGGCAGCATTGGAATATGCGGTGACGGAAACATTGAAGGAAGTGAGGAATGCGATGGAATAGATTTAAAAGGAAAAACATGCGTTTCTTTAGGATATTCTTCTGGAGCACTAAAATGTGATGATAAATGCAAATTAGATGCCTCTTCCTGCACAGCAACTGATAATTGCATTAACCAGCCAAGCTCTTTATCAATTGTAAGCGACACAAATACATTTTCTGATGGCAAACCTTCTGTTGCGGCATTGGTTCACCCTGCATGGAGCGCAAACATTCCTGGGGCTACATGGATTTGGAAAGAATACAAGGCACAAACCCAGACTGTAACTTTTACGAAAACTTTTGATATTCCTGCTAATGCACAATCAATTCGCGGGACAATAACAATAGCTGCTGATGATTTTTACACCTGTTATTTGAACTCTGAGGTGCCATTCACAACATCAAACCCAGAGCAGATCATTCCTGGCTTCGCTAATTTTATTGATGCAAACAAAGGGGTTTTCAATGTTGATACTTATTTGAAGGCAGGACAGAATTTGCTAAAATGCGTAGGCAGAAACGGCGGAACCCCAGACCCTGACTTAAATCCTGCAGGGCTTTTGTACAGGCTGGATGTTAATTGGAACTGCGGGATTAATATCTGCGGTGATGGAGATGTAAATCCTTTAAATGAGGAATGTGATGATGGGAATAAAATTAATGGCGACGGGTGCAGTTCTGATTGCAAAAAAGAAATCCAAACATGCACCGACACAGACGGCGGAAATGCTCCTGATGTAAGGGGAACAGTGACAGATAAATTCGGAATTAACCATCTTGATTATTGTTTTGATGAAAATTATCTGGTTGAGTATTCTTGCAGCGGCTACATTTTTATTGAATCGCCTCAGAATTGTGGTGAAGGAAAAGAGTGCAAGGAAGGGGCTTGCGTTAAAAAAATAACAACTCCATGCAAAGACGCAGATATTTCTATAGTAAGCGATGCAGCAACTCTTGCAGACGGAAATCCTTCTGTTGCAACGTATGTTCATCCTGAATGGAGCGCAAACATTCCTGGGGCGACTTGGATTTGGAAAGAAGCTCTTGTAAGCAATCCGACTGTAACAATGACAGTTATGTTCACAAGAACATTTGATCTTCCGGATAATGCTAAGGAGTTTAAAGGAACATTCGTAATTGCCGCTGATGATTTATTCACATGCTATCTTAATTCTGAAACGCCTTTTACGCAGGTAATTTCAGCGGCAGGCGTTGGATATTATCTGGAGCAGAATAAAAAAACAGTTGTGATCGACAATTATCTAAAGCCGGGAACAAATATCCTGAAATGCGAGGTTACAAACATTGGCGGAGATGCCACCGGTCCATGGCAGGCAACAGCGCAAAACAATCCTGCGGGGCTTTTGTACAAATTAACTGCCAGCTCAAAATGCGAGCAGTTATGCGGAAACGGAAATATTGATTCGGGAGAAGAATGTGACGGAATTAAATTCACGGACAATGACAACTGCGCTTCACACGGATTTACAGGAGGCAATTTAAGGTGCATAAGCTGCCAGGTCAACACAGGATTGTGCACAAGCACAAGCGGCAATAAAGCCCAGTTCATATCACAAAGCGTTCCTTCAAAAATGGAGCCGGGAAAGCAATATTCTGTTTCTGTCACAATGAAAAATACAGGAACAACCGAGTGGAAAAAATCTGAAAATTACAAATTAGGCTCGCAAAATCCGCAGGATAATATGATTTGGGGCATAGGAAGAGTTGATTTGCCTGAATCAGAAAGAGTAAGCCCAAACCGGGAGCACACTTTCACATTCACGGTGACTGCGCCTCCAACAGAAGGCCATTATAATTTCCAATGGGAATCAGTTCAGGAACAAAGAGAATGGTTTGGCGAATCCACAGAGAATGTTAATGTGGTTACTGAACCGCTAAAACGATGCGGAGACAGCATAATACAAAAGCCGAATGATGCTGGGGTTAATGAAGAGTGCGATAAAACAGAACTGGATGGAAAGACTTGTACTTCATTTACTCAGTTTACTGGCGGTCAGCTTTCATGCAGGGATGACTGCACTTTTGATTATTCTGGATGCACAGCAGCTCAGCCACTCTCTATAGGTATATTATTACCTCCATCAAACCCGCAAAGCAGCTGCAATGCTGCAGGCGACAGAGCAACCCTTGCATGGGAGCCGATAAATGATGCTGCTTCTTATCTTGTCAGGGTTGATGAAATTTCCAATAATAATGCGAATGCGCAGGATGGGTGGTATGTTGGCGGCTCCACAGATATAATGACTGAAGTTTCAGGAACGTCATTCATTTCAACTATTGTTCCCAATAAGAATTACCGCTGGTGGGTCCACAGCAAGAATGGAAACGCAATCGGAAGCCCTTTCATAGTTCATTTCAAATGCCCTGGAACAAACAATCCAACCGTTTTCTACGTCTCTCCAGACGGGGATGATAGAAACCCGGGAACTGAACGTGAACCATATAAGACACTGGAAAAAGCAAAAGAAGCTGTCCGCGGGGTCAATCAGCAAATGACAAAGGAGATAATTGTTTATCTGCGCGGCGGGACATATTACCTTGAACGAACATTTAGCCTTGATCCAATGGACTCAGGGACAAACGGATTTAATGTCGTTTACAAAAATTATCCCGGAGAAATTCCTGTAATCAGCGGTGGAAAGCCAATCACAGAATGGATCCAAGACGGCAATAAATGGAAAGCGAATGTTGGAAAAAACATCCAGCCAAGGCAACTTTATGTGAACGGCAAGAGGGCCATAAGGGCAAGGAGCAGCGCAGGGCTGCCCGACGGGCAAAAAACATCCACTGGATTCACAACAACTGACTTATCCATGCAAAACTGGCAGAGCATCCGGGATGTTGAGTTTGTATCGAACAGTGGATGGAAACAGTTCAGGTGCGGCATTCAAAGCATTTCAGGAAATTCAATTACGATGAAGCAACCATGCTGGGATAATTCCCAAAGCCACACAAACGGGCCGAAGATGGATTCGCCAACATGGATTGAAAACGCCTACGAATTATTAGACCAGCCGGGAGAATGGTATCTTAATCGCGAAACCGGATGGCTGTATTACATGCCCCGGCAGGGAGAAGAAAAAAGCACCGCTAAAGTAATAATGCCCTTGACTGAAACTTTAGTTGAAGGCAGCGGGACAGCCGGAAATCCAATACAAAACATACAGTTTGAAGGAATTACATTTTCTCATGCAGGATGGATAAGGCCCAATGACAACAACGGGTTTGCCGAGGTTCAATCAAATTTCCATCTAATTGGAGATGCGCCGATTTATGAGTCTGACAGGCCGCTTTATCCAACAATAGGAAGATGGACAAAAGTTCCAGCAAGTGTCGCATTCAAGGCCGCAAAATCAATCACTTTTGAAAGAAATGTTTTCACTCACTTGGGCGGGGCAGGCTTGGGATTTGAGCAGGGCAGCCAGGAAAATGTTATTTCAGGCAATGATTTTAATGACATATCCGGCACTGGCCTGACCCTGGGAGACACTTCCAACTACAAAACCACGGATATAAAACTGATGAATATTAATAACCAGATTACAAATAATTATATCCACGACGTTTCAGTGGAATACAATGGGGGTCCGGGAATTTGGCTTGGCTTTTTGCAAAATAGTTATGTGGCTCATAATGAATTGAAAGATTTGCCGTACACGGGAATGTCCATAGGCTTTATGTGGTACAATGAGGACACAGTTGCAAAGAATAATCTGATTGAGTATAACCGAATTGGCAATACCGTCCAGCTAATGGAGGACGGCGGCGCAATATACTCCCTCGGCAAGCAGCCCAACAATATAATCAGGAGCAATCTCATTCATGATTCCCAGCAAAAAGATTGCATAGCCTGCCTGGGCAAATATGGGATCGGAATTTATCTTGACCAGGGGAGCCATGGTATCACAATTAAAGACAACCTGATATACCGCACCGATATGGGGCTTTCAATGCATCGGACATTTGATAACCTTGTGGAAAATAATATATTTTCTGACGCTGATGAATTTCAGACTGGTTATGGTGGCTTTGGCAGGGATTATGCCACAGGCCAATTGCCCAGCGGCAATAAAATATTCAGGAATATATTCCATTATTCAGATCCAGATGCAATTTTATTTAATATAGGGGGTGAAAATCCTTCTCTTTCTGAATCCGATTACAATATTTACTTTCATAAAGGCAGAGAAAACGACTTGAGAATCATTGGCTTCAGCGGAGTTGAAACACTTGACCAATGGAAAAATGTCCCTGGATTTGACAGGAATTCATTAGTTATTGACCCGCTCTTCAATGATTATGAAAGGGATGATTACGGCCTGAAAGCTGATTCTCCTGCAATCAGGCTAGGATTCAGGCCACTCGTCAACTTGAACAAAGCAGGCATTGAGCCGCAATACCAAAACATTCTTGTTGCTCAAGATGGCCTATGCGGCAATAATCAAATTGACCATGGTGAAGAATGCGATGGCACAAAATTAAATGATCAGTCATGCCAGAAAAAAGGCTTCGCATCAGGAACCTTGAAATGTTATGCAGCAGGAACAGCGAACCAGTGCAAGTTTGATACAAGCGCATGCTTTTCAGGCATATCTGACGTGAAAGATATAAAGAGTGTCACATTTTACGATTTTCCAATCGACTTGGGCTCAAATCCAAAATTTGTTCAGGATTTGCAAATTGCGCTGCCGGCCATAAAAGATGTTGGATTCAATACTGTATGGCTAATACCGCCTTGGAAGACTTTTAACCAAAAGCCGCTTGCCTCTCCGCCGGAATATAGCGATAGCGCTTTTGCTGATTTAAAGCAGACATTGAGTTTGTTGCGTGCTAATCACATGAAAGTCATTCTAGGCCTCAATTATCTTGGTGAAGGCTGGGCTCCGGAGGGGATTGATGCATGCAACTGGATAAAGAATGAGATGATGTATAATTCGTTTGAGACTTATGTTAAAACGTTCCTTACAGAAATTTCAGACTATAGTGACATGACGTACATTTTGTTTTTTACAGAGAATGCTGATCCATGCGGCATGAAAGACCAGGCGCATGCCAAAGAGGTTGCTTCTCTGCTAAGGGCAACTCTTGGCAGCCTGCCTTCCAGGTTGCCGGCTGAACTGCGCTCTAAGTTCAAAATAGGTTACCATGATTACTCTTTAATCAATCTTAATTGGGCTAATGGCGAATCACCAATACTTTCGCCGATTGAATTTGATTTTGTCAGTATGACAGCCTATGGTTTAGAGGGTATGACTGACGAACAGATACGCAATGAGGTAGATGCGCGCGCCTCGCGTTTCAAGAATCTTTACCCTAGCACTCCATTAATTATAGGGGAGTTGGGCGCGACTAGTTGCAATGGGCAAGAACAAAATCAAGCCCGGGTAGACGGGGTTATTGTTAAGCACGCTTTGGACAAAGGCTATGGATTTAATGTTTGGGGCTGGAAACCGGTCGGTATTAATGAATGCGCAAATCCTTCCGACGGGCTGTCAATAACAAACTTAGACGGGACCCCAAGAATAGCAGTTGGGGAATTAAGAAAAGTGATTTTGGGTATAATCCAGCCTAAATGCTCCGACGGAACACTTTACAGTCAATGCAGCACTAACAAACCATCTTATTGCAGCAACGGAAACTTAATCAATAAAGCTTCACAATGCGGATGCCCAAGCGGAATGATTGTAACTGGAGAAACTTGCACTGCCCCTATTGACACAAACTTCCAGCTGACTCTTGGAGAGGAGGAATATGTGATGGGCCCAAAAGGGAATTTTGAAGGATTGGACAATTCCTTTTTCACAATGCCAATAGCATCCGGAGTGCGGGCATTTACCGCGCATGAAAAAACTTTAAGTTTTGTAGGAAGCAGCTTAAATGACATCAAATATGAGGGAATTGTCTTAGACAAAGGAAATGATTTTGACAACTGTGGCTCATGGCTGAATTCAGCATATAAGCTTTCTGAAACGCACTGGATAGGATGGTATCATGCAGAAGGAGGTTGCCCTGGTCCAGCCATCAAGCAATCTATGGCATTTGCTGAATCATTTGATAGCGGAAAAACATGGAGCAAGCCGGATTATCCAAATAATCAGGTGCTTACAGCAGATTCTGCAACTAATGGAAATGATGAAGCTGATGACGCCGGGGACGCAAAAGTTATGCCTATTGGTGATTATTTTTACTTGTTCTTTATGACCAAGCCAAACTGGAAGATGAATATAGCGCGCTCAAAAATAAGTGATGAGGGCAGGCCAGGAACGTGGAAAAAATACTACAGCGGCCAGTATAATGAAGATGCTTTGGGCGGAAAATCAACTGCTGTGAAAGATGCAGGCCAGTTTGTTGTATTTAATTCATATCTCAAAAGGTTTATTGCTCCTTTGGTCACAGGGCAATGGGGATTCCATCTTTATGAAACAAAAGGAACTGACATAACTTCGTGGGAGCATATATTCCAAACCTTTTATCCTCAGGTATCTAATGGAAATGACCAAAGGGTTGATTCATGGCTGCCATTTTTTGACGGGAGAGAAAATAAAAAGCAGGTATATGCTTATCCTTCATTCATAGCTCCTGATGGAAACAGCGATTCTGTTGGAAAGGAATTCTACGTTTACTACATGAAAATTTTTGACAAGGACTCATTCCTTCAAAAATATTTGATGCGAAGAAAAATCACTTTGGAAAAGACTGATTCATTTTCTTCCAAAGTTGAGCTTACAAAATACACCAACCCAGCTGCAAAAAAAACAAAAGTTTCAACTGAAATAGCAAAGCCTAGTGAAGGATATCAAAAATCTGGAATGCTGGGTTATCTTCTTACTTATCCTAAAGATGGCTATCAGCCGTTATACGAATGTTATATTCCAATATGGAATGATTATATGGTTTCGCTTGCGGATCCTTCAAAAAAGAACTGGGAACATTGTGAATCGGATGGAGATATATTTATTAGAAACATCGGCTGGAGCTCAAAAACCCAAAGTCAGGAGACAAACACTCCGCTGTATCGCTGTTTTGATCAGGCTAAGTCAGACCATTTTGTGTCAAATGACGCAAATTGCGAAGGCAAAACAAGTGAAGGGCTTATTGGATATTCAATGAACGGTCCTGGAATTCCTGCGCCATGCACCCTTAAATCCGCCTCCTGGGAAAAAACAACCGCAAATGAAGGCGAAGATGTAAAACTAATTGTTGAGGGAGAGAACTGCAACGGGAAAAATGTTAATTTTGTTGTTGAAGAGAATGATATAGTAAGAAATGATCCAGTAAGAACTAATCCGCAGCCTGCAACATTCTCTAATAATCGTGCAGAATCAACATGGACAGCAGAATGGCAGGATGATGGGATTCTTGGCGGAAATCCGGAGTATTATTTCGTAGCAACGGCATCAGGCGTGCAATTGCGTTCGCAGAACGAGCTTGTTGTCAGCCAGCCTGCTCAGCTCCCCTCCAAGCCAGCAAACCTTCAAAGCGCATGCAGCAATGATGGCAGCAGGATTACTGTGTCATGGGATTTTGTTAGTGGAGCAGATAAATATGCGCTAAGAATTGATGATATGAGCAACAATGACCCAATAAGATACCCGAATATAGTAGATGCATGGTATGTTTCAGGCACAAACGACCTTATGGTGGAAATTCCTGTAACCCAGCCGCAACAGCCCAGAATATCTTACTCCTATGGAATTAGCCCAAACACAGATTACAGGTTTTGGATCCATAGCCTGAACTCAGCAGGAATCAGCGATACAGACATTTTGCCTTTTAGATGCAATGCAGAGCAGCCGGCAAGATGCGGCGATGGAGCACCCAATCAGGTTTCTGAAGAATGCGATGACGGCAATAATATTAATGGTGACGGCTGCTCTGCTAACTGCATGAAAGAAGACGGAATTTCTCTAAAATATTTCGGATTTTACTATACAAACGTCTGCTGGGGGGATGACCCGTTTGATGAAGAGAAAAAACATGACTACACTGATGAAGTTTCATCTTTTGCCAATATCGGGCATATGGACCCATGGGGCTGTGATGGAGACTCTTCAATTGTAAGGGAAGTTAATGGGATGTATAGCCAAGGAGTCAAGCCGATAATTGATGTCGGGCTGTTATTTTACTATAATGACCAAGGGGGAATAGGGCTTGGAGGAAGGCCCAAGTTCAAGCTTTACCCTGATTACACTGATCGCTGGAATGCCTTTTTGGATGCAAACAAAGATATTGACTGGAGCATGGCCGGCGCTTTCTATCTTCTTGATGAAGGCTATTGGAACGGGCTTGCTTACCAAGATATAAAAATGGTTGCTGATTTATTAAAAAACACTGAAAAGACAAAAAATGTGCCTATATTTATTGATGAGGCCTTCCCAATTATCCAACAAGGCAAATTTCAGGTTCCTCCTTCTGTTGATTGGATATCATTTAATTATTACGGGATTTTAGACGTTTCTTCTGATGAATTTTATCTCGGACTGCTTGAAGCCCTTAAAAACGCGCGCTCAAGGCCGGGTCAAAAAGTAGTTCTTATAATGGATTCACAGTGGGATGCAAATATTCACGGCAAAAATGGGATAAGGGAAGATCAGATGTCTTCGGTTGCAGACAATTACTACAAGCTTGCTGAATCTGATGACAGCATTGTTGGAATGATTGGATTCATTTACCCGGGCATAAAGGTTACTCCCGCTTGGAAAGGCGCAAGAGACCTTCCAAAAAATGTGAAGGATGAATACAGAAGAATTGGATTGGAAATAACAAAGAAAGGCGGCACTTGCGGAGACGGAAGAATTCAAAGGCCAAACAGCCAAGGCGCAGCAGAGGAATGCGATGATGGCAACCAGCTCAGTAATGATCTATGCACTAATGATTGTAAAGTTAATAATGCTGCATTCAACGCAGTCCTCACTCATCCTGCTTTCTGGCCGCGTGACGGGCAGGAATATACCGGAAAGAGATACCTTGGCACCATGGGCAATGCTGCTGCTTATGGCAGCCAATTCATGAAGGTATGGAGCGGGCCTCTTAATGTTCCTGGAGAAAGCGGAAACAGGCAGGTTGTTTATCAAAAATATTTTGGGTGGGATGACCAGCCGAACACAATATACGAATGGGAAAGCTGGCAAAGGGATGCAGGAAATATTTTAAGAGGGTTTAAGTATGGCGGTGATGTTTTAAGCGTCACCCCTCCATTATGGCCATTAAGCTGGATGAATACAAATTACAGACCAGAGTTTACCCGAAGAAGCGCTGAGCATTATTCATGCGATTCTGGAGCTCCTGTTTACGGATTTGCATGGTCAAATCTAAATGCCGGCCAAAATAATGCGCTTACTAAACTGAGCACCAACAAGGATACATGCTATCCAAGAAACGATGGCAACTCTGATTATGTTTCTGTAAACCTTGTAGAAGATTTTGGAGAGGCAAATTCAAACATCAGGAAAGAAAAATGCTACAGGGATATTCCTCCAATATGGGGCACTGATTCAAACGCCTATAATATCTGCTTAGACGCCCCAAATGCAGGCAGGTTTGAGCAAAGGTACGCATATCATGTTAAATACGAAAACAGCGATTGGAACTGGCATTATGGGTGGATTGGAACTGGCATTATGGGTGCGAGCCTCTTGTCTATGTTTGGGACTATCCAGAAAACGGGCCGACAAATAAATTTTTCAGGAATGGAGAGCTGAAGTGGGCAGAATTCGGCCAGTTTGAGCGAAGCAAAGCTTATCATAACGCAAATGAAAATGATTTTTGGAGCAATGGATGCAAGGCCGTTTGGGATAACCAAGCAAGAAAGGGTGGATGGATATATTCGGGAGTTTATCAAGTAGGCCAAAATTTCTATAATGATAAAGGCACAGATTCATCCGCTCCATTGATAACTAAGCCTAGCCCTGAGCCAGAGCCTATTGCCAAGACAGATATCTGGCTTGAGGCGCTTGGATTCAAGGGAGAAGCATGGTGCTCGGTTGGAAAAACGTGCAATACGGGCTGGGTTACTGGCCCCTCAGTAAAAGTAGAATGCCCTGCTGATAAAAAGCTGGTCAACAGAGGAACTCTTTATTCTAAATGGGATGGATTGAAAAGATTTGAGGGAAAAACTGATTGTGAGGGTGCAACAGGAGAGGCCTCACCTCGAGACGGCACTGACGCCTTTAAAACCGACCAGACTTCTTTGTGGACAAGGGAAGGAACATTATTGAAGAACTTCGGCAACATGTACAATCCAAGGATAATTATTGATGAAGGAAGCGAATTCAAATACAAGATGTGGTTCTTCGGCTGGGCAAAGGAGGACTGCAATGAAAATGTCCTTCATGGAAATGGCTGCGATGCTATTTTCCATGCAAGATCAAAAGACAGCAAAAATTGGGAAATTTATTCCGGAAAGGACTCAAACAACAATCCAATTTTTGACAGCACAATGAATCCATCTTTATGGATTCCAGTTATCTCTGCCCAGGATAAATACTATGACCAATGGCATAACGGAGATCCTTCTGTAATAAAAGTTGGAAATAATTACTACATGGCTTATTCTGCGACAGGATTTGATTTGGACGGCATAGGCTACGAAAGGCAGGGAGATAAAGATGGCGACTTTTATGACATCATGGGCGCTGTTTCAGCAAATGGAATAGATTGGACAAAAACATCCAAGCCATTATTGGTTTATGAAAAAGAGGCAGGAGCAGTTGATGACATTAATCATGGTGTTGCTATAATGAATGGTATGTACCACCGTCCATCTTTAATGTATGAAGACGGCAAATTTAGATTATGGTTTGATTATTGGAATGATCGGGTTGACATGGGCTATGCGGAAATGCAGGCTGCTTCCACATCAGATGCCTTCCTTACTGGAACTTGGAACATTATCAATGCAGGAAGTAATCCAGCAATAAAGCAATGGCCAAATCCAAATGTAATCAGAGCAGGAAATAAATATTACTCTTACTCTGACCCTCCTGACCCAAGCTATGGATCTTCAAATGGTGAAGGATGGCAGTGGAAGGCAAGGAAAATTGCTGAAGCAGTTTCTGACGATGGAATAAGCTGGAAAGTGACAGGCTACATAAATCCTGATCCAGATTGCCCTGCAACGCATGTTCCTGAAGCATATTATGAAAACGGAAAAATTTATGTTGGGTATGCGTGCCAGAAAGGAGGCAATCCTTATGATTACAGATACGGAGAAATAAGAAAGATGTGGAAGCAGGTGGCTGATAATGAAATTTTAGCCGAGCTCTTTGGCGGAACCTTGACAACAGAATTAGGCACGCACGGAACAGGCAACGTCTATGCCCCCGATGTTCTTTATGAAAACGGCATTTACAAGATGTGGTACGGAGGACAAGGAAATGACGGCCATGACAGAATTCATTACGCTGAATCAGCTGATGGAATTACTTGGGATAAAAAAGGCGTTGTTTTGGATAATGGGAATTCAAATCATGTCAATGACCCAAGCGTTGTTAAGGTTGATGGAACTTATTATATGTACTATACTGACGCAAATGTTGCAGAAAACGATAGAATACATTTAGCAACTTCTACAGATGGAAAAACATGGGTAAAGAAAGGAATTGTTCTTGATGTAGGGCCATTCCAATGGAACAGCAGGATTGTAGGCAGGCCATCCGTAATGAAGCAGGGCTCTTTATGGATGATGTGGTACGACACAAATGACGGAGTTACGAGTTATGTTGGCTATGCGACATCCTCTGATGGAATGGTGTGGGTTAAATACCAAGATCCCCTTCTTACTGGAATGGGGGATGTTGATGTAAAGAAAATAGGGGATTTGTATTACATGATTTTTGGATTGAGGGACGGGACACATATTGCCACCAGCCAGTTTGGCTTATCATGGACTTACAGAGGGCTTTGGTTCAGAAAAAGCGGCTCTATTTTTGATAATTTTGGGCATGTAAGCCCATTCTTCTATGTTGATCAAAATAATAACCCTAATGCAATATATTTTGGAGGAGCCTCCATCGCACCCCATCATGGAAATTCTATGGGGATAATAAGGCTTAATGGGGATGAGTTAAATAATTTGCCTCCTCCATCTCGATTTAGAGGACGAATCCAAGGAATAAAAGTCAAGATGCCGGGAAATGTCCAAGATGCAATTCCCCCAAGCCAGGAAACAGTTTATCTTGATGATGCCTTGCCAACAAAGACTAATCCTTATTTTCTGGACGATGTGCCTGCAGGAGCCCATAAAGTTTCTGTCACAGTTCCCCAAGGCTGGAGTGTTGGCTACACTCAATGCACAAACCGAGTTGATTGCCATCAAGATGTTCCAACATCAGGAAATTCTGTAAATGTTAATGTTCCGGAAAATGGGTATGTTGACTTGTGGTGGCATTATACACAGACTGTACGATGCGGTAATGGAAACAAAGAGGGAACGGAAGAATGCGATGATGGAAACACAAATAATGGCGATGGGTGCACATCAGACTGCAAACTCGAAAGATGCACGGATGGAACTTTTTACAATCAATGCTCTTCTATAAAACCAAAATTTTGTGCAAATGGAAACTTAAGAAATGATTGTCAAAATTGTGGATGTTTAGATAATCAAGAATGTCAACGAGATGGTTCATGTGTTGCCAACTCATGCACTACATTAGATTATAATGGGGACCCTAAAAATAAGCTAGACCTTTTATATATTGGCGATGCTTACTTAAATTCGGACCAAGTTAAGTTTGCAAATGATGTAAACATATTTATTAGGGGGTTATTAGATTATGAGCCATTTAAATCGCAAAGAAATAAAATAAATTTTTATAGAATAGATAATACTCATGACCTTGCTTGTCAATATAATTGTGGTGGTTTGAAAAAGCTTATATGCTGTGATTGGTCTAAAGTTGAGCAAGCGGCTGCTCACTGCCCTCATGACTATGTATTTATAATAGTTAATAATGATACTTATGGAGGCAGTGGAGGATACTATTCAGTCTCATACAGAGGTAATTATAATGTATCAGTCCACGAATTTGGTCATTCATTTGGAGGATTATCCGATGAATATGTTCGTGGGTCTTGTCCTAGCTGTGATTCGAAAGAAAAGGTTAATTGTGATGGAACGCCCGATTGTCCAAAATGGTCCAATCTTCCAAATACAAATTGTGTAAAGGGGTGCACATATGAAGAATGGTATAGACCGCGCGAGAATCATTCAATGATGTTAGACCTAAATGGTAGTTTTAATCCTGTTGGTGAGAGACACTTGTCTAAATTAATGGAGGCTTATTCATGAAAATCGACAAAATGATAACCCTTTTATCAATATTGATTTTTGTACTGCCTTTTGTTATAGCTTTACAATCTGAAAAAATTTATTTTCTATATTTGGAATATGATAAAGGAACATTAGAACTAAAAGATGTATATCTAATCACAGGATATTCCACAATAAGTGACAAAATCTTACCTTATAAATTAGAATTGCTATCGATTGATAAAGAAATTCTCTATAAGGGTTATTTTGATATTCCTAATAAACTAATCGCTCTACCTCCACTCGAACCTGGAGAGAAATCAGGTGCTGTTGAATTAGATAATTTAAATTTTAGTATTTCGTTGCCCTATTATAAAAAAGGCAATGTAATTAAAATAATAAAAGATGATAGGGAATTATTAAGTATAGATGTTTCAAAATTTTCAATGTATTGTGGTGATTCAATATGCCAGTCTGATGAAAATAGTCAAAATTGCCCCCATGACTGTATAATTACAAATATTTCTATTTCAACCCAAAAAGTGAATGCGCAACCGGGTTATTTTACAGGAGAGCTTGAAGTGCTCCAATATGACAGCAGCACAGGAAGCGGGTATCTTTACTATCTTAAAACTTCAGATTCAAGATACAAGATTGAGTCAAACGGCCAATTGCCCCCGTTTACATCAGGCTCTCTCGTTACTTTAAGAGGAACAATTCAGGGCAATACAATCTTTGTTGACGCCTCTGATTCACAATCAGCTCAGATTGTTTCCCAGGATATAAAGTTTAAGGATTTACCTGTTTCAGGACCAGCTTCATCGGAATCCGCCTCAAAAATAAAATTCACCTGGCTTTATTTCACATTTCCTGTTTTTGTTCTGCTGGGATTTTTCCTTTACCATGAGATTGAAAGGAAAAAAGGCCATTCAGATATTCGTGAGCAAAAACGGCAGCATCTTCTTTCGGGATTGAGAAATTATGCAGCTTCCAATATCAAAAAAGGATATAAAAAAGAGCAGATAAAAGATGCTTTAATAAAAAATAATTACAGTGAAAATGATGTTGATGAAGCGTTTAAGGGATTGTAATCACAAAAAAAACAAAAATCATAATAATCTGAGCATTTCTTTTAATTTAATATGTATATAAATTTTTTTGTTTTAAAGGCCGTTAACCAACGCTGTGCCCGCATCCGCAGCTTCTCTTCACATTTGGATTATTTACCTTGAATCCTGAATTCTGCAGCCTCTCGACATAATCCACAGTTGAGCCTTTCATGAACGCTATGCTTTCAGGGTTGATGAATACCTTGACTCCTTTTTCTTCAAGAACCATGTCATTTTCCTTTGCAGATTTTTCCAAGCAGATGTCATACATATATCCCGAGCATCCGCCTGAAACTATTCCAACTCTTAATCCATATTCTTTCTTGTTTTCCTTTTCCAGCAGGGATTTTACTTTTTCTGCTGCCTTGTCTGTTAATGTTATAATGATCTCTTTTGTTTGTTGTTCCATTTTGATGTCCTCCAATAATTTTAAAAAATAAAATTTTATTCTTTCACTTCCGGCTCTCCCAAATACTCATCATACCCTTTCGCTTCAAGCTCATGCGCCAGCTCTTTTCCGCCGCTCTTGACTATTTTTCCCCTCACCATTATGTGCACTTTATCAGGCGTTATATAGTTTAATAATCTTTGGTAATGGGTAATGACTAAAACTCCAAAGTTTGGATTTAAGAGTGAATTAACTCCTTCTGCAACAATCTTCAATGAATCTATATCCAATCCTGAATCCGTTTCATCCAGAATTGCCATCTCCGGCTGCAAAACAGCCAATTGCAGAATCTCTGTCCTTTTCTTCTCTCCGCCTGAAAATCCCTCATTCAAATATCTTCTTGCGAATGCATCATCGATTTTTAATAACTTCATTTTTTCTTTCAATAATTTGATGAAGTCAGGGACGCTCATTTGAGTTGGCTTAACAGCATTATATGCAGTCCTCAAAAAGTTTGATACAGAAACTCCCGGAATCTCCTGCGGATACTGGAATGACAAAAACAGTCCAAGCTTTGCCCTCTCGTCAGGCTTCAGCTCAAGAATATTTTTTCCCTTGTACCAAGCTTCCCCTTTGTCAACAGTGTACTTTGGATGCCCCATTAATGTGTATGCCAAAGTTGATTTTCCGCTTCCATTTGGTCCCATCAATGCACATACTTCGCCTTTTTTAACGACTAGGTTTACTCCTTTCAAAATCTCTTTTCCTTCTATGCTGACATGCAAATCTTTTATTATCAGTTCGTCTGTCATAGTAATACCCAACTTATAATTTTTCTTTGATAAGATTGTACAATTTAATAATCATCAGGTCATAAAAACTTTGATAAATGTTATTTGCTTTTTAATTTATTTTCTATTATGAATTTGTAAACAAAAAAAGTTAAGATAGCAGGCAAAATTATTGTTATAAGTGTGATTATTATTGGATTGCCCAAGAAGTTTGGATATCCTTCAACCTCACCTATGTCAGAATAACAATAAAAATAATTTAACGTGCAATATCTTTCTATTGGGAAGGGGTTTGATATTTTGAATTTCCCAATGGGGACGAGGTTTAAAACTGCCCATATAAAAACAAACAAGCCAATAACAATTCCAACTTTTTTGAGTTTATCAAATTTCATATTTTTTCCCTTCTTAACATACTTCTCATAAATCAATATTCTGCTCATTAAATTTACGCGCCACGGACGGGATTACCACTCTTTCTTGCGAAAAAGTTTTGAACCCGTAAGGCTGTGGGTAAGCAACTTGTTTTTGAGACAAGCGCAATAACCTGATTCTGCCACCGTGGCTCTGCGCCTCTTATATAAAAACAAAAGCTTTATATATTTGCTTATTTAGACAACCTATAGGCTGTGGGAAAGCAATCTTAATGGGTTCATTAACCTGATTCTGAACCCGTTTTTCTTTATTTTTTATTTACATACTTTTCATAAATCAGTATGCTGTTTTTCAGCGTATCCAATGAAAGCAATGCGCATTTTAATCTGACCGGGCTTAACGGAATCCCAAGCATTTCCAAAATATTTTCTTTTGCCAGTTTCTTTAGGTCTTCCAGAGCTTTTCCCTTTATCTGCTCTGAAAGCATCGAGGCGCTTGCCTGCGATATTGCACAGCCATGACCATTGATTTTTACATCAATAACCTTATGGTTATCTATCACCAAATATAAATCTAACTCATCGCCGCACAATGGATTGTTCTCATGATGGTGCACGCTTGGATTCTTGATTATCCCTTTATTCCTTGGGTTTTTGTAATGGTCAAGGATGTTTTCCTGGTACATCTGTTCTATGCCGTTCATTTAGTTAATTTTTTATTTTTATAATTTCCTTTCAATAGCATCCAATCGCTTTTCTATCTCCATAAGCTTATGGATGACTATCACATGCGTCCATCTTGGGTCGATGCCGGTTATATTTTCTTTGCTTGATATTTCCTTCTCAATTATTTCCCTTGCTTCTGCAGGCACGTTTATCATTCAAATCACCTCAGCATAATAAAAAATTAACAAATCAAACCCTAAAGACCTTCTTGACTTTTCCTAATGCATTGGCAAATTTATCAATTTCATCTTTAGTATTGTAAAAATAAAAGCTTGCCCTTGCTGCTGCATGAGCTTTCAAAACGCCCATCAATGGCATACAGCAGTGATGGCCTGCCCTTATTGCGATGCCTTCGCTGTCAAGTATTTGTGAAACGTCATGGGCGTGTATTTCATCAACATTGAATGAAACAACCGCGCCTCTTTCCTTTGGACCGTATATTTTAACATCTTTTATTTCTTTTAATTTTTCAAATGTATAATTGGTCAGTTCCTTGTCCTTTTTTTGTATGTTTTCCATTCCAATCTTTTTCAGATAATCAATTGCAGCATCCAGTCCAACTGCTTCTGCAATATTCATCGTGCCTGCCTCGAACTTCCAAGGAAGGTCATTGAATTTAGTGTCTTCAAACTTGACTTCCCTTATCATCTCCCCGCCGTATAGGAACGGCTGCATATTTTCCAGCAATTCTCTTTTCCCGTACAAAACCCCAATTCCAGTAGGCCCTAGCATCTTGTGGCCTGAAAAGGCATAAAAATCAGCGTCAATCTTCTTGACATCAACAGGCATATGAGGAATTGACTGGGCGCCGTCAACAACCATTAAGGCATTGTTTTCATGCGCAATATTTCCAATTTTTTTAATATCATTAATTGTACCCAAGACATTTGAAACATGCATTATTGAAACAATTTTAGTTTTTTTTGTAATGCTTTCATTTATGCTTTCTTCATCCAGCTTTCCTTCCTCATCTATTTTGATAAACTCTAATTTTAAACCTCTTTGCTTTGCCAATTGCTGCCACGGCACAAGATTGCTGTGATGCTCCATCTGTGATATTACAATCTCGTCGCCTTTCTTCAGGTCTGCAGTCAATGAATAAGCAAGCAGATTCAATGACTCTGTAGTGTTTTTTGTAAAGACAATGTTTTGGTACGAGCCAGCATTTATGAAATCAGCAACTTTTTCATGAGCTTTTTCATAGGCTTCAGTTGCTTCTTCTCCCAAAGTGTGGATGCTCCTGTGGATGTTTGCATTATGATTTTTGTAGTAATCCTCCATTGCCTCAATCACTTGCTTTGGCTTTTGCGATGTTGCTGCGCTGTCAAAATATATTAATTGCTTTCCGCGGATTTTTCTGCTTAAGATAGGGAAGTCTTTTCTTATGTTTTTGATTTCAAAATTTGTTTTTGGCATTTTTATTTTCTAAGCTTCTACTTTCTTTTCAATAATTTTATCTCTATTTCTAATTTTTTATTTTGTAATTTTATATTCTTAATCTCCGATTTCATCTTTTGATTTTCAAGAATATCCATTTTTTTCCATTCACCTATCCCTTTCTGTGTTAAAACTGCACCTATAGAGCCCAATGCGAGATATAAAACAAAAATTAAATAATAATCCAAAATTTTATTATAAAAATTTACAAGTAATACTGCAATAGCAAAGCAACCGAATAAATATAAAGGAATTCCTGATGGAAGGTACAAAATAAAACTCTTTGACGGTAAGTTTGCGTTTGCGTTAATTCCCATCTTACCCTCTCACCATTGCCCTTATCTTCTCCCTTAATTCTTCATTTGGTATCTTCATAATAATTGGCTCGAAGAACCCTTCGACAATCATTTTTTCTGCTTCGTCCCTTGACAAGCCTCTTGCCATCAAATAGAACAGATGCTCCTCGTTTATCTGCCCGACTGTTGCACCATGTGAAGCCTTGACATCGTTTGCATCAATCTTCAAACTTGGAATGCTGTTTGCCAATGTCTTATTTCCTAATTTCAAGATATGATTTGCAAGATACGAATTTGTTTTCTGCGCTGGCTTTTCTATTCTTATTAGCCCACGATAAACAGATGATGATTCGTCCCTTAAGATTCCATCAACCAAGATGTTATTTGTAGTGCTTTCAACATTATGATAGACATTGGTTGTTATGTCAATATGCTCCTTTCCCTTGCCAAAAAAAACTCCAAGGTTGCTGCAGCTTGAGCCTTGGCCATTGAATAAAGTGTCTATTTTCAATCTGTTTAATTTCCCCCCGAAAGAGCCGGAAACCCAATTGATTGAGGCGTCTCGCTCCAAAGCACCAATTACATTTGTAAAATTATAAACCTCATTAGTCCAGCTGTTAAGATGGTAAAAATTTATTCTTGAGTTGTTGTTGGCGAAAACTTCAGTCACACAGGCGTTTAGCTGCTCTGAATCACTTGGATTGTTTGAATATTCCTCAATGAAATCGATCTTTGTGTTTGCCTCGCAAACAATCAGGTTATGAATTGCGTTTTTTTTCCCGCTAAAATTAAAATTTATTCTTATTGGCTCTTTAAGCTCGACATTCTTTGGAACATACAAGTAAGCTCCATTAGTGAACTGAGCTGCTGAAAGTGCAACAAATTTGTCTTTGTCTATTCTGCCGCTTTTAAAAAAATAATTCTGGGCAGCAGGGTATTTTTCCAGCGCGGTATTGATGTCTTCCAGAATTATACCATTGCTTTGCAGCTCTTCAAAATGAGCAGATGCTTCTATTTTGGCGTCAGCAGCTTCATTTTCAAAGTTCTCAATCTTCAGTTTCTCAATCTGCGTGTAGCGCCAGTCTTCTTCCCTCTCCTTTGGCATCGGAAGGGACTTGTAGATTACAAATGCATCTTCTTTTTTCGCGGAAGCAAAGCTGCTTTCAGCCTGCGATAATAGCTTTACAGCGTGTTTTGTAACTAGGTTTTGTTTTGCCATAATATTATCAGAATCACCATCAATTTTTTTATGATACGTTCAATTGAAATCATGCAATGTTATTTTTTCTTTAAGCACAATGGGTTAAACTTCTTATTTGCTTTCTTTCACAGCGCATTAATAAAATTTTAAATTAATAATTATTTTTTAAAAATTTTTATTGATATTTTTTTAGTGTTTTTCGTTAAATGGACTGACTTTAATTTTATCTGGTAAATCTTTTATCCAACCGAGCCTTCCATATTCAGCGCAATCAATCTATTAAGCTCAATAGCATATTCCAAAGGAAGCTCTTTTGTGAAAGGCTCCATGAATCCGGAAACTATCATTGTTTTAGCTTGATCCTCGCTTAATCCTCTGCTCATCAGGTAAAATAATTGCTCTTCGCCTATCTTTCCGACAGTTGCTTCATGCTCTATATTCACATCTTTTTCATTTATCTCCATATAAGGCACAGTGTCAGAAGCTGATTTGTCGTCCAAAATCAAGGCATCGCAGCTTACATGCGACTTTACGTTTTTGCATCCTTCAGCTACGCTTAATAATCCTCTGTAAGTTGTCCTTCCTCCGTCTTTGCTGACTGACTTGGAAGTTATTCTTGAAGAGGTGTTTGGGGCAAAATGCAGAATCTTGCCGCCTGCATCCTGGTGCTGGCCCTTGCCTGCAAAAGCAACGCTTAAAATCTCTGCTCTTGCATGCTCGCCAAGAAGATAAATAGAAGGGTATTTCATCGTGATTTTTGACCCCAAATTTCCGTCAACCCAGGATACAGTTGCATTTTTATGCGCAAATGCCCTTTTTGTAACAAGATTGTAGACATTATTGCTCCAGTTCTGGATAGTTGTGTACTGGATTCTTGAGCCTTCCAACGCAATTAATTCTACAACAGCTGAATGCAATGAGTCTGAAGAATAGACCGGGGCTGTACAACCCTCGATATAGTGCACAGAGCTTCCTGGTTCTGCTATGATTAATGTCCTTTCAAACTGCCCCATGTTCTTTGCGTTGATTCTAAAATATGCCTGAAGAGGCAAATCCACTTTGACGCCGGCAGGAACATAAACGAAGCTCCCCCCACTCCAAACAGCCGTGTTCAGTGCAGCAAACTTGTTGTCATTATGCGGGATTACTGAGCAAAAATATTTCTTCACGATTTCAGGATATTCCCTTAAGCCCCCATCCATGTCAAGGAAAACAACGCCTAGCTTTGCAAGGTCATCCCTTATTTTGTGGTAGATCACTTCACTCTCATACTGCGCGCCTACTCCCCCAAGAAATTTTCTTTCAGCCTCAGGAATTCCAAGCTTGTCAAAAGTATTCTTGATATATTCTGGCACGTCATCCCAAGTGTCGCCCTTCATATTTGTCGGCTTTAGGTAGTAATAAATATTATCAAAATCTATTGTACTCAGATTTGCTCCCCATTTAGGCATCGGCCTTTTCCAGAACTCCTTTAATGATTTAAGCCTTAAGTTAAGCATCCATTCCGGTTCATTCTTTATCTTTGAAATCTGCTTCACAGTCTCTTCAGTAAGACCTTTTTCTGTCTTGAACACTGACTCTTCCTTGTCATGGAAGCCGTACTTGCTGTAGTCCTTGTCAAAAATTTGTTCTGTTACCGGTGCCATTATGAAACTATGCTAGATTTTAACATTGATTAACCCTTCGTCAAAGCATACGCTGCATGTTGCCAAGTCTTTTGACTGGGCCTTGTGCAGGTCGCATAAAATCTGCCTGACTGTAGTGAGGTTGCTTATCCTGTATATTTCGGCAATCAGCCTTTGCTTTGTATTTTTGTCTGATAAAATCCTGTCAGCAGAAACCCGTATCTCATTGATAACATTATCAGTAAAAACCACTTGGGTTGCCCTTTTGGAATGCTGATATTGCGATACAGCAGCTTCAGTCAGGCCAAGCACATTAGCTGCCTCTTTCTGGCTCATTTTGTGCTCTTTAATAAACACCCTTGCCAGTTCCTTTCTGATAGCAGGAATTATATATCTTACTTCTATCTCCTGCGGCATGGTTTCTTGCATAAACTTAACGATTGTTAACCTTATATTTAAACTTTATGGAATTTGGGGTGGTAGAATGCGATAAGTCAGCCCAAAAGCAGGCTTACCACAAAATAAGATAAGGCTCCAAGAATAACTCCGGCAAAAACATCAGCAAAATCATGCTTTTTTAAATAGATTCTTGTATAGGCGATGATTAAAACAAGGACTATCATCAGTGCAGTGAAAATGTGATTGCCAAAGTACTTGCTTAGCAATATCCCCAAAAAAGATGCTTTTGATGCGTGCACGCTGGGGAAAGACGCCGCATCAAGCTTCTCAAAGTAATTAGAATGCACCTTCTTCAGAGGCCTTTCCTTGAAGTAAAATGTCTTGATAATAATGACTGATATGAAAATCAACCCAAGCCCCAGGCACATTTTTGTAAACAGCTCATATTCTCCAAGGCTCAATGATACTGCAAGCAAAAGGACATAGAATGAGATGCTCCCAAACGCAGTTATATCAGCTAGAATGTCCCTGGCCTGCATCTTTATGAACTTGTATACCATCATAGAATATTAAACCATCTATTATTTAAAAGTTATTAAAATTCCTATATTATGCGCTACATCCGACAGGAGATATTTAAGGAAATTGGCAGGCAGGGACAGAAGAAACTGGGAAAAAGCTCAGTCGTTATCATAGGAGTAGGCGCTCTTGGCTCAGCTTCTGCAGAATTAATGGCCAGGGCCGGAATTGGAAATATAATCCTGATTGACAGAGACGTTGTAGAGCTGTCAAACCTTCAAAGGCAGTCATTGTATGATGAAGGCGACATAGGCAAGCCAAAGGCAATGGCAGCAAAAGAGCACTTAAATAAAATAAATTCTGAAATTCAAATTAAGTCCGTAATTGATGACTTGAACTATAATAATATAACTAAAATTATAAAGATAAAAAATCACAAAAAAAATATCGATTTAATTCTAGACTGCACTGACAACCTTGAAACAAGGTTCCTTATCAATGACTTCTCTGTAAAAAATAAGATTCCATTCATTTATTCTTCAGCAGTCGGGAGCAAAGGCTATGTTTTCAATATTATTACCGGCAGAACTGCCTGCCTGAGGTGCTTTTTGAAGGAAGCTGCCCAGCTAGAAACCTGCGATACAGCCGGAGTTTTAAATTCAATAACCCATCTGGTTTCTTCATTACAATCAAATGAGGCAATAAAAATAATGCTCAATAAAAACTATGAAAAATGCCTTTTGTTCTTTGACGTCTGGAAAAATGAGCTCATAAAAATCAAAGTCAACAAAAATAAAGGCTGCATTTGCTGCTCAAAGAAGAGCTTTGAATATTTGGACGGCAAAAAATTTCCCCCAATGATCAAGTTATGCGGAGATAATATGTACCAGATTAGGGGAAAATTTTTTGATAAGGGGCAATTCAGCGAATTAAAAAATAGATTAAAGAAAGCTGGAAAAATAACGGATTTTGATTATTGCATCAATTTCGATCGCAGGTTAACCATTTTCAATGATGGAAGGGCTTTGATTAAGGCAAAGGACGAGAAAGAAGCGAAATCTTTGTATTCGAGGTTTGTTGGGAATTAGCAGGCGCATTCTTTCAAAATATTTTTTATAAGGCTTGCAGACTTTTTCAGCTGCCTTTTCTCCAAAGAATTCAAAGGCATCAGTATCTGCTCTTTTATCCCATTTCTGTTGACTATGCATGGCACGCTCAGGCAGACATCACTTACTCCATGATAACCTTTCAGATAAGATGATAATGCAAGAACTTCATTTTGGTCGGATAAAACAGCCTTTACAATCTTGGATACTCCCAATCCGATTGCGTAATAGGTTGCGCCTTTCTTGGCAATTATTTCATAAGCGGCGCTCTTGGTTTTCTGATATATCTTATCCATAGCTTTTTTATTGTATTTTTTAAAATGGCTTAAATGCACTCCTGCAATATTGGCGCTGCTCCACACTGGAAAAGATGAATCGCCATGCTCTCCCATTATGTAGGCATGCACGCTGTTCGGGCTGACTCCGAAGTGCTGCCCGATTAAATACCTGAGCCTTGCAGTATCAAGGATAGTCCCTGAGCCAAACACCCTGTTTTTCGGGAATTTTGAATATTTCAGTGCCAAATATGTCAAAACATCAAGAGGATTTGAAACGACAAGAAGTATGCATTCTTTGTTGTGCTTTGTGATTTGAGGAATCATCTCTTTGAAAATCGCAGAATTCTTTTTCACCAAATCTATCCTTGTTTCGCCAGGCTTTTGGTGGGCTCCTGCAGTTATCACAACAATCTCGGCATCTTTGCACAGCTCATAGCTGCTGCCAAAAGAAACCCTGACATTTGGTTTGAACTGCAGCCCATGCTGCAGGTCCATCGCCTCCCCCTCTGCCTTTTCCCTGTTTACATCAATCAATGCAATTTCCGATGCTGCGCCCTCAATCAATAAGGCATAGGCGGCAGTGCTTCCCACGAATCCTGCGCCGACAATAGCTACTTTGGAAGTGTGCTTTGGCATTTTTAGTATACTGCTATAATTAATCCACTATTATATTAGTTGATATAAATAGTTTTTCTTTTGAAAAGATTAATATAGAAGCTGGCATTTAATGCCGATTATGACCGAATGCGAAGAGCCAGGGTGCACAAGGCCTGCAGCCAAAGTATGGAATGGAATGCATGTATGCTCGGACCATTATGACAAGCACAGGCATCAGCATGAGTCCATGATGAGCGGGTTTGACTAAAGAGAATCTGAAGAATCCTAAAGCGATTTCTGGTCAACTGGAATGTGCACAAGCTCTATTCCCAGCCTTTTGGCAACATCAAAGCTCCTTTCATCCCTGTAGAACTCTCCGTAATAGATCTTTTTTATGCCTGCATTCGCAAGCATCTTGAAGCAGCTCCAGCACGGGCTGGCTGTTATGTAGACTTCTGCGCCGTCTATCATCACGCCGTTCTTGGCAGCCTGCAAAATGGCATTTGTCTCTGCATGGATTGTTGCAACGCAATGGCCTGCTTCCATCAGATGGCCTACATCATCGCAATGTGGCATCCCCCTTATGCTTCCGTTGTAGCCTGTTGACAGTATTGTCCTGTCTTTTACAATCACGCTGCCAACATGCTTCCTGTCGCAGGTGCTTCTTGTAGCTACCTCTTTAGCGATATTCATAAAGTAGTTTTCCCAATTGGTTCTTGGCATTTTTGATTATGGTCTATGTTTTTGAATTTTCCAATTAAACTTTGGTACTATGATTCTTTCTTTAAGCATTCTGATTTTATTTCCTTATGCAGTTCCTTTCACAGCGCATTATCCATTTAATAATTAATATTAAATTTTAATAATTATTTTATTTCTTTCAACAACAAATCAATTTTCTTATGCAGCTCTTCAATTGAGCCATCATTAATGATAATCTTATTGGACAGCTTAAACGTCTCATCAAGCTGCTGATTTGTGTCGCTTTTTAAATTTTCCCTCTGCTCCTGTTTTTTGAAATCATCAAGAGTCTTTGCATCTCCAATCCGGTTTCTTTCAAGCAGCCTCTTGAACCTTAATTCAACAGGGGCATCAATTCCGATCAAAATAAATCCCTTGTTTTTCATTAACTCCCTTGCCTCAAACGGGCTTCTTATGCTGTCAACCACGAAATTTTCACTCTTGTTTTTTTTCAGCTGCCGCTTAATCTTGTTGTTCGTCTCCTGCGCAAGATAACTCGGGCCAAACTTCATTCTAAGCTCGTTGCCAAGATTAATGAGATTTTCCCTTGAATGCTCCAGCCCACTTTCTGTCGCTTTTTCCCTTATTATATCAGACAAGGAATAATAAATAAATCCTTTGGATTTCAGATAACTTGCAGCTTCTCCTTTTCCAGCTGCGTTTTTGCCTGTAAGCCCGATTATCACAAGAAGAGTTTTGTGTAGCAATATAATAATCTTTTCTTGATTAGTATTGCGCCCCCAGTATTTACATTATTATTTTCTTTATAGTAGTAACTCCATAAAAAGATTTAAATATAGAAATATAATTCTAAATATATTATGCGGCAAATTATTAAACAACAGAAAGCAGTGAACCCATTGGAAGTGATTGCAAAATCAAATGTCCGGTTGAGAGTTGGCACAGCAGATACACCAAAATTTCTGACATACGGCCATGAGCCCTACGATGCTTCAAAAACTAATCAATCAAACATGATGCAGGACGGAAGATGGCATGTCGGACCGACTTCCAATAGGTTGGATTTCACATTACTCGATGGACTTGACACTCCTTACAGATTAGAGTGTTTAGAGACATGGCAATCTGAATTTAGGATGCTGTTCAAAGGCGGAAGAGGTGACTATGTCGGCATTAACATATATCCAGATTTCCAAAAAATCCCTAAAGCTTTTAATTATGAGAATATGAGCGTAAAATTTTTACATGAAAAATTCGGTGGTAGGTAAGCCAATACAAATCATTTCTTTATCAGCTTCTCCAGCTCTTCCTCGAACTTCTCAACATCTTCAAATTCGCGATAAACAGATGCAAATCTGATGTAAGCGACTTTGTCAAGGGACTTGAGCTTTTTCATCAAAAGCTCGCCGATTATCTTGCTTTCAACTTCGACAGAATCCCTTTTTCTCAAATCAGATTCAACGTCATCAACAAGCTTTTCAATCTTTTCAAGGGCAATCTGCCTTTTCTCGCAGGCTTCGAGAACGCCGTTCAAAACTTTCTGCCTTTGGAATCTTTCCCTTCTTCCGTCTTTCTTGACAACAACTATGTCGGCTTCCTCAACCCTCTCATAGGTTGTAAAGCGCTTATTGCATTTCAGGCATTCCCTCCTTCTTCTAGTTGCCTCGAGATTTTCAGTCTCCCTTGTATCAATAACCTGAGTTTCATCATAATTGCAGTAGGGGCATTTCATGGATAAAAGAGGCAGAATGGCATATTTAAACTTTTTTAAGAATTAAGCATTACATGATTTTACTCCAACCCAACGCCGCTCCATAATGTCCAGTCATTTGACGGAGCATAGCCTCCAAAGATATAGTAAGGAGGCTTGTTCTGCCCGAAGAAAGAGTATTGCACATCGCTCCAGGTTTGCGGAACTCCAGAGCCCCTGAATCCCATGCCATAAACCGGGCTTCCAAAGAACTTCCACGTCTTCATTAGCCCATGAAAATCGCTTAAGTCAGTTGAGGCGTCTGCGCCAGGCTCTACAGTTATAGCCTTGTCATATCCATAATGCTTAACTCTTGAGATTATTTCCTTTATGGGGCTATTTCCCTGCCCTGGTGCAAGATGGTCGTCATGGTAGCCATAATTATCGGCAAGGTGAACGTTTCCAACCATCTTGTCTTTTGCCAGGCTCTCAATTGTTTGCACAGCCCATTTGTTGAATGCCGCATCGTTTTGCTCTCTTGTTATCCTTGGGTCATCCTGCCAATACTTTCTCCAGAGGTTTATGTGGCCTGTATCAATTGTTGCCTTAATGTGCCTTTCAGCAAGTTTTTGAGCTTCCTCTTTGCTTATCCCCATGTAATAGGGGTTTGGCTGAAGCGTGTCTTCTTTTACTTCTCCTGGTGCTAAACTCGCGCCATATGGGATTTCTGGCTTTGTCAGCATATCAACCATCTTTTCCCTTGATTTTTTGATTATCCATTTCAGCTCTTCAGGATGGCCGCCAAACCTTTCAGGAAAGATATGCTCAATGGCAACAACAACAGGATTATTCGGGTCTCTGGTTTTTTGCAAAGCGTGAATTGCAGCCTCTGCATACATCCTCACTCCATGCTTCTCAAGCCTTTTGATTGGTGTTATGATGTGCTTTTTTGTCTCTGCCGTGTCATTTGCCTGCTGCTCCTGGGAAGCTGCTGTTGAACGGGCGTACTCCAACCTCCTTTCAACATCAAACTCCACTTTTTTGAGAAGATCTGTCGGGGTTTTAATTTCAGGGGACGCAAAGCCTTGAGTCAAATTTTGCAGCTCCCTGTCTTCCCTCATCAATTTCCATTGATCCTCAGCAGGAACAGATTTCTCTAAGTCGGAATAATATTTTTTTGCCTTTTGAAGCTCGCTAAGGGCCTTTATAAGAGTCTGTGAGTTTGAGGAAAACTCCAAAGACCATCCTCTTGCAATGCCTTCCTGGGCATCTAAAGTTGCCTTGACATAAGCCTCTTCAGGATACATTTTTTCATAATAATTCGGCTTTCTGCGATGTTCTTTCTCAAACCATATGTTGTACTCTTCAGCTTCCCTCTTGAAGTCTTCGAATGATTTCAGCCTGACTTTGAATATCCTGTCTTTTTCATCAAATTCAGGAACTCTGCCTTTTATTGGGTGGTAAGGATCCATTATTTTCCTTCCTTCATAATCAACATAATCTCCTTTGCTTATTGGCACAGGATCACCATTTTGGTTGACTCCTTGCCTGCTATCTTTTGCCCTTAACCATACAGGGCTGGCTACATACCTGTTCTTTTGAGTAGTTTCAATCTTTGCTGAAGTCCTGTCATCAAGCAGCTCAAAATGGGCATCAACTTCCTGGGTATGCGCCTGCTTGAAAAGCAGTCTGCCGCTTGAGTCTCTTGCCAGGTTCAGCCTTCCTGTTTCATCATCAAGGTACATATCTGTCATAGGCCTTTCAAATTCCCCGGAGTGGATGACTACAGAGCCGCCGCCCATGTCAGCCTGGAAGTCAATTGCCCTTTTCAGCTCAAACATGTCCTGCGTTGCGTTATTAAGGGAAAAATTTCCTCTTTCATCTCTCCCCATCATCCCCATAAGCTGGAACGACGCATGGGTTGTGAACTTGACTTCGTTGGCCATTGACAATTCTCTTATTGCCTGCCTTTGGTCTTCTCCCAGCATTTCAGGAGTCTGCGCATTCCTGTTGCCCATCCTGTATCCCGGAAACTGGATTTCTATGTTGCCTGCACCCATTCTTATCTTTGAATAAATTCCAGCAACATTTGCAGCAGAAATTCCCATTGGAACACTCATTCCTATATCCTTGATTCCCAAATCAGCTCCATAAGGCGGCTTTTCGCCATAGCTTTGAGGATCCATGGCGTTGAAGTAATCAACAACAGGATGATGAGAGTAATAGCCTGAATTGAATTTCATCTTGGCACCAATTAATTTATTTGAAAGCCTGTATTTATAGTTAATGTTTTGTTGAGCTGTCAAATAAACGTCACCCATAAAAACAACACATTTATATACCAGTATACTAAAAGGATACACTAAAAAGAGAATATTTAAATAAAATGACTGAAAATAATCTAAATAAGGGATTTTGGATGACCTTAATACAAACTTTAAAAGAAGATGACAAAAAATTAGATAATCTTTCTATTGGTTTTACTTTGTTTATAATAATTCTAATTGCAGTTTTGGTCTACTTTAAATCCTTCTAATTTAACTTTGTTGTAGTCTTCAAATAGAATAATATTATTTTTTAGAATTATGATTTTATTTAAATCACAATTAATATTTTTACTTTCTAAATTATAAGCAGTTTTTGTTGAAATATCACCCACATAATGAATAATTCTATCTTGGTCTATTTTCTCCTTAAGAATTGCAAAACTTGTTAGTACCAAGATTGCTACTACAATACTTATTAAAACTAATTCTCCTTTTTTATTCATATTCATTTAACTTTACCTTTTCTATTTAAAACTTCTCCTTTTTTTACTTTCTCTAATATCTGTCCAAACATTATAAACAAAAATCCAAGTAAAATTAGTTGAGAGGACAATACTTGAAGTACTATTAACAATTTCATATAAATTCCTTCTGGCATAAATTGTAGGTAATTTGCTAAAAAAACTACAATACTTACATGAAATGAACCACTCAAATCCAAGTTATAAAATTGATTATTGAGGGAAATTTGACCTTTATTAAATGCTGAAGTAGTATAGTAAGCTACTGAAAATAAAATTACTTCTAATAAACAAATAATAAAATAAGTAACAATAAATCTAAATGCTTCAAATTTTGTCAAATTTTCCTTTATGTTGATATTACTAATATTCACAATTAAAAGAAAGTTTAGTAATATGAATATCCAATAATAAAAAAAGTATATCATGTGAACATTATAAAAGATAAAAAATTCAAAAATTATTATACCTACAACATAAAAAGTCAATAAAAATAAATGTCTAAATTTTGGTATTTCTTTTATCGCACCATAAATTTTACTTAATTTAGATTTGGATTTTTTAAAAAAATATGAAAACTCATCAAAGAAAATAATGATACATAGAAAAGATAATGCAAAAATAATAAGTAGTATATTTAAAAGTGACATATTATATTTATTGAGTATTAACCTATTTAAACTTTATTAAAAGTCGCCAACTTAATTAATCCCAACCACCTATTAACCCCACATTCTAACTTTAAACCAGCTAATTCACTCGGCACTTGCCCTGTCGTTGTGTGGCTCTCAATATAGTTGTGCTGTAAGATTATTCCCTGCATTAAGATTGGTGCTGACCATAATGCTTTAAGCCCTCGAAAATCTTGTGTCCTGTCTTTTACTTTCATAAACACACTTTCAATCCTTACATTATGTTTTCCTGTTTTTGACACATTATTTATTCTATGCTCTGGCTGTTCATCTCTTTTTCCTCTATTGCTGTAAAATACAGATTTAAATGCTGTCGGATAAAAAACTCCAGCGTCAGTTTGAATGTATTTTGGTAGTCTTTTACTTTGTTTTATTTTTTCCATAAATTTTGTGGCATCATTTAAATTTTGGTCATAAGGGCTGTATAGGGTAGCATTAATATATCGTGTTCCCCAATCAACATTGCACCAGAAAATATCGTTATGGTCTTTTTCCCTGTCTATTTCTGTTTCATCTGCATAGAACTGACCGCTTAATTGTGGCTGTAATGTTTCTGTGTATTTGGTCACTTTTAAGACATATTTTCTGCACCAATTAAGTATAGTTTCGTGACTTGCATTTTTTGGTCTATGTCGTCTTAAATGATTCCTGACTTTTCTGCTTGACAGATTGGAAAAATAAAGGTCAATACATTCAGTTATCTTTTCCTCGCTGTTTCTCATCCTGTAAAACCCTTCATCATTGGTGAAGTATCTATGGCACTCAAAGCAGTAAAATTTCTGAATTTTGCCTCTATTCTGGGTTTTTCTAAAACCCTTTTTCTTGTAGTTGCTCTTTCCACAATGAAGGCATTTTATTATGTTTTCCATAGTATATTTCTAAATATATAGATACCTAAAATATAGTTTTCGGTATCGAAAAGCTTATATACTATTAGGTATCTAACCTCAAAAATGAGGCTACAAAGTCAGATAAGCAGGGAATACAAAGGCACAAAATACGAGAAATTCTGGGTTGTCATTCCTTCAAACCTTATCGAGAAATTGGGCTGGAAAACAGGGCAGGAATTAGAAGGGGAAGTTAAAGGAGATAAATTAGTCATTGAGAGGGATTGAAATGGAATTGAAAGAATTTATTAAAGAAGCTCTTTTAAGTGTAGTTACTGGTGTTGATTCTGCAAATATGATAAAAAATAGGTTTTCTATTGTTGGAGAATATAGTAAAACTTTGGCGGATAGAGCAGGAACATATATAGATTTTGATGTTGCTGTTACTATAAATGAATCAAAAGAGAGTGGTGGAAAATCGGGCTTAGGTTTAATTATGGCAAATGTAATAGCTGGAAAATCTAAAGATAAAAAAGAATTTCAATCAAACGAAAATGTGAATAGATTAAAATTTAAAATTTTTGTATCAGCAAGATAATTTTTTTATAGTTCGTAGGTGACGCTAACTTGACAGCTCATTAATAGAAGTTCCTGACTCTGCGGCTTTTTTAATGTAATAAGCCGGCTTGTGTTGAAAATTGTCGTCCTTCACTATCCTTGACATTTGAGGCCCTATTATAATGAAAGGCCCCCCAATAAACCCTTCCCCTTCGCTTTCCCGCTCAACAAAAGTAACAGTTGAATCTATGCCTAACTTTGCAGGCACCCTGAACTTCTCACCATACTTCTTGTAGAAAGAAGCCACAATCGAATCAGCGTCAGAAACCATGTCTTGGGCTATCAAATGATCGGCGCTTACCGGCTGGTGACCATAAAGCATGTGATATTGGTATGGCAGCCTGCCTTCCAACACATAAGGATAGCAAAAAGGCCCTTTTAATTCCCTGTCGATGTATATAAAAATTTCAAAATCCTTCTCAAGAATTTTAAACCTGCCAAAATTTTCCTCGTTTGCCGCTATTACCAACCTTTCAATACCTGCCTGCCGCAATTCTCTTGTTATATAATGCAACAATGGTTTTCCGCCTAACTCAATAAATGCCTTTCCAAAAGGGTCATCATGCCCGAAGTACCTCTTGCCATGCCCGGCAGCAGCCAATAGAGATTCTCTCATAAGCTTATCCAACCAGGAGTTATATCGCAGCTTTAAATATTTATTTGATTTTACCAGTTCAGCATGTCATGCTGCTTCTTGAAATGATGATAGGTATTCCACATCACTTTCTTGACTTTGTCTTCTGCATTCTTTCTTGACATTGCAGTCTTCATTGCTTCTGTTTGTGAAACTTTTTTTCTGGCTTCCATTGCGCCTTTGCCAGTCTTAAAAGATGCGAATAATTCTGCAAAGCCCTTGAATATTGACATGAAGGGGCCTGACTGCTTGTAAGCCTTCTTGGCTTCTTTCGGCTTTTCGTCAAACTCCTCTCCTGCCTCTTTCAAATACCTCATAAGCTCATCTCCTAATGCTTCCATCGCGGCCTTTACAGAGCCGTCTATAACCCCAAGAAGCTGGAAATCCTCATGCTCCCTCATCTTCTTGTAGCTCTCAATCTGCTGATCAGTCCATCCGTAAGCCCTGAAATCAATTTCAATCCTTCCAAGATGCAATGGGCCCCTTTGGTATTCCTGCGAATAGTTCATCTCTGGCCTTGTCCTGAAAAGATAGTGCATAAGGACGCATTGCTTGACCTTGTCGCTTTCCTTGCCCCTGATTGCAAGTATTTCCACTTCAATCATGGAGCTTTCAAATGCCACAATCAGGTCAGCTGTATCAGCCCTTGACTGGTCCAATTGAAGCCTCTGAATATTCTTAAGGTAGGGCTTTACCCATGTCATGTACATCCTTATTATTTCAAAATGCTGCCTCAAATATTTCAGAGTGAATGCTCTCCTGTTCTTGAGCTCCTCATAGGTATGCTCTTTCCAGGCCAGGAATGCCCTTAATTTTCTTTTCAGAACTTCCCTTACTTTCCTGTTGAACTGTCCCCTTTCCCTTTCCACTGAAATATCAACATCTTCCTGCTTTTTTGGATGTGTGCTGAAGAACAGGTCAGGCAATGTTGTAAACTGCACCTCGCGGGCCATTCCATAAACAGATGCCGGGTTTTTAGCGCCCTGCTCGACAAGATCAACCCATATGCCCTTAAGCGTGATTTCAGCGCTCTCTGCGCTTGGGCTGTTTGTGTAGCTGTCAGCGTAATAGCTTAGCCTTTCGTCGAGAATCCTCATCTCCCTTACAAGCTGGAAAAGCTCCCTTACCATCTTCCCTATTGTTGCAAGAAACTGGCTGACCTTGTCCTGCTGCAGCCCGAGCCTTTGCTGGGATGCCCCAAAGAATGCGGAATTTTCAGCTGCTGCAAACACATCTGTTATCTTGTCAATCCTTGAAAAGCCGCCGTAATACCTCAGATAATGCAAAGTCCAGAAATACGGCTCTTCTATTGAGATGTTATATCCTTCATAATGCAGCCTGTACCTTCTGGCAGCCGCAGGGTACCCTG
>JACOUX010000051.1 GCA_016177615.1 Candidatus Woesearchaeota archaeon | reverse complement strand
TTTTTTGTAATCTACTCCCGTTAATTCTTTGTAATTTTCAAAAAGGTCTACCAAATCATCAATTTCCTTGTCAAAACTAAAATAAAAGATTCTTTTGGCATTAGTTCCGCTAAGCAGGTCTTTTATCGTCTGGTATATAAGTGTGGTTTTTCCAACCCTCCTTAATCCTGTAAGAATAATTATCTGCTTATATTTCTTAAATTCCTGTATTTTACCAAAAAAGCTTCTCTTATACTGTTTGGCGAGCTCCTCGCTGATTATTTCGCCTTCCCACCAGGGATTGAGCAGCCGTATCGTATCTTTTATATTTGGCATAAGTATCCTAAATAGAACTAATATTTAAATCTTTCGTTCTCAAACAGGAACGAATAAAATTTTTAATTTCTCTCAAAATTAACAAACACATACTTATATTCTTCCTCATGCTCTTCTCTGAAGGTTTCCTTCCATTCTTTCTTGTCAAATTCCGGAAAATAAGCATCTCCTTCAAATTCTGCATCAATAAAAGTCAGGTACATTTTATTTGCAGTTGGAAGAAGCTGGACATAAATCTGCGCGCCTCCTATTACCATTATCTCTTCACTATCTGATTTTTTTAAAGCTTCGCCAACAGAATAAACTACAATGCAGCCATCAGCTTTGTAATTTTTGTCTCTTGTAATTATTATATTTGTCCTGTTGGGCAAAGGCCTTCCGATTGACTCAAATGTTTTCCTGCCCATTATGACTGTTTTTCCTGCAGTTAATTGCCTGAATCTTTTCATGTCATTCGGGATTTTCCAGAGCAGCTTATTTTCATTTCCAATCACTCTGTTCCTGTCCATTGCTGCTATGAGGGAGATTGTCATCTTAACTATTTTGACTGGTTATATTTCTTTGTCTTGTTTGGCCAGGGGTACGGCTCCTCGCCTTCTTCCAGGAACAGCTCCCCAGAAGCCTGCAAAAGCTTGACCCTGCCATCCAGATATTCCTTCCAGACAATAAATTTTTGCTCCTCAACGCGCGCTATTATGGCATCGCTTACAACCTGCCTTTTTCCGGTATCTTTGCTTGTTGTAGCAAATTGCCACTCTACGGCAGCATTGTTGCCATCAATTATTATTTTATTTATGTAAACCTTGGTCTCATTAAAATGTCCGGCAAAATATCTCAGGTCTTCAATAGTCTGCTGCTTGCTGAGCCTTCTTCCAGGATAGGCAAAAACTACTTTATCGTGCAAAAGCGAGCTTAAAAGTTCCTCATCGCCTGTTTCCCACGCTTTTGCATGCTGGTACACCATTTGCTCAATTTGGCTGCCTGGCTGCTCATTGGCAGAACACCCTGCAATTACAATCAATACCAGCAAAAAATATGATTTTTTCATATAAGAATGCCTCATAAAGCCATCTCTGCCTTTATAGCCGGATGCGACTCGTAATTCTCCAGCTTTATGTCTTCCATTTTAAAATCATCAATATTTTTTATTTCAGGGTTTAGCCATAATTTTGGCAATGGAAACGGCTTTCTTGACAATTGCTCCTTAACCTGCTCAAAATGATTAAGGTAAATATGCGCATCCCCTAAAGTGTGGACAAATTCTCCAGGTTTTAATTCTGTCACTTGAGCAACCATGTGCATCAGTAACGAGTAAGACGCGATATTAAACGGCACCCCCAAAAACATGTCGCAGGAGCGCTGGTACATCTGCATGGATAGCTTGTTATTTGCCACAAAAAACTGAAAAAATGTGTGGCAGGGCGGCAATGCCATCTGATGAATCTCTCCTGGATTCCATGCATTGACAATTATTCTTCTGCTTGCGGGGTTTTCTTTAATCAGCTTTACTGCATTGGCAAGCTGGTCAGTATCTTTTCCATCAGGCGATTTCCATTTCCTCCATTGGATTCCGTAAACTCTTCCCAAGTCACCATCAAACTTTGCCTTCGGCTTCCAGTAGTCTGCCTCTGCATTCGCAGTCCAGATTGTTTTTTTGCTGTCCTCCCTTGTTCCATAAAGGATTTCTGCCAGCCTTCTTTCATCATTCGAGCCCTCAATGAACCATAATAATTCGCTTGCAACGCTTTTCCACGGCAGCTTTTTTGTGGTCATTGCAGGAAACCCATCTTCCATGCTGAAGCGCATTTGCATGCCAAAGACTGCTCTAGTGCCTACACCTGTGCGGTCTTTCCGTTCAATACCGTTTTCAAGAACGTATTTTAAAGCATTGAGATATTGGCGCATTATATCCAAGAGAATAAAATAAGTTATAAATAGTTTTGGGTTTTTATATTGTTGTTTCCTTCAGTAGTGAATTTTCTTAACCACTACCAAAAAGTATATATATAACCGCCTTCATAAGAATAACCCATTATGAAAAAGAAGGTCATGCAGACTTGGTTTATTGTTCTTTTTATTGTCGGAATTGTTGTTGGGTGGCTTTTGCCCGGCAACTTTAAGGAGCTTACAAAGCAGATGACTGGAGACGTGCTTAAGACAGATATTTTTGATGTTCCAAAAAGGCTTGGCCAGCTTGACCAAGAGACCGAATATTTTAAGTACACAGTCATAGCCGAGACAGAAACAGGAAGCATTGAGCTCCTGAGGCTTGATGAGAGAATACCGCTACACAGGCATCCAAAAGAAAACCATTTTGTATATGTTTACAAAGGCAGGGCAAAAGGCACTGTTGGGGATGTGACTGCAGAAGTTGGACCCGGGCAGATTGTTGCAATTCCGGCAGGAGTGCCCCACAGCTTTGAAAGGATTGGAGACTCGCCTGTTGAGATTATTCTGTTCTCAACGCCGCCATTCATGCCTGGCGATATCCAGTGGCTGGAACAGGAATAAATTTAATTTTCTTACCAGCAATATTAATAAACATGGTGATATCTTCTTGAATTATGAACTCCTGGCTTAAAGAGGTTGCAAGGGACTTGTTGGCGTTAGGCAGCATTCCGTTCTATTTTCTTGTTGTGATAAGGTCAATAATAGGAAAGTATGAGCTGTTTGTTTATCAGATGCTGATTAGTGCAATAGCCATCCTCATCCTTTGCTTTGTAATAAAAGACTCCAATATGCATGTTGCCAGGTCACTTGTAATCCTTGTTTTCACAGGCGTTTTTTACAAAGACAGCCTGTTTATTGTTTTTGCATCACTGATATGGCTTTTGATTTTGGCTTCTGCTTATGTTCTAAGAAAGAAGTTTAGCCCGATAATAAGGGGGATTATAATTGGATTTCTGTCAGTTTTGGCCGGGTATTACGGGAGCTTACATGTTTTATAGGTTTTAATTACTTTTAAGTGATTACAAATAGAAAGATTTAAATAGTGGCAATAATTCCTCTTTGATATGGGTAATATCCAAAAATTAGGCCTGGCAGGCGCATTAATGGGCGCAGGATTTGGAATAGGTTGCCAACAGAATAATAATAGTCCTTATAATTTGCCTCCAGAATTTGGGCAGTTGAGCCAAATCGGCAAAATTTATCTTCATCAGGCGCAGGAAAGTAATGGTATTACCGACAGGATCAACGCTTACAGGCATGCAGTGGAAGCTGCTAATGGGCCGGATTTAAAAAGAAAATTGGCTGATTATGCAACAAACCAGCTTATGAGCCAGGTCAGAGCAACACGAGATGCACGGGTAGCTTTTAGCGCTTTGGAAGCAGCAATACAGCTTGCTCCAGACCAAGCCTCGAAGGAACTTTTGATAGATTCTGCTGTGGAAAGGTTAGAAAGGTATTCAAATGTACATTATGAAAATTATTCTCCACAATCTGCAGCTAGCTTTTTGGTTGTAAGCGCCCAATACACGAAAGATTTGAACAAAAGAAAAGCCCTTGCAAAAATGGCTATAGGAATATATGAGCAAATTGCTGCCACAAACGCAGAAAATCATGACCATAATTCAGAAATCGAAAGGCTTAAGCTCATAGAAAAGCTGAGATCGCCTCAGTTTTTGAAGACAGGAAAGCTATAAAACTTTTTTCCTTAGATTTTCTATTAATTATTTGTCAGCAAAAGCCTTTTAAATAAATCACATACTCTATTTCTTTGTGACTATCCATGAGCGATGCTGTTGACCAGAAAAATTCAGGCAGATTGATAATGTTTTCAGGCACTGAATGCGTGCACTGCAAGGAGATGGATCCATTAGTAGAGCAGTTTGAAAAGGAAACTGGGCTGCATATTTTGCATGTTGAAGTCTGGCATAATGCTGAGAATGCGGCATGGCTTGAAAGCCTGGACAAAACTGCTGACGGAAGCGTATTTTGCGGCGGAATTCCTTTTTTCTACAACGAAAAGACGGGAAAGAAGCTCTGCGGCAACCAGAAATACGAGAAGCTGAAGGCGTGGGGACTAGGGGAGTTAAAGTAAGTTTTTAATCCTGTACCTTTTTGAAAAATGGAACAAAGACTGATAAAGCCCCAATGGCTGAAAATAAAGTTATCAACAAACGATGATTTCTCAAACATAAAACAAACACTGCAGCAGCATAAATTGCACACTGTCTGCGAATCTGCGCACTGTCCCAACATTTCTGAATGCTGGAGCGGAGGCACAGCGACTTTCATGCTGATGGGTGATGTCTGCACAAGAGGCTGCAGGTTCTGCGCAGTAAAGACTGGCAATCCAATGAAGCAGCTGGACAACGATGAGCCTAAAAAACTGGCAAAGGCACTGGCGGAGATAAGACTGTTTGATTATGTTGTCCTTACTTCTGTCAACAGAGATGATTTGGAAGATGGCGGCTCATCACATTTCGCAGAATGCATAAAGGAGATAAAAAAAGAGTACCCTGAAATGATTGTTGAAGTCCTGATTCCAGATTTCAAAGGCGACATTTCAGCATTAAGAAAAATTGTTGAAGCAAAGCCGGAAGTCATTGCCCACAATATAGAAACAGTTGAAAGGCTGCAGAAGAAAGTAAGGGATGCAAGGGCGAATTATAATCAATCGTTAAGTGTTTTGGAGAATGTTAAGAAACTGAATCCAAAAATCTATACCAAATCTTCAATCATGGTTGGTTTGGGGGAAACTGATGAAGAGATTGTCCAGTCAATGAAAGATTTAAGGAAAATATATGTTGATATTCTGACAATCGGACAATACTTAAGGCCGACGGACTGGCATATCTCAATAAGCAGTTATGTTGCTCCTGAAAAATTTGAATATTATAAACAAAAAGCCTTGGAATTAGGATTCCTGTTCTGCGCATCAGGGCCTTTTGTCAGGAGCTCTTACAGAGCTGGAGAACTGTTTTTGAAGAATGTTATAAAACAGAAGCTCAACGAGGTAATTCAATGAAACTCTATCTCGAATCTTCAGTTTTTAATTTCGTATTTGCTGATGATACTCCGGAAAAACGGGAAATTACTAAAATATTTTTTGAAAGCAAGTCATTTGAGTTTGAATTATTTGTATCGGATGTTGTATATGATGAGCTTTCCAAGACAAAAGAGCCTAAAAGGAGCGCACTTCTTGGATTATTGTCAAAATACCCATTAACGACCCTCGTTGCGGATGAGGAAACTATTGGATTAGCCAAGGAATACATTAAAGAAGGGCTGGTGCCAGAAAAATATTTAAATGATGCTGTACATATAGCTATTGCTGTTGTAAACAAGTTAGATGCTGTTGCAAGCTGGAATATGGAGCATATAGTAAAGATGAAGACAATCATCGGAATAAACCAAATTAATTCCAAAAAAGGATATAAGCAGATAATGATAATAACTCCGGAGGGAATATGAAAGAGCCTAAAGCTATGCGGGAATTGCATGACATAAGAGAAAAAATGTCAAAACTGTCTGATAAGGAGCTGCTGGAAGAATTGAAGAGCACTAGAGAAAAATTCAAAGATATCATAACTGAAAGTGCAGCCAAATCTAAAAAGATAGAAGTTAAAATTTGAATTCAAAGAATGAACTTGGAATTAGGATTTCTTTTCTGCGCTTCATGGCCTTTTGTAAGAAGCTCCTACAGGGCAGGAGAGCTTTTTGTGAAGAATGTTTAATGAAAGAAAAAAATGGTATTTGCAGATAGCGTGAAACTTTATATAGAAGATGTTGCATCTTGAAGTATATTTAAACTCGCAATGATTATTTAAATTCTCGAACATCTTTTATATAAAGTTTCTACCCTGCCGAGTCCCAAAACCAAAAGTCGTTTCCCAAACATATGAATCGATTACAATTCCTCGGTGCAACGGCTCTGGAGCAGTTAATGCCGAATATATATCTGGACCCTTCATAACACCAATCGCTAGTACTGCTCCTGCCAAAATATTTACAATTCTATCAATGCTTTTGTTCATTAAAGAGTAAGAAATTGAACTCATATAAATATTTTTCTGAACGAGAAGTTTATCGTCATCAAGTCTGTCTAATAAACCCTGCTTCTCTTGTCAATCTTCTCAATATAAACTTTTGAAGAAGAATAATCCACAAAATAAAGTATTCTGTAATCTCCAACTCTCACTCTGAAAACTTTAACATCTTTATAGCCCTCAACTCTTCCTATATCCTGCGGAAAAGGATTTTTCTCAAGTTCGTCAATCCTGTCAGATAGCCTTTTCAGAAGCGTTTTATCCTTGATGGACTTGAGAAATTTAAGTGCTGGCTTCTTTAATTCAGCTGAGAACATTTTACATTCCTATTTCCTTTTTTGCCGTTTTCCAGGAGACAAAATCCGAAGTGTTGCCGGATTTTATTTTAGATATGCTTTCATCTAATTGCTTTCTTTCTTCCTCAGAAAGCTTTGTGTCTTCTATGTATTCTGTTAAATAGGTTATATCTTTTCTTAAAGTTTCTATGCTATCCTTCATTTCTGAAAGAGTGCCTAAAATTTGTTTCTGAAAGTCCATTTCTGCCATAGAGAAGCATGCAATACTAAGATATATAAAAAATTATCGTTCAATGTTCAATATCAGCAAGCCAAACACCAAATCCGCAACATATTTATAACTCAAATAAAATAAGCCCATTATCGCAAAGCCAAAACTTAAAAAAGAGATTGGGCTGCTTGAAGCCACGCTTTACGGGATAGGGATTATTCTCGGCGCCGGCATTTATGCATTGATAGGGGTTGGAGCCGGGATTGCTGGCAATGCATTGTGGCTGTCATTCCTGATCGGCGCTGTTATTGCGGCTTTCACAGCCTTTAGCTATGCCGAGCTTTCCTCAATGTATCCTAAAGAGGCAGCTGAATACGTCTACACAAAGCACGCTTTTGGAAAAGAATCGCTGTCATTCATAGTACAATGGATCATGTTTTTTACTGTAGTAATCGGAGTTCCCACTGTTGCCCTTGGATTTGCAGGCTACTGGTCGTTTCTGTTTGGGGGCAATACAACCATCATCGCCTTGGCTCTCATGAGCGTGATGTCGTTGCTGAACTATCTTGGAATAAAGGAATCAGCAAGGTACAATGACATATCCACAGTAATAGAAGCTTTTGGGCTTGGCGCGATAATAGTGCTTGGCCTGTATTACGGAACGAGATATGATGTATTTTCATCTTTTGACTTTTTTTCCTCTCCGGCAGGAATACCCGGGATATTAACTGCAACAACCGTTGTTTATTTCGCATTCATAGGTTTTGAGAACCTTGTCAATATTTCCGAAGAGGCGAAAGACGCGCAGAGGGTCATACCAAAGGCATTGCTGCTTTCTTTATTTATTTCTGCTGCGATATACATTCTCGTTTCCATTGCAGCAGTTGCTATTGTAGGATACGGGCAGCTTGCTGCCTCAAAAGCGCCGCTGGCAGAAGTCGCTGAAAAAGTGATGCCGGGCAGCTCAATGGCGCTTGCGGTTATTGCGCTGTTTGCCACATCCAACACAGTCCTTATTCTTATGATAGTAGGCTCAAGGCTTTTGTACGGGCTTTCAAGCAACAATTCAATTCCTTCTGTGTTTTCAAAAATAAGCAGCAGGGGCACGCCTTACGCATCAATAGCTCTTGTCTGGGTGTTTGCAGCCGGAAGCTTAATGATTGGCGGCATCAAAAGCCTGGCTCATCTTGTTGACTTGGGCATTTTCACTGTGTACATCTTTGTAAATCTGTCTGTAATAGTGCTGAGGTACAGAGAGCCAAACGCCAAGCGGCTTTTTAAGTCGCCTGTTAATATCGGAAGCTTCCCTGTACTGGCGTTCTTGAGCATTCTGATGAACCTGCTCATGCTCTATTATTTTGAAGCCATTACTTTTCTTTATGCTTTTGCGCTTCTGGCTGTTGGGTTAGTCTTGTATGTGCTGTTTGATAGAAACAATCAAGGAGTTGATGGCTGACGAAAACCACCAATAAACTTTATAAATATCTCAAAAATCACATTTAAAATGTGATTTTTGAGGTTAAATATGCCAAAAAAGGTGCTAAAAGAGTTCAAGGTCGAGTATCTGCAAATTCTTGACGAGAATGGAAATTGCGACGAGTCATTAATACCAAAATTATCCAATGACGAAATAAAAAAACTCTATGAAATGCTCATTCTGATCAGAGTTTTTGACCAGAAAGCCTTTAACATGCAGAGACAGGGGAGATTGGGAACCTACATCCAATTCAAAGGCCAGGAAGCCTGCCAGGTTGGAAGCGCTGCTGTTTTGAAAGATGACGATTTCATATTCCCGATGTACCGGAACAGCGGCCTTTTGATTGCAAGAAAGCATCCGATTGTTCAAGTGCTGCAATATTGGAGCGGCGATGAACGAGGCCTGAAAAGCCCGAATAATGTCAATAACTTTCCTATTGCAATACCTGTAGGAACGCATACAATACATGCTGTGGGCGCTGCAATGGCCGCAAAGCTAAGAAAAACAGGTCAGGTTTGCGCAACTTTTTTTGGAGATGGAGCAACTTCCAAAGGCGATTTTCACGAGGCAATGAATTTTGCTGGAGTCTATCAAGCCCCTGTTATCTTTATTTGTGAAAATAATCAATTCGCAATAAGCTTTCCAAGGTCAAAGCAGACACATTCAGAAACGATAGCCCAGAAGGCAATCGCTTACGGAGTTGAAGGGATCCAGGTTGATGGTATGGATATTTTTGCAGTCTATAAAGCAACAAAAGACGCTGTGGACAAGGCAAGATCCGGAAAAGGGCCGACTTTGATTGAGGCTTTTACTTACAGGCTCTGCGACCATTCAACTTCTGACGATGCATCAAGGTACAGGCCAAAGGAAGAGTATGAGGCATGGATGAAAAAAGACTGCATAGACCGGCTGGAAAAATACATGAAAAAAAAGAATTTGCTTGATGACTCTTATAAGGAAAGTGTCTTGAGGCAGTCCAAGGAAATTATAGAGAAAGCTGTCACAGAATTTGAAAAATTGCCATCTCCTGACCCAAAGGACATTTTCAAGTATGTCTATGCTGAGATGACTATGCAGCAAAAGGAGGAGATGCAGGAATTAGAATAAAATGCCAATTCCAATAACCCCGTTAGTCTCGGTTGACTGCGTCGTTTTCAAAGGCGATAAGCTGCTGCTGATAAAGAGGAAGTTTGAGCCTTTTAAGAAAGGCTACGCATTGCCAGGGGGCTTCGTTGATGTTGGTGAAACAGTTGAGGAAGCCTGCAGGAGGGAAGCGCTTGAGGAAACAGGAATAAAGATCAAGTCCCTCAAGCTGATAGGGGTTTACTCAGACCCAAAAAGGGATCCGAGGAGGCATAACATTTCAATAGCCTTTTTGTGCCTGCCAAGGGATTTTGAGATCAAAGCAGGCGATGATGCCCTGTCTGCAGAGTTTGTTGACTGGAGAAAAGTAAAGCTGGCATTTGACCATGAAAAGATAATAAATGATGCTCTGAAGATTAAAAATGGAAAATGAATTGATGAAATAAAAAATGGCAGTAGCAAACGTAGTCCAGGCAGTTACAATGGCGCTAAGGCAGGAATTAGCCAGAGACAAGAGCGTTGTCCTGCTTGGCGAAGACATTGGATTGAATGGCGGAGTTTTCCGTGCAACCGATGGCCTGCAGAAAGAATTCGGAGCTGAAAGAGTGATTGACACTCCTCTTGCAGAGCTTGGAATAATCGGTGCTTCAATCGGAATGGCTGTCAATGGAATGCGGCCTGTAGCTGAAATACAATTCAGCGGGTTTGTCTATTCTGCATTTGACCAGTTATTGTCGCATGCTGGCAGGATAAGGATGAGGAGCAGGGGAAGATATTCTTGCCCGATGGTTGTAAGAATGCCTTATGGAGCTGGGATTAGGGCTTTGGAACTGCATTGCGAATCAGGAGAAGCAATATTTGCGCATACTCCAGGCATCAAGATGGTCGTTCCTTCCAATCCATACGATACAAAGGGACTATTGGCAGCAGCTATACGAGACCCTGATCCTGTCATATTTTATGAGCCTATGAGAATCTACAGGGCAATAAAGCAGGATATTCCGGAAGAGGAATATATTGTTCCAATAGGCAAAGCAAATGTTGTTCAGCAGGGTGATGACTTGACTTTGATTGCATGGGGCGCTATGCTCAAAACGTGCCAAGATGCAATAGCTAAATTGAATAATAAATATTCAGTTGAATTGATTGATTTAAGGACAATAAACCCCTATGATGCAGGAACAATCATAAATTCCGTCAAGAAAACAGGAAGATGCGTCATTGCCCATGAGGCAATAAGAACAGCAGGATTTGCAGCAGAACTGATTGCGGCAATTAATGAAAAGGCATTGTTAAGCCTTGAAGCTCCTGTCGTAAGAGTTACATCTCCTGATGTGCCTGTGCCTTTTGCAAAACTGGAAGCTTATTTTTTGCCGGACATGGCCAGAGTTATAAAAGGAATTGAAAAGGTCATGGGGTTTTAAATCAACCGTTCCGCCAGTTGAGATGAACGCGAGCTTGCGAGCGTTCTCGCAAGCATCTCGGCGGGAAACTCAACGAAAATCAAAGATTTTCGAGGTGCTCGGAAATTTTTAATTTCCGACATTTTACCGAAAAAGTTTCATCAAAAAATGTAGGCTTCGCAACATTGTTGCTCAGCCCACAAACAAAAATAATTTTAAAGTTTAATTTAAAAAATTATTATAATGTCAATTAATTCAAAAGATTATGTTAAAATTTGTCCAAAGTGCGGAAGCACAGATATCCATTTAGAAACAAGAATCATTGGTGGTTACTCTGAAGGTAGCGGTGGTAATTTTTGTAGAAATTGCAGTTATGGTGTTGACAAAATCGTCATCTTTCCAGAAATAAAAAAGTCAAAAATAAAAGAGTTTATAAAAGAAATTAAAAATAAAAAATTAAACTAAAATGGTCTACGAATTCAGGTTCCCCGATGTTGGAGAGGGAATCCACGAGGGGGAGATAGTAAAATGGTTTGTAAAAGAAGGCGATAAGGTCAAGGCAGATGCCCCTTTGGGAGAGATTGAGACAGACAAGGCAATAGTTGAAATGCCGTCGCCTAAAACAGGAACAATCCTAAAGCTGCATGTTCAGGCAGGAGGAATAATCCACGTCGGGGAGATTATGGTTACAATTCTTGAAGAAGGCGAAAGCGCAGATGATGCGAAAAAGCATTTGGAACAAAAAAAATCAGAATCAAAGGAAAATGTTCCCTATACGGGCTCTGTTGTTGGGTTTGTAGAGGAAGCCAAGGATGTCTCTCCGATTTATGGGGCAAAAGCAGATGCGGCTGTTTCATCTGCATTAGCTTCGGGCGGCGGAGGGGGTGGCAAGCGGGAACAATCGCAGCCAACCGGAATAATGGCAACACCTGCTGTTAGGAATCTTGCAAAGCAGCTGAATATAGATTTAAATAATATCAAAGGCACAGGGCCTGAAGGGAGAATCACGATTGAGGATGTCCAGAAAGCATCCGGCTCAAAAAAAGAAGCTCCTGCCAGTTCTGCAGGAATTAAGGTAACCAGAAAATATGACTTATTCGGATACATTGACAGGATTCCTTTTCACGGCGTAAAAAAAACAGTGGCTTCCAGGATGACAGAGTCAATATTTACAGCAGCCCAGCTGACCAATATGCACGAGGCGGATGTGACTGGTCTTGCGGCCCTGAGGGAAAAGGAAAAACCGCAATATGAAAAGGAAGGCGTAAAGCTGACTTTCATGCCCTACATTGTCAGGGCTGCTGCGCTGGCATTAATGAATCATCCTTACCTAAACGCCTCTCTTGAAGGAGAGGAGATAGTCTTCAAAAAATATTACAATATCGGAGTTGCTGTAGATTCTGAATGGGGGCTGTTTGTCCCTGTTGTTAAAGGCGCCCAGTCAAAAGACATCAGGACAATAGCCAAAGAAATTGAAAAGCTGGCTGCTGATGTAAAGAACAGGAAAGTCAACATGATGGACTTAAAAGGCTCTTCATTTTCAATCAGCAACCTTGGCTCAGTAGGCGTCCATTTCTTCACACCAATCATAAACTATCCGGAAAGCGCGATACTTGGAGTAGGAACCATTGTTGAAAAGCCAATTGCAAGAAACGGAAAAATTGAACTGAGAAAGATACTTCCCCTTTCATTAACCTATGACCACAGGATTGTTGATGGCGCGCAGGCTGCAAGGTTTGCGGTGGATTTGATAAAGAGATTAGAGAAGTGCGAGTTTTGATGGCAATTTTGCATAAATTACATATGAGTTTATTAATCCCGGGCATAAGCTTGAAGCGCTTTTAGCTGTTTATTTGTTGCGCTAAATAGTTTAGTCAATTTCCAGCTTCAACATAACAAATTCCCTTATTCTTTAACATTATTCCCTTAGGCAGCGTTATTGAACTATATCTTGCCTTTGCCAGCTCTTTTGCCACTTTTAATTCTTTTTCGGACAGTCCTTTAATCTCGATATTTTTGTCTTTTATAAAATTATTTTTTAGTATTTCATAAACTCTTGACTTGCTTATCTTTTTATGTTTAAGGATTGAAGCGATCTTTTCTTTGGCCAAAAATTTAGAAATATTCAAAATTTTTGGCATAATTTCAAAATCAACATCATAAACCAAAGTCCCGTGCTGGAGATAGATCCCATTATCAAACAGCTTGGCAGCATTGCCGGAAATCTTCTTTCCATCAGCCATTATGTCATTTTTATTTTTCAAGCTTGATTTTATGCCTATTTCATCCAGCGCATTTATTATCCAAAAGCAAATTTCAGAATATGCGCGGTTTATGTCCTTGTTAAATATCTTTATTGGCGCAATCACGCTGTATGTAAAGTCCCGTTTATCATGAAAAACAGCCCTTCCTCCTGTGATCCTTCTTACGACTTCAATATTATTCTTTTTGCATTCGTTCAGATTGATTTCATTTTGGTTTTGGTTTGAGCCTATTGAAACAGAATTATTTTTCCACTTATAAAACCTGATTGTTGGAAGTGAATCATTTTCAGCAGCGTTTTCGCATATGGCCTCGTCTATTGCCATGTTCATTGCTGCAGAGTAGGATTGCTGCTCGATAAGGCGCCATTTCATATAGAATAAGAATTAAAAATTTTTATTTAAATGTTGTGAAAATTAAAAAATAAAAAAAATAAATCTGAGAAAATGTCAGACTAGAACTGTGATTCTAGAACCTTTGAGGTCTTTTCTTGCTGTAGCAGTCTCTGCAGTACACTGGCCTGCCTTCCTTTGGCTGGAATGGCACTTCAGCATCTGCGCCGCATTCTGAGCACTTTATCTTGTGCATCGTCCTTTCAAAATTTCCGTAACGCATTCTTTATTCCTCCGTTCAATTAGTTACATTCGAAATAGACTAGAAAACGCCTGATTTCTACTGTACTAT
>JACOUX010000044.1 GCA_016177615.1 Candidatus Woesearchaeota archaeon | reverse complement strand
GGACTTTGATATTATTTTTTTCTTTTATGTCATAAATAATAAATGCTATCTTGGAATTGATTTTGCCGGATTTGAGCTTAATAAGAGAAGCTATAAAATTTTCCAGCATCCAGCCTCTTTGAGGGGCACAATAGCCTATAGTTTAGTCAGGAGCAGCGGCTTCCAAAAGAAAGGCAAGCTTCTCGACCCTTTTTCAAGGGATGGGATGGTTCCAATAGAGGCTGCAGTCTTTGCAAACGATTTTCCGATAAATTACTACAGCAAGGAAAAATTTTCTTTTTTGAGGCTAAATCTAGGGGTTGACTTTGAAAAGTTTTTTGAATCGGCAGATAAAAAAATTAAAAAGAAAAAGCTGGAAATTTACAGCTATGACCATATGTTCAAGTTCGTGGACTTCTCAAAAAAGAATGCCAAGATTGCAGGGGTTGACAAGCAGATCAGCTTCAGCAGGGTCGAGCTGGAGTGGCTTGATATAAGGTTCAGGAAGGAAAGCGTGGACAGGATAATAACGAGCCTGCCAACATCAAAGAATGCAAACATCGCCAAGATATATAATGAATTTTTTTACCAAAGTGAGTTCGTACTGAAGAAGCATGGAGTTGTTGCAATAATTTCGAGGCTGCCTGAACTTGTGAAAAAGCATGCTGAAAAGCACAATTTCCTGCCTGAGAAAGAGATTGAAGTGTGGAGTGGTGGGCAGAGGCTCTTGATTATGCTGTTTAAAAAGAAAGATATATAAACTCATTTTAAAGGGTCAATAGTGGTATGGTTGAAAAAAGGAGGAAAACAAGCATATTCGAGAAGCTTTTGTTGATAGTAGGATTTTTAGTTCTGATTATGGGATATTTCTTCATAAACAGGGTATTTATTGCAGAAGGCTACAGGGTAAGCTGGGGGTTCCTCCAGACAGTGTTTTTGTGGCTCCTTATGGTCATCTTCATAATAATGCTGGCCATTGGTGAGGACATAAAAGAGGGGATACTTTTGCAGCAGCTTGATGAGATAAAGGGGTTAAAGGAAGCCATTTTGAAGAAAAACAGATAATTTTAAATAGGCAGTTTCTATACTTCATAATGGCAGGGTCAGTACTTAGCTCCGGCAGCATCGTGCTGCTGAGGAAAGTCCGCCCACCTGTTGGCGAGGGCACGAATAATGTTCTCGTACAGCCTAAAGCTACTTGCGGAAGCAAGCTCTGGAAACAGAGGGCAACCACTCAGAAACGAGACCGCTTTCAATTAAGGATGATGTTGAGAAAGTGCCCGCGAGGGCGCTGAGATAACCAACTGACGTTTTTGTTAGCATGGATGAAACGGTGAGCCCTGGCTGGTGCAAGTCAATTTAATGACGCTTAGTTTAATGCTAAGGCAGGCCATCGCAGCTTTTTAGCTGCACAAGGGCCTGACAAAAGGCGGCTTACTCTGGCCCTCGCCTTATTTATACACTATGGCCCAAGACAGAATTTCAATGCCCTCCGGCATGGGAGGACTGGTAAGGTACTTTGACGAGTACAAGAGCAAGATTAAGTTCAAGCCCGGCCACATAATTGTGCTTTGCGTTGTTGTTATTGTTATCATGCTGTTTCTTTATTCATATGGCTCAAAGCTGCTCGGGCTTGGGTGATTTTCATGATTCCGGGAATGAATCCAAGGGAAATGCAGAAGGCAATGAAAAGGCTGGGCATAAGTCAGGAGGAGATTGACGCCAAAATTGTCATCATAAAAACAAGCGGAAAGGATTTGCTGATAAAGAATCCGCATGTTACCAAATTCAATATGATGGGGCAGGAAACATTCCAGGTCGTTGGAGATATTGAAGAGGCTGAAGAAGAGCATGAAATAAGCGAGGATGATGTTGCAACTGTCATCAGCCAGGCAGGCTGCAGCAGGGAAGATGCCTTAGATGCCCTTAAGTTAAGCGATGGAAACCTCGCAGAGGCGATTTTGAAGCTGCAGGGCAAATAGTTCTTTTCAAAAAGGAAATTCAAAATGAAAGAGTCCTTTGATTTGGCAATTCAGGAATTGAAAAGAGTTGATCATTTGTTTTGGGTAAGCTTAAAGTACACAAGGACTGTTGATGTAATAAAGCACGTTATTGACAGGCTGATTAGCTGCATAGGATATGGATTGGAGGCTTTGCTGAAGTATGCAAAAGAGAAGAAGCTTATTGCATCTGTGCCTGAAAATGCAGGATTGAGGTGCGAGCTTCTCAGAAAAACATTTCCGGAAAACCTTGAAATGATGGATTACATTAATTTTTACCTTAGGCTTAGAAGGCTCAGCAAGGCAGAATACTCAAGAAGGGAGGAGTTCAGAAGGCACGTAACTATGATTGCTGTAATTGACAAGGGCGAAGTTGTCGAGGTCAGCATTGACACGTTGAAGGAGGATTATGAAAAAACCAGAGGGTTCATGCAGTTCGTAAAAAAAATCATATACGAAGAAAAGGAAGAAAGCTGATGCGTAACCTGATAAAAAGGCTGGAAAAAAAGGGATGGAGCGGAAGGGAAATTTCTGACGCAGTTGCCGGAATCAGGATTGCAAAAAAAAAGACAAATCTTGATGACGAGCTTCTCGAAAAAAGGGTTTTTCGCATTCTGTTGGTAGTCATAATAGCTGCAAATTTCTCAATATCGGTGGCACTTATGCCTTTGCTGATTGCATTGGAAGGTATCTTCCTTTATTTTATATTGGCGGTTTTGGGAATTGCCTTCGGGCTTTTATTTGAGCTTGTAATAAGGGGCATAGAGCATCTTGAGAGCAAGCATCATGCTGCATTGGCTTTTTTGATACCATTCACTGCGCTTGCAAACATTATTGTTATAACAAGAATCTCCAATGGCATTGCATCCAAATTAGGATTTGGAAACCTGCATTCTCCTTTGGCCATAGCGCTTGCTTATTCCGCTGCCTTTGTGCTGCCTTACCTGGTTTACAGGTTTGTGCTGAAGGTAGAGTATTATGCGAAAGAATAAAAAAGGACCGCGGGCGAGAATTTCGTGAGCAACGCGAACGACGCTCAAATCGAACTCGCGCCAAGCGGGTTCTGCAGCAACCTGTTCATATTTTCTTTGCAAAAGAAAAGGTTGTGCCACAGCCGCTTATTCTGCCATTAAACTACCGCAGTCATTTACTAATGGTCTAGAATAATATGAAGATTTTAAAGGTTGTGGAAAAAATAGTTTATTATTATCATGATTGTCTAGCTTTTGTTCTTTATATCTGATATAATTTTCAATAACTTTTCTTTTATAATCCAATGCAATGTTATCCACAACATATTTTTTGAAGAATTCCAAATTCTTCGTAGAAACTCTAAATTCAATTGTAAAACAATGACTCAAAAAGCTATTATCTCCAATTTTTCTTATTCTTACTCTTTTTTCAATAAAAACGCCGCAATTCATCAATTTTTTAACGGAATCAATGAATTTATCAATTCTGTGCCCACTGTAAATTCTGACGTAACATTGAGGGTATTTAAGTCTTGAAATTCTCGTATCACCATCTCCGTCTATAACCCCAGCCAAATAAGCTCCAAAAATCTCATTATTTTCTAGTATCCAATCCGGAGGAATTACTTGCTTGAAGTCAATTTGTAAAGTTTCAAAGTTACTGATGAACCTATTGCAACCGAAACTAAATCTATACGTAACGGTTCCAATATGGTTAATAAAAGAATATAAATGCCCACTTACTCCAAATACATTTCTAGAGATAAAAATAAACTTATTCATCATAGGTAGGGATTTTTTACTGACAGCCAATACAACGAGGCAACTCTTATTTTTTGATTGACCAATTTTAGGTATATGTAAATGTCCATCGGTTTGGGCAACCCCTATCCAATATGCAAAGTCCTTGATTGTGACTCCATTTAATTCCGATTCATTAAATTCCATTTTAACCAACCTCCAAAGTTTTTTACTTTTCGAAGGCTTTGGAGTACTAAAAAAAGAAAATGTTAAGCGAAACTGCGTAATTGATTTTTCGCTGATAAGCAAAAATAATAATTTGGCAGTTTTGCGTGTTCTCTTTTTTCAATTTTCAGATGAAGAATGGGTTTATATATTTTAGGCGTCCATGTCCAGTGGTGTTGCAAAACAGGGCTAAGTCAAGTACTGTGTGTTGTGGTGGTAAAACCACAACCCAAAGAAAGCCTTAGCACTCTCTAAGGCTTGGAATGTTCCGAACCACCTCACTCTTCTCTTGATTTCCTTGTTGATCCTTTCTATAAATGCATTCT
>JACOUX010000019.1 GCA_016177615.1 Candidatus Woesearchaeota archaeon | reverse complement strand
GACAGCCAGATAATCCCTAGGATCTGGAAAGTGACTTGTTCTTCTGGAATTAAAAACTTTGAATTGCACTTTCTTTTCCTCCAAAACAGCCCTTATCAGCCCTGGTGCTTCAGTATGGTTATTTTTTATAATTAATACTTGATTATTCATCTTAAACCTTCAGCTCTTTTTCCATCTGGCTTTTCAATTCATCAAGCAGCTTCTCATAATCCTTTACGAACTTCACTTCTCCTAGCCTGTCTTTTGCCTTTGTTGCAGTTATCTGATGAAGCCTCATGCCCGAGTCAAGCGCGGAATTTGCAAGCCTTGAAAAATGTGATATTGACTTCATAATCTGATATGTTTTTTTAAGTTCGCAATAAGCATCAATCTCATGGAAAGCGTTCTGCTGTAATAGCACTTCTCGTATCAGCCTCGCAACTTGAAGTGTTACTTGCTGCCTTTCAGGCAAAGCGTCTGAGCCGACAAGCTGCACAATTTCCAATAATTTTTCCTCTTCCTGAAGAACGCTCATCATCTCTCCAACAAGGCTGTGCCAGTCCTGCGCAACATTCTTTGAGAACCATGGCTCCAGTGTCCTTAGGTAAAGTGAGTAAGAGGTCAACCAGTTTATTGAGGGAAAGTGCCTTCGTTGGGCGAGCTTTGCATCAAGCGCCCAGAAAACCTTTGTAACCCTTAAAGTGCTTTGAGTGACTGGCTCTGAAAAATCTCCGCCAGGGGGAGAGACTGCCCCAATCACGCTTACGCTGCCTTCTTTTTTTGTTCCAAGCGGAATAACTCTTCCTGACCTCTCATAGAATTGCGCAAGTCTTGTTGATAAGTAAGCAGGATAGCCCTCTTCGCCTGGCATTTCTTCCAGCTTTGATGAAATTTCCCTCATTGCCTCTGCCCATCTTGAGGTTGAGTCTGCCATCAGCGCGACTGAATATCCCATATCACGGTAATATTCCGCAATTGTAATGCCTGTGTAAATGCTTGCTTCCCTTGCTGCAACTGGCATGTTGGAAGTGTTTGCTATCAAAACTGTCCTGTTCATTAAGGGCTTTCCGCTTCTTGGGTCAGTCAGTTCGGGAAATTCTGTCAAAACTTCTGTCATCTCATTTCCCCTTTCACCGCAGCCAACATAAACTATAATGTCTGCATCAGACCATTTTGCAAGACTTTGCTGGCTCACCGTTTTCCCGGCTCCAAACGGCCCTGGTATAGCCGCAACTCCTCCTTTTGCCAACGGAAACAATGCATCAAAGATTCTCTGCCCTGTTATTAATGGCGCTTCTGGCTTCAGTTTTGATGTCACAGGCCTTGCGATTCTTACAGGCCAATTGTGCTTTAGTCTCAGCTCAAAGCCATTATCGAGCTTTCCAACAACATCATTAACTGCAAATTTCCCGGATTTTATTTCAGCAATCTTGCCTTTTTGATTTGGAGGAGCAAGGATTCGATGGGTTATCCCGGGATTCTCTTCAACCTCGCCAATAATGCTGCCGCCAGTAGTCTCTTCTCCTTTTTTTGCAGTTGCCTCGAAATCCCACTTTTTTTGCGGATCAAGCCCTGGAGCATCAACGCCCCTCTTTATGAAATCACCCATCTGCTTTATTAGGACAGGCAATGGCCTTTGTATTCCGTCATAAATGCTTCCAAGCATTCCAGGCCCAAGCTCAACTTTTAGCGGCTCTCCTGTATTTATTACCTGCTCCCCTGGCTTTATTCCAGAGGTATCCTCATAAACCTGAATAATGACTTTGTTCCCTTCAATCTGAATTACCTCCCCCATCAGCTTCTCGTTTCCAACCCTGCAAACGTCATACATCCTTGGCTTTATGCCTTTGGCTACAACAACAGGGCCTGCTATTCGATAAATCACTCCTTTATCTTCCATTGCTATCCTCCATAACTTGATAATTTGAAAAAAATTTCAAGCTTTGCTTGAAATTTTTTTTATTGTTACTTCCATAAGTCAACTCCTATGGATTTTCTGATTAATCGCCTTAAGCTGTCTTGCTCAACCTTTGTTGAAACCGGAATGAACACAGGATCAACAGATGCCTCAATATCCAGGCGCTGATGAATATCCAATGAGTCAATTATTTTTTCATCAACAACAACTATGCCTAGGTCCTTCCTGCTTTTTAAATTCCTTAATTCGGCAAATGAATTGCTTCCAAACTCAATTGTGTCCTTTATTCCGGCTAATTGGAATCCCACAACAAATTCATTAGTTCCTGCAACGGCTATTTTAACCATTTTTTAAAATTTGTTTTATGATTTTATTTGTTTATTATTTATTGGGTTGATAAGCTGTTAATCATGAAATCTTATTCATACACCAGCTGGCTTTCGATGAACTGTTCGCTCAAGCCAAGCTGTTTTCCCTTGATTATTATCCTTAAGTTCCTGATTTCAATGTCCTTTGCGAACATGTAGCCAAGGATTACATCAACCGAGAGCATGTGCTGGTGCAAAAGCAGGATTGACTGCCTCAGCAGATGCTTGTAAAGCCTTGTTTCAAGCATGATTAATGACCTGTTTTTAGTGAATTCCTCCATGCCCTTTTCAAAAATATCCTTATATTCTGTCTTGGACATCCGCTTTGAGAGATCTTCAAGATCTTTTGTGCTTATTAAAGCATTAAACTTTGAGTCTTTTTTCTTATAGCCCGTCAATATCAGGAAATACTTAATAGACTTAGGATCAAAATTTGCCTTTTTCAGCCTCAGCAATGTAAGCAAGTTTAATACCTCAATTTCCTTGAGCAGGAAATTCTTGAATAAAGCGCCTTCTTTTGGCAATGTCCCGGAAAACATGAGCAGATGGGCATAATAATACTGGTCAAGAGCATTTTCTATCCCTGCAAGAGTATTTTTTTCTTTTAGCTCCTTCAGGCCATTTTCAAACATAGCGAAATCAGCCATTCTAATAGTTTTAAGCACTTCCTCTATTGAATCTTTTTTCAAAAGAGAAACAAGAAAATCATAACTCAATGTTCCTGCTGCTGTCAAAGAATTTAGAATGTCTTTTTCATTTGCATGTGTAAATTTCCCCCTTAAAATTGTCTTGATGTCTTCTATATCTTTTCGCTTTGCATATTCTTTCACCAGAAGCCCGAGCTCATAGGAAGAAACTCTCATGAGCTTCTTGAATGACCCTGCCAAGTTCCTGTTCAATGCCAGCTCCAAAAGATCAACTCCTGAATAAGATGTCCCAAATTCATTTATTTCCTTCCTGTAGTGGGACTCCTGAAGGAATTTTGCAATCTCGCTGAAGCTCATCTTGAGCATCTTGATATAGTCGTCCCTCCTGAAAAGAAGCGAGCGCATTACAACAGTCCTTACATAAGTGTAGGGATAAAACCCAAGCTTTATCTTCTCCAGTTTCGGTTCTTCTAGCTTAAGCATTTTTCATCCAAATAAAATTTTGCTGATGTTCTGCAGCTCGCTTTCCTTTATGCCCTGCAGCAGTGTATCAAAGCTGTAATCAACCCTTATTGTCCTTTCATTGTTCTCTGCTATTATGCCGCCTGCGATGCTAATCGGCTCTGCACTAAATCCCTTGAGGAATTTTGCATCTCTCTTGTTGCAGCAAACATACGACACTTCTATGTCTTTTTTTGCCCTCTCCAGCAGCCTTTTTATGTAATTTTCCCTCTTTTTGTCATCCTGCGCCTCAAGTTTTTTAAGAGCATCGCTGAAAACGCTTTCAATAATCTGCTTTTTGGCTTCTAAAATCATTTTTTTGGCTTCCATTTCCGAAGATGCAGATTCCTGCTTTCTTAATGTATCGATAATTTTCTTAGTTTCTGCATCGCTTTTTTCCTTCAACTCCTCGATTTTTTTCTCATTTTCCCTCATTATCCTATTAGCTTCCTTTCTGCCTTCTGCTATCAAGGAGTTTGCCTGCTCCTTTGCATTGCCAAGTATCTCTTCCTTCACTGATTCGAGGCCCATTTTTTAGCTTACTTTGTCAATACTAGTATTATAATTGACATAATCAGCCCGAATATAACAATTGTTTCCGGGATTACAGTAAGGATTAATCCCTTACCGAACAACTCTTCTTTTTCCGCCATAGCTCCTACGGCAGCTACGCCAATCTCTTTTTCGGCCCAGGCTGCTGCAACTGCGCTTATACCAATCGCAAGTGCGGATGCCAAAGCCACCAATCCACTTCCAAGCTCTACCATTTTCTTTACCTCCGAATTGCTATGAGGAGGTCAGCAAAATTTGTTTTTGCCTTACCTCCTATCTTGTTATTTAATGTTATTCCTTCGCTCCGAATGGATAATATTTGGGAGCCCCTCCTGCAAAAAATTTTGAAAAAAACTCGACATAATGCAATCGCATTGAATGCAAAAATCCGCCGACCAATCCCAAAACAATATTGATGGCATGCCCAATTATCAAAATTATTATACCAACCAATATAAGCAATCCGCCTTTTTCAATAAAATGAAAGGAAGACCTGTTGACTATAATAGCCAATACAACCGAAGACAAGCCTATCGCCATCAGCCTTGCATATGACAGCATGTTAGCAAAAATTGACGGAAGTTCTATTATGCCTTTAAAACCTTCGCCTTTGACTAGCATAAAAATTGCGACTGCTACAAGAGCTGCCCCATACGCAATAGATATTGGAATTATCCCAATTATAGATAAAACTGATAGAGCAACCCCTGCTTCTAAAACAAACCAGCTTAGCTTTCCAAATAATGCATGCACAAATCCGTGCCATCGTAGTTCATTGAAAAATCCGATTATGAGACCTATGTTTACATGAACTACACCAACTCCGACAGCAAAATACATCAGAGTGAACATATCGTGCTCTCTGCTGATTACAGGATGTATAAATTCATAGCCGAAAAATTCTCCAAAGAAAAAACCAAATAAGATAGTAACGAATGAAGCCAACATTAGCACACTGAGCAATCGTGTGCCACTTGGAATCTTTTTCTTTAAAATCCAGAATAATGCCAAGCTCAATAGCCCATAACCAACATCGCCCAGCATGATTCCGTAGAAAATAGGAAAAGTCAAAAATATGAAAAATGTCGGGTCAATCTCTCTGTACATCGGCATGCTGTAAAGGTCTATGAAAAACTCAAACGGCTTTGCGAATTTCGGGTTTTTGAGCTTGACAGGCACCTTGTCTTGCCTTTTCGGAGGCTCGAAATGCACATAAACCTTGTTCTTGGTGGCCTTGTGGATTCTTTCAATTGACGAGCTCAGTTCATCGCTTGGAATCCAGCCTTTTATAAGAAAGCTTGAACTTGTTGATGCAAACCTCAAAGGCGCTTCAGATTTTTCCAGTTGTGATGCCAAGTATTCTTCCGATGCGAGCAGGAACCCCCTGTAAGTGTCATGCAGCCTGGAAATGCTTTCCCTTATCTCTGCCTTGCGGCTGCTAAGCCTCTTGATTTCTTTTTCAGTTTTTACAAGGTTGTAAGAGGCAGTTCCCCTTAGATTTCCTGCATGGGCAAAGTTAACCTGCAAAAACCCGCTTTTTTCCAATGCATATTTTGCATGCTGGCTGTGCTTAATATCAATAAACATGGCTATGAATGATTTTTTGCTTGCAGCCCCTTCAAAGAGAGTGTATTTTTGGGTAACAGCGGAAAGAGCCGTTCTCAATGACGAGGTGCCTCTTGCATAGCCAGCAAATACCGCCAATGACTTGTACGGCGCAAGCAATTCTAAGGGAATATCAACACTCTTCAGCAGCTCAAGCTCCTGCCTCACTGATTCGGCATTTGACAAAAGCGATTCTGTTTTCTTCGAGTCCTCAAGATATAAGCTCAGCTGCTCATTCAGTTTTTTGACAGTTGATTCAATCTCTGCAATGCCTTTTTTCAGGATAAATCCTTCGCCATTTCTCTTTACGCCCAATGAAGACATCAGTGACCTTACCTTGACTAGTGCATCGGAAAGCCTTGAAGCGTCTTCCATAGGCACCCCTATATCAGCCAACTCGCTTTTTGAATGGTCCACAATGTGAAGGATTTTCATATCGTGCAGCTCCCTCACTACCGGCGCCTGGATATTCTTAGGGCCAGTGATAATCACATTACTCATGTCATACGGCCTGAGCATTTACACCATCTCCTCGAATTTTTTCAAGACAATGTCAATGGCCTTTGGAATGTTTTTCTCTGCCTTTAGCTTCAGCTGCCTGGAAACGGATTTGCCTTCCGCCAATTTCTCTTCCTTTATGACTTTTGCCTTTGCCTGAAATTCCGACAGCTTTTTTTCATGAAGCTTCCTTAACTCCTCTTCCTTTGTTGTAAGAAGATTATGGGCGTTTAGCTGGGCGTCACGGACAATGGAGTCTTTTTCCCTCATTGCCCTTTCTATTGTCTCCTCTGCCTTTTTCTCAGCATCCCGTATATCAAGAAGGATTTCTGCCTCTATAGTGCTTTTTTCGCTTGCGCCGGCTGTTTCCAAACTCATCGAGCATCCTCATGCAGGTACTTTCCCATAAATGATAATATCACCTGTTTTTTGTGTGTTTCTAATCTCCATCTGAATAGGTAGCATTTAGCAGGTATATATAAAGATTTTCTTGCTGCTTTGAAAAAGAATTTAATGAATTTAAAAAAAAATGCCAATTAACTGCTCTCTCGCTTCGGATAACTCTCGTCATGCCAAGCACATAAAGTTAAGGCACTACTCCATAGGCTCCTCATAAGTACGAGGCAGCGTGCATAAGCACTTATCATTTATTATTAAAAAAACGCGCCGGGGAAGATTCGAACTCCCGGCCTAAAGGTAATTCCATCAGTTAGCGTAAAACGCTCATCGTTAGGAACCTTTCGCTCTATCCTAGCTGAGCTACCGGCGCATAATGGAAATAGAAATCTTGGGCTTTTAAAAATGTTTATACTTTCAAACTCAAAGAAAAAATAAAAAATCACATCTTCTCCAGTGACTTCTTCATGACAGGAATTACCTTCTCAACCTCATCCTTGAACATCCTTCCGAGCTTAGCGAAAGACCATTCGCCATCCTGCGACATATTTTCCCTTGAAATCTGGAGCTTTTTCTCGCCGTCATTATATGAGAAAACTCCAACAGTTATCCTTGAAGTCTCAAACTGGATTACCTCTGAAAATATTTCCTTGTCCAATGACTTGTCAAATTTTCCGTATGCCATGATTGATTCACCAAATTAAAGAAATAAGGGCTATGTTTTAAAGGTTTTTAATTTTTATTTCAATTTTCTGATTAAATCTTCTTCAGCAATTCCATCACTTTCTTCCCGTCAACCTTGCCCCTGTGCTTTGCCATCACCAAACCCATGTAGGCGCTCTGGCTCAGGCCTGGCTTTTCCTGCAGCATTGCCTTAATCTCTTTTTCCAGCTCTTCTTCAGAAACAGACTCAAAATGCCTTAAGTCAATATTTTCTTCTTTTATTTTCTTTATCAGCAGGCCAATTACAGCTTCTTTTGATATTTTTCCTTCATTTAGGTAGCTCAACACTTCTTCAAAATCATGCTCTTCTAGTTTTGAGGAATCCAGATTGAATCTCGTCTTGATTTCCTTCGGAATATTGACCAAGGCATTTGCAATAGCTGACGGCCCTATTTTTTTGAACTTTTTAACTAATGATTCAAAAAATTGATTTTCAATCAATTTTTTGCTTATGTCATGCGGCAACTTGTGCTTTTTCTCGAAATCCTCTATTTTATGCATAATTAATTTTGGGAGATTCTTTCTTAATTTTTCAAGGTGAGATTTTTCTATCCTTACAGGCAATACGTCTGTCTCGGGATACAATCTTGCAGCACCAGGCAATGGCCTCAGAAAAGATGTTGTGAAATCGTGCTCTGCCTTTCTCACTTCCTTGCTTATTTTTTTGCCTTGATTTATTGCATCAAGCTGCCTTTTTATTTCAAATTCAATCACTTTAGGTATGCTTCTTAAGTCCTGAAAGCCCTTAATCTCTGCCCTTGCGCCTTCTTTTATTGAAATATTTACATCCTGCCTTATTGTGCCAAGACCTCTTTTAACACCCTCAACGCTTCTTAGCACCATTCCCATATGGGAAGCAACTTCTTTTGCATGTTCTGGATTTTTTATTTCGGTGCCTGTCGCTATCTCAATCAACGGGATTCCTAGCCTGTCAAGCCTGTATTTGACAAAATCCTTGCCTTCCTCGAGCTTTTGAGCTGCTTCCTCTTCCAGGCATATTGTTGGAATAGAAATTTTTCCTAAAGAAGACCCTACGTGGCCGTCCATTGCAATCAAAGCAGTTCTCTGAAAGCCTGAGACATTGGAGCCGTCAACAACGGTTTTTCTCATTACCTGGATTTCATCGACAATTTTTGCATTAAGAAGCAGAGCAATTATTAATGCAGTTTCAAGAGCTTCTGGGTTGATTGGCTCTGGCGGGGTTTCATCCAGCTCTACTAGGCACACGTCTTCTGAATTCCCCTCATAGAGCATTTTTTTGTTTTTCATCATTTCAAATTCTGCCGCTATGTCCACTGCGCCTGTTTCGCCTGCAACAGCCCTTAGCTTTCTTTCTATTCTAATGTCTGGCTCCTTGTCAGAGTTCAAAGTGGGGCAATTGCAGAAAAGTTTCTTGCCTTCAAGCTGCTGGTGAAGCTCTAAGCCGCATTTGAAGCCTAAAGATTCGTAGCTTATTTCCATTTTATACAAATTATCATATTTGTCCACATTTTATTATCTGTTTTTCTTTGTGGTCACCTTATTAAGTGTTTTCCTATATTGCCAAACTAAAAACTCAATGGTTGGCTTAAGATTTTGGTTTTTTTGGTATTCCTGAAGTGTTCTGTAATATTCCATACTGTTTTCCAAAGCTATGCTTATGGGCGGATATTCATTTTTTAAGAGAATGAAATTCAGTAGCAGCCTTCCTACTCTGCCATTTCCATCCTGAAATGGATGGATATACTCGAATTGGTTATGAATGATTGCTGCCAGAACCAATGGCCTGAACTTGCTTTTGTTTTCTTTGTGCCAAGAGACCATATCTTTCAAAGCAGAATTCAATTGAAGAAAAGGCACTCCTTGGTGCAATATTTCCCCCCTTGAATTCATAACTGCTACTTCAACTTTCCTTATCTGGCCAGCAAAATTCTTGGAGCCCTTAAAACATATCTTATGCAGCTTTTTAATCAAATCAATAGATAAATCGTCTTTTGTGCTTCTGATGTACTCAACGGCTTTTGCGACCCCTCTTGTTTCCAGCTCTTCTGCTTCTGAAACTCTTTGCTTATGCAAAATTTCCGGCACTTCTTCCCTATTGATTGCTGAGCCTTCAATCGCATTTGTATTGTAAACAAATTCTTCTTTAAATATTTGCCACTGCCTTTGGTCAAAATGGATAATTTTTATTTTTTTGTCGTATTTGTTTAACTTGCTGATCTGGCTCTTTGTCAAAGTGAAAAGAAAGATTTCTGTTTTCAATTCTTCTAAAAGTCCTAGGATGTGCTTTTTAGCATTATTCCCTGTCTCCTCTAGTTCGTGTTTTGGAAGATTCTGCCCCATGTATTTCCTTATCTTTCTTACTTTGCCCTTTTCCCTGTAAGAATGGACGAGATAATACTTAACATTGCTTCCAATTCTTCTTTTTTCAACATACATATGGGATTAATAAGGTGCCCACGCTTATAAACTTTGCTAATTTTGTGGTCACCTAAATAAGCAAAGAAAAAAATCGAAAAGTTTATAAATAAGTGGTTACCTATTAGGTAACTATGATAAATGAAATTCCGCAATACTGTTTGCGGGCCTATGCCTTATTCTTTTCAAAGCACGGCTCAAGAGAATCATTTAAGCAGGCTGATTTAGAGTGGATTGTGGGCCAGAGCATGAGAAAGAAGATATTCTCCGTATTATTAAAGGCGGGCTGGATTGTAAAAGAGTCAAGGAATTCCTACAGATGCATTGAGCCGGAGAAGGTTGTTAAGGGATTAGTTGAGTTCAAGGTTCCTGAATTAATTAAGGATGCTGAAAAGCCTTATGCATTTTCAAATTTGTCTGCTGTAGAGATATGGTCTGACTACTCGTATGTTCAAAGAGGCATGGAGAAATCACCTTATTTTATAAAGATATTAAAAAAAGATTTGGAGTATTGGAAAGGGTTTTTCAATAAAAGAAATATTCCAAACTACGTAAAGAAAGGCTCAACAATAGGGGAATATATAATTTTAATTCCTGTAAAAAGTGTAGCTGCTGTGGATAAAGGGGGCTTAAAAGTCGAGCCATTAAAGGAAACAATAGCTATGGCAAAAGAAAACGAAATGTTCTCCTATGCTTACAACTATATGAGGAACAAATATGGATCTGCTTCAGCTTAGGGAAAATGAAATATTTGAAGCGTTAAAGAAAATAAAAAACTGCATCTTTGTTGTTATTGGAGGATATGCTGTTGAAGGCAAGGCGGAAGCTGCAAAAATAGGAAAGGAGCTTATAAAAATAAACTATGTTAGGTCTACTGATACAGATTTAGTGCAGTACCACGAGGAATTTTTAAAGTACGAGAAGACAATAATGAAAAACTTTAAGGTTAGTGTGGATATATTAATCGCCAACGTTTCAGACAGGCTGACAAAAGGCATATTCAGCGCAGAATGGGTATTCCGGAATTCTGCTGTCAGAGCGCTAAAAGGCAAAACAATACAGGAAGAATTAAAATTAAGAATTATAAATATGGATGCCCTTTTGGCGATGAAATTCGTGAGCTGCAGAAATGCCGACATAAGGGATGTGTTTATGCTCATGCCGCAGGCAAAAGACGCAGGCTGGATAAAAAGTGAGGTTTCAGAAAGATGCGAGTTTAAAGGCAGATTTCAAAAGATAAAAGATAAAATCACTTCCATAGAATTCAAGAATAACCTACAGGGAGTTTATGGGTATGTTGACAGCAAGGTATTTGAAAAGCACAAGAAGGCTGTTTTGGGGATTGAGTAAGGGTTAATTTTTATTCTCTTTTAAATCATTTAATTCCAAAAGCCCCTGTTTTGCAGCAGAGCCTACTCGGGCATTTTGAAGTATTATATTTACTATTTCGTTCTCAGACTGAAGAGGCTCCAATAATTCGGGATTTTCTTTAGAAGGAATGCACATAATTGTTCCGCCATTATTGATTATTCCTATTTTTAGCGGCTCTCCTGTTATTGCCTTGTAGGATACCAATTGCTCAAGCAGTTGATTTGACATTTTATTCTCTCATATCTTTTCTTTAAGTTTTGCTTCAAGATTACTGCCCCTGTACAAAATCTGCATCCAGTGTTTTCACTAGGCTTTCAGGCTGAAACAAATCCCGATTTTGGTAAAATCCAGCAATGTCCAGGGCTAGCTTTGGAAGATCTTGAGTTGCATACCAAATTTCTGCGGTGCACCTTGATTTGTTTTCTTCCGGAATATTAGATAAATCAATATCAATTTTAGCTGAGCAATCTGAAAAAGCCCAGTATCTTGTAATAGATTCAGATTCATAATTTTTAATTATAATTGGTTCGTAATGTGTTCCCATAGTTTGGCCGCCATTTATTTTGCAGATTACATCTAAAAAGTCAGCTAACTTTTTCCCAAGTTCAGAAAAGCGTGTTCTCCCAAGCCAATCTTCACTTTCCTTTAAAGAGAAATCTTTCAAAACAGCTGTTGCAATTTTTGCTTCCAGAGTTATTTTGTTTATTGGCTGTGTCATTTTTTCTTTTCCTCCTGTTAGTTCAATCTATTTTTCATATCAGGTTCTTATTCTTATATTAATATTTATTTGATTAAAATATTATTATTGGAATATAAACCCTGTCCTTGAAAATTTGTTATTTTCTACCCCAAAATATTTTTATCTCTAGTAAGTAGTATCTATATCTGTTATATTAATTTATTCCAAATTTTATGGAAATATATTCCAAAAAGTCCATTTTTGGAAAGAAAAATGGAAAAATATTCCATTATTTATGGGTTAAATAGAAAAATTTATATAGAATCCCGTCTGTAACATGGTTATGGTAGATAACAAGGACAGAAAAATCATAGAAGAATTAGTCAGGAACAGCAGGCAGACTACAAGCCAGCTAAGCAAGAAGCTGAACATCCCAATAACAACTGTCCATAACAGAATCAAAAAGCTGGTCAAAACAGGCGTGATAATCAATTACACAATCAACCTAAACCATAACCTTCTCGGAAGGCCTATGCCTGCTTACATTGGGATTACAATCAACTACAGCGTGCCGGGCAAAAAAGTCAATCAGACAGACATAGCGAATGAGCTGAAAAAGATTGAAGGGGTTTATGAAGTTTATATTTTAACAGGCGGCTCGGATATTCTGGTTAAGGCTTTGGTTAGGGATATTACGGAACTCAACAATCTTGTCACAGAAAAATTGAGAAATGTTGCTGGAGTTGACAAAACGCAGACTTCTATAATTCTGAAAGAAGTCTAATACAAAAATCCTCTCGCATCGCTTCTTTCCGTGATTTCTCCTGCATAATTTGTGAGCATCATCTTTTTTACTTCCTCTATTTTTGGCACGTGTCCAAGCACCCAGCCTAATTTTACATACGCTGTCTCGGGAAGCATGTCCTCTGCAAAGATGCAGTTCAGTTCCATGGAAAGCTTTCTTAAATTTGTATAAACATAAGGATGGACTCTTCCGTATAATGTTTGAGTTGTTATTACAACCGCAATTTTGCCTTCATTCAGCTCCTTTATTTTCTTGTAAAGCGAATGCTTTGGATAGGTTTCCTGCATGCCTAATCCTGCTACATGCCCAAGCCCGGTTGCTGCTATTACAATCCCTTTGAATTTGTTTTTAATATAGTAATCTAGAACTTCGTTCTCCATTCCAGGATAAACATAAACAAGAGCTGTCTTGCTTTCAAACTTATTGTCCACTTCAACTTTCCCAGCGCTTCTTTTGCTGTAATCATTATTTAAAACTTCAATTTTTCCGTCTTCAAAAACCTTTGCTAATGGAAGCTCATTTATCGGCCTGAAAGCGTCCCTTCTTGAGCTGTGAAGCTTTCTGACTTTTGTCCCCCTGTTAAGAGTGCAATAATTATCATCAGTTGTCCCATGCAGGCAGGTTACAACAGCAGCGCCGTCAAAATTAGCAGCAGCGTTAACTGCGCACAATAAATTAGAGAATGCATCTGAAGAGCCCCTGTCAATGCTTCTTTGAGAGGCAGTAAAAACAACCGGCTTATTCAGGTTTTTAAGAAAAAATGACATTGCGGCTGTTGAAAAATGCAGAGTGTCTGTTCCGTGAGTCACCACAACGCCGGCAACTTCTTCCTTGTTAAGCTCGTTAGCGATGCTTTCCGCCATTGCCTTCCAATGCTCAGGAACCATGTCTTCGCTCATCAGCTTCATGACCTGCTCTGCCTTCAGGTTTGCTATATTTCCAAGCTCTGGAACCATTTGCACAAAGTCGTCTGCAGAATAAGCAGCATAAACTCCGCCGGTCTTGTAATCAACCTTTGAAGAGATTGTGCCGCCAAATGACAAAATAGAAACATTTGGAAGATTTTTCTTTGGAGTGATTTTCTTTTCAGGAGCAGAAGGCATATGATATTTGCTGACAAGCTCGATCCTGCTTATTCTTTTTTCATCAACTCCTATGTTGTAGCCGTTGTCAAGCTTTATAATGACATAGCCCTTTTCAAATATCTCAGGCCTTGGCATCAGGATTCCTTCATAGGTTTCATCTTTTGTGCGGACTTTTACAATATCTCCGGGCTCTGGTTTCATATTCATTTAAAGTTTAAGCTGTTTTTAAATAGTTTATCTTTAGCATGGGTTCATTCAATTCAGTGGTATGTAAATAACTGCATTATTTAAATTTTCGAATAACATTACAATTTTCTAAATTTCCTTTATTAATTCGCTTACGTCAAGCGGCTTTGTCAAGAACACAATTCCGGCATTTTCAAAATTTTTGGCATGCAGCCTCAAAAAATCAGTATCTTGTGTGATTATCGCTCTTTCATTTTCTTTGGCGAAATCTAATATTTCTTCGTCTTCATGCCCTCTCATCCCAACGTCATGGATAGAAACTATATCAACCCCTAGCCTTTTTAATGCCTTTACAGCGGGTAAATCTATGTTCTCATCAGCTAAGAATTTCATGTTTAAACTCTTTCCTGAATTTATCCACAAATTCCATGTCTTTCCTTAACTCTTCCTGCACATCTGCGGCATGCCCATAATAGTAAGAAAGAGCATCATACACTGCCGCTAAGGAAACATCAAAGGCATCAGCTATTTCTTCAGGCGAGTAACCTAGTACAATATGCTTTTCAACGATATCCCTAACCCTAACCCTAGTGCCGGCTATCCTCGGGCTTCCTGACATCAATTTGTCTTTTACTATTTTTGATTCTGCTGCTTTTACCCTTGCCATACAAATAGCTTAGTTATATTTAACTATTTAAATCTTTACCATGCTAAACAACATAAAACTGAAAATAACTTAAATTTTTAAATTGGATATGCTTACTATCAAGAACATATGAAACCGAAAAACCATCCAGTTGGAATTGATTATTTGCCACCTAGATACCTATAAAGCCCCTTTTGTGTTAGGCGCTTTGGAGAATTCAGTTAGAGTTTACGCCTCAATCAGGACAATTAGTCACTCGGATTTATGTCATATTTGCCATGAAGGAGTTAAAATTTTGGGAGGTGGCACCATAACCTTGCTTAACAAGAATGTTGAAGTTTCAGGTGCTTCGGTTACGTATGGAAGTTTACCAAATAAAATTTTGAAGGAATATTTTACTTACTTTGGTTACAAAGTCAACACCAGAATGGATGGAAATCTTGAGGATAAAACAAAAAAATGGTTCATAGAACACCAAATTGCAATTTAATTAAAATCTTATCCCATATACCCCGGCTTCTCATCCAGCATCTGCTTAGCCCTTGCAGCGCTTAGCTGATCCTGCAGTTCCTGATAATATTTCTCAACATCCTTTGTTACGCTTGGCCTTACTTTGTCAAGCGCCTTTTCAAAATGATTTTTTGTTATTTCCCTCGAGTTTATGTCTTCCCTTAATGCAAGGATTGCTGCTTCCCTGCAGACTGCCTCAATGTCAGCTCCGACATAGCCTTCTGTCTGCTTGGCGAGATGCTTCAAAAAATCTTCCTTTGTCTTGAATTCGCCTTTGCGAGGAACTTCATCTTCGTATTCCACTCCGGATGCTTCGCCAGTTTTGCCGATAGTTTTTGTTGCCAGTATCTTCTTTGCCTTCGGCTTTTGCTCCGCCTCAATTAATATCGGCATTCCTTTGGTATGTACCTTAAAAATTTCAAATCTTGAGGCCTCATCTGGTATAGAAGTCAAAATCAGCCTGTCAAATCTGCCCGGCCTAAGCAATGCTGTATCAACAATATCAGGCCTGTTGGTTGCTGCTATTACAACTACATCATGCAGGTCTTCCAGTCCGTCTATTTCTGTAAGCAATTGATTAACAACCCTGTCACCCACATGGCTATCAGAGCCCATGCCCCTTCTTGGAGCCAATGAGTCAACTTCGTCAAAGAAGACGATGCAAGGGCTTACCTGCCTTGCTTTCTTGAAGACCTCACGGACCGCCTTCTCCGACTCGCCCCACCATTTTGACAAGAGCTCGGGCCCTTTGATGCTTATGAAATTCGCCTCTGATTCATTTGCAACTGCCTTTGCCAGCAACGTTTTTCCGCTGCCAGGCGCTCCGAACAGCAAAATTCCCCTTGGCGGCCTGACTCCAAGCCTCTTAAAAGATTCAGGATGCTTCAACGGCCATTCCACTGCCTCAATCAGCTCCTGCTTTATGTCCTGCAACCCGCCTATATCAGTCCACTTGATGTTTGGAATCTCAACCAGCACTTCCCTTAATGCGCTGGGCCTTACAACCTTCAGCGCTTCCTTGAAATCCTGCTGAGTAATCACGAGCTTCTCAAGCAGCTCCTTAGGCAACGGCTCGTCTTCCTTCAGCTTGATGTCAGGCAAAACTTTTCTAAGCACAATCATGGCAGCTTCCTTTGCCAATGATGAAAGATCAGCCCCTACAAACCCATGCGTAATTTCTGCCAATTCCCTCAGTGAAACAACCTTTGGGTCATAATTTATTTTATCAATGTATTTCTTTAGCTTTGCTATATCTATCTTCTTGAACAGCTCGTTTTTTTCCGGATTTTCAACAAGATACTTGCTTATCGTTCTTTCAACGCTTCTTGCATTCCCATCTTTATACCTTATAAGATTCAGCATGGCCTCTTTGTACTCCGGCTCAAAATCAGTTTCTTTCACAAGATTTTCCTTGTTGTACATTGGCATGTTTCTGGTGTGAATCTTTAGGATATTAAGCCTGCCATCCTTGCTTGGCACTCCAATTTCAATTTCCCTGTCAAATCTGCCCGGCCTTCTCAGAGCAGGATCTAGAATATTCGGCACATTGCTTGCCGCAATAACAACAACTTTCCCCCTTGACTGCAGGCCGTCCATCAAAGCCAGCAATTGCGCCACAACTCGCCTTTCAACTTCGCCTCTTGTCTCTTCCCTTTTTGAGGCGATTGCATCAACCTCGTCAATGAATATAATTGAAGGGGCGTTTTTTTCAGCTTCCTCGAATTTCTTGCGGAGGTTTTCTTCCGACTGTCCATAATATTTTGAATTATGGAGTAATAGCAAATTTTGTGTTGTAAAACTGTCTTTATCAACAGTAAAGTCGTATAGTTCTTTTTCGCCAACAAAATTTATTTTCTTGATTTGTTCCCATCCTATATCTTTTCTGCTCAGTAAATTAAATTCCCTAATTAGATCATTGTCATTAATTCCGTGCTTGCTTGCTAAATTAAAAAGCTTATTTAATGAATATCTTGTAAATTTTCCTTTTCCATAAATGTAGTAATCATTATTCCTGAAATTCCTGTACAGCATTTTTTCCCTTATTGATTTGACCAAATAAGATGGGATCGGAATATTTTCAAATTCTTTTGCCTTTTGATTCAGATTTATTCTTACAGCTTTTTCCAGTTTTACAGAAGAGCTTCCAATTGACAAGAACTTCTTTCTTCCTTCATAGCCCCTGACCACTAATTCATGCACCAATCCCTTGGGAGTATTATGCGGATTAAGCTTAGTCGAAATGCCAAGCCTTAATTGCATCAGGGATTGAAGTTCCTGGAGAAATTCCTTCGACTTGCAGAATATCTTTGGCGTGGGGTATTTAGAGTCTATGCCATTTTTTGTTTTGAACGGTGTCATTGCAACACGGCCGTCTCCGTCAAAATAGCCCCTTATAAAAGATTCAATCTCTTTTTGCGGCAGTGAGAACATATAAGCTGGTATCCTGCTTTCTTTTTTTCCTGCATCTATGCCTAATCTATTTGTATATTCGGACAGTAATTTAGAATAAACAACCACGCGGCCATCCCTATATTCCGTTGATTTGGCAATTCCGAACAGGTTATTTGACAGGTCCTTGAATCTTTTTCTCAAGGCAGGGTCGTTGTTTGCAAAAGTGATGCTTTCTTTTTTCTTATCTATGTTTCCATCAGACATAACCAGGCCCATAAACTCCATTAATTCTGGGGAAGTCCTTTGAGGCAGCCTAATCCAATTGCTTCTTGATAAATTTCTGCTCTTGATTGTATAACGTCCTTTTCGTTTTATCAAATTTTCAATTGAGAAATTAATCTTATAGCTTCTCTCTTTAACCTTGATATTGCTTATTTTTGCCACCAGGCAGCCTTCCTTTAATTCTTCAAGCCTTTTCCAAACAAGATTTCCTTTTTCATAAGTCAAAAATGGCTGATTTTTTGAAACGGTCAGCTTGTTTCCGTCACCAATTTCAACTTCATACGAGGGAGCATTCAATTTTGTTACGTGCGTAATTTTAGCCTTGGAAATTTTACCGTCTTTGCCGTATGAGTATGTTGAAATCGGCTTTTTCAGCTCAATGACTTTTATCTTATCCCCCTCAACCTTGCCGTCTTTCAAACCATTCTCATAGATATCTCGCGCTTTCACCAGTCCTTTTGGGTTTGTCAATATCTTTGTGTTTCCATCCACACACATCACCTCAGGCCCATTTATCAAAATGAAGTGAGAATTTGTTTCGTTGGCAACAGCTTTAGCAAGCAATGTTTTTCCAGTTCCTGGAGGTCCGTGCAATAAAACTCCCTTTGGCGCTTCAATTCCCAGCCTTTCGAATATCTCAGGGTGCTTCAACGGCAGCTCTACCATCTCCCTGACTTTCTTTATTTCATCTTCCAAGCCGCCTACATCCTCATAAGTGATGTCAGGAACCCTTTCCTCGTCAACTTCAACTGCCTCTGAACGGAATTCAACCTCTGTCTGGTCAAAAATAAGAACTGGCTGCTTTGGATTTGTGTCAACAATTACAAACTTTATGTCGCCAAAGCCAACGCCCATCATGCTTTCATCAAGAATGCTGAAAATATCCTCATCAAAGAAAGGGTTTCCCATCATAGTGGATCTTCTTCTTCTGGCTCCCCCTAAGGATACTATGTCGCCTTTGACAACAGCCCTTCCGAGAAGGCCCTGCTTGAAAATTTCCGGAGAAGCCCTTATCACAACGCCTTTCCTTGCAGGGGCTATGACAATCTTCTTTGCCTCTTTGACCTGCGCTTTTCTTATCTTTACTATCTCCCCAATGCTTGTCTTGCCGTTTTTCCTTATGATTCCGTCCATCCTTATGATGTTAAGCCCTATATCGCCCGGGTATGACCTGTCAGCTATGGCAACTGTCTTTCTTTCTCCCTCTATCTCCACTATGTCCCCTGGCTTTATATCAGCCTCGCCCAAATAGCCGGAGTCTATTCTTACTATCCCCTTGTTTACGTCATCCTGGATTGCTTCTGCAACTTTAAGTTTTAGCTCTTTGTCTACCATTTTTGTTATGGCTGAAAGATAGGTTTATAGTTTTATAAATGTTTTCATTAAATATTGAATATAAGAAACGGCTATCCAATGTAATTCTTATCAGCTTCCTGCGCCATCTGCACTTTTGGCATCGGGATTGGAGGAGGCAAGTTGACTTCCTGGCTCAATATGAGCGCCTTGACATTGCATTTTGAGAGGATTGCATTTAATAATGCCGCCATCAGCTCTTTTGGAAGCTTTTTGTCCTTTTTCCATGAAGCCAGCATATCTTTTGCCTTTTTTGCATCTTCCATGTATAAAAGCTCTCCTTCAAATAGGATTGTCCCTATAGAGGGCTCGTATTTTGATGTGAACTCGAACACAAACCTCAAAACATTCTGCTTGTCATTGCCAAGCTTTACGTCTGACTCTTCGAGCGCCTTTATGGTTACATTGTTATTTATATCAACCTTTCCTTTCGGAGTCTCCTTTTTTTCAACGCTCAGCTTATTAAATCCAAACCCTACAATCATTTTATAAATGTGAAATTTTGAGGGTATATAAAGGTTTGTGGAATTGGATTTTACAGTTATTCAACTCTTCTTCTGCCCTTCATACAATTTTTTCACATAATCTAATGTCGACGCTTCTTCAGCCCCTTTGTCCTCCCTAAATTTGACTATCCTCGGAAACCTTAGCGCCATTCCGCTGCTGTAACTGGGGCTTTTTTGTATTTCTTCGTATCCGACCTCAATCACGATTTTTGGCTTGACTTTAACTTCTTTTCCTTTCTCTAGAATAACAAGCGGCTTGAGCATCCTGGTCATTTCCATGAAGCTTAAGCCTTCATCTTCTTTTTCTTTCAATCCTGTGCTTACCCTTCCAACCTCAACAAAATTGCCGTCGTCATCAATGCATGCAATTGCATAGCTGCTCAGCCATTTTGATCTTTTTCCCTCGCCCCACTCGGCCCCTACAATTACCAAGTCAAGAGTCTCCATCATCGCCTTGAACTTGGTCATATACCCGACCCTTGCTCCAGGCTTGTAAGGTGCATCAAGTTTCTTGAGCATCAGGCCTTCGTTGCCTGAATTAACTGCATCCTTGAAGAATTTCTCAACTTCTTTTTTATCTGAAGTAATTTTGCTTTTTGCCAAAACAATTTTCTTCGGCTCTTGTTTTACAATCTTTTCCAGCAACCCTCTTCTTTTTCTGAACTCTTCATTAATCAGGCTCTTTCCTTCATAATAGATTATATCAAAAACATTGACCTCGACAGGAAAATCTTCTGATATTTTCCCTATGTCGTACTTTCTCTTTATTCTTTGGGAAATATTTTGGAATGGCAGGTATTTTCCTGTTTTCTTGCTGTAGCCGACTGCTTCTGAGTCCAAAATGAAGCTTTTCCCCTTCATATTTTTTTTGACAAACTGAACAACATCAGGAAATTGCTTTGTTACATCTTCAAGTCTTCTAGTAAATAATTTGATGTTTCCTCTATCATCTTTATGTGCCTGAATCCTGAATCCATCTAATTTATATTCTATAGCACATGGCCTGCCAACAGTCTCAAAGCCTTCTTCAATTGTATCAACCTTTAATGCAAGCATCGCCTGTACTGGAATTCCCACCTGCATTCCAATACTCTCAAGCCCTTTCAAGCCCTTTGACTTGGCTGCTTTTGCGACCTGTGCAAATTCATTTGTGACATCATAAGCGCTTTGGACAGCGTCAAGATACTTGTTGTAAACATCGCGGTCTTCAACTATGATCTCATTTCCATCCTTGGTGTAACTGACTCCCGTTTCTTTTCCAAAAAACGCCCATGTTATTGCATCCCTCATTGCACCTTCCCCGACCCCGATGCGCATCTCTTCCAGAATCGTCTTGACTATATACTTTGACTCAAGCGGCTTTGCCGAAGTCAGCAACTCTGCAATCAGCTGGGTTTTTCTTTCGACTGTGCCCTGGCCTTCCAGCTCTGCGAGCTTTCTTATATTATCAAAAACCTTTTTTAACGTCAACTTAGCAGAGTGCAAAGTGGCCTGCTTCTTGGTTTTAACTAATACTTCGGCAACTAAACCTAAATCTCCCTGCTTTTTCCATTCATTTTCAATCTTATTCTGGCTTATGCCTGTTGCCGCGCTTAAAGACTTTAGCATTAATCTTGAGGCTACACCTATTTCCCTTGCATCATAGCTTGGGAAAACCCTTCCTTCCAGAAGAAGCATTACATGCTCCATGTCGTCTATACTGACTTCCTTCAAGAACTCTGAGATTATATGGGTCTTTTCAAGCCTTTTTTTTGTCCTGCTCAGCTCCTCATATAATTCAACGAGTTTTGAATATTCCATAGCCATTACAAGATAACCAAATATTTATATATTTAACCCAACAGTCTTGTTCTGCAGGAGGCAGAGATTATGGTTTACCTTAAAACAAATACAATGATTATCTCTATGTGATTTCAGTTAATTATTTAAATATGATAATTCAGAAGTTATTACATGGAAGAAAAAGAGCACGAAATCCATTCCCACAGCCATAATTCTGATTTATTTGACTGCATAAGAACCAGGCGCTCTGTAAGAAAATACAAAGACAAGCCGATTCCATGGGACAATGTTGTTGAGGTTCTTCAGGCAGGGAAATATGCGCCGTTTGCTGGAAATGTCTTTAATGTAAAGTTTCTTGTTATAAAGGATGAAAACAGAAGAAAGGCCATTGCAGAGGCATGCGCACAGCAGTATTGGGTGCAGGATGCACCTATACAGATAGTGGTTGTAGGGGAGCCGGAAAAAGCGGAAAGATATTATGGGACAAGGGGTGCAAGAGTCTACACCCTTCAGTCCGCAGGTGCTGCGATTCAGAATATGCTCTTAACCGCACATGCCCTTGGATTAGGGGCATGCTGGGTCGGCGCATTTGATGAAGGGGAAATAATAAACATCTGCAATATTCCAGAGCACTTGAATGTTCAGGCTGTGATAACTTTAGGATATGCAGACGAAGTCCCGATTCCGCCGCCGAAACTGAGGGTTGAGCATGTCATGTTTTTTGAGAAATGGTTCGGCAGGGTTGAGGCCCCAAAAACAGCGATTGGAATGTGGAGCCCATATATACAAAAAGCGGTAAAGGAAACTCACAAGATGATAAAGAAGCATGCAAACAAGCTGGTCGAGAAATCCCGTGCCAGGATGAAGAACAAGTGAAAACCTTTTTATAATATGCTCTTTCCCTTAAGATAGGTGGTTTTATCTTATGGATTCAAAGGAAGATGATGATATAAGCATAGACTTTGGCAAGATAAAAAACTTCTTCAGGGGCAGCAAAGAAGAAAGCAAGGCAGAATCAAATGCTTCAATTGGAAAGGAAGCGGAAAGCAGCGACGAGCTGAGCATAGATTTCAGCAGGCTAAAAAATTTCTTCAAGCCATCCGGAAAAGAGCATGGTGATGAGCATGATATTCCAATAAATTGGAGCGCAATATCTGATTTTTTAAGGAAATATGGGGTTGTTTTGCTGGCTCTGATCCCGATCATCCTGTCTATTTATGTAAGGATGCAGGCAGGCTCACTTGGGTTTGCAGATGACTGGGCGTCAAACAGCGTTATCAACGGAATAAGGTCGCAAATAAGGTCTGCAATTGACCAGCAGTATCCAAATCTCCCTGATGCAAACAAAGACGCTCTTGTCAGCACCGAGCTTCAAAAAGTTACAAGCCAGAATAAGCAGCAGATTGACAGCCAGATAACAGCCACTTCGGCATACTTCAAGTCTTTTTACCAGGATGAGGGCGGAAAAAACTACATGCCTGACATTGATCCTTATTATTGGTTTAGGTACGCAAAAAACATTGTCGAGAATGGCCATCCAGGAGACATTTTGAAAGACGGCAGGTCATATGACACCCATCAATTGGCCCCAATCGGGAGATTTGTATTTCCGGATATGTTCCATGCATATTCATTGGCTTATTTCTATAAATTTGTGCACTTATTCTCCCCAGGCATTACATTAATGCGCTCTATATTCTATTTGCCTGTCCTTGTCTCGGCATTATGCATAATGCTTGTTTTTCTTATCGCCAGAAGAATAGCCGGAAACTTAAGCGGCTTTTTCGCTGGCCTAATCATGGCTGTCAACGGGGCTTTTCTCGGAAGAACATTATTCGGCCATGCGGATAATGACATTTGGGTTGTTTTTTTTCCGCTGATTGTAACATGGCTGTTTTTACTGGCTTTTGATGTGCGAAGCATTTTAAAAGCTGCTGCCCTGTCTTTGGCTGCTGGCTTTTTTACAGGAGTATTCTCGTTTACATGGAGCGGCTGGTGGTACATATTTGACTTTATTATCGCTACTATAGCAATCACATTTTTATATATGGTTTTAATAAGCTTTAATGAAATAAGGAGGGATTACCTGCATGTTTTATCCGTGCCTGCGCTAAAGAACATCCTTATAATTGGCATAGTCTATTTTGCGTCAAGCCTGCTCTTTGTATCAATGTTTTTGGGATGGAACTCGTTTAAGGAAAGCTTCATTGGGCCATTTAGTTTCCCGTCAATAAAGGCCCCTATCACGACTTCAGTCTGGCCAAACGTGCTTACAACAGTAGCCGAGCTTAACGAGGGCTCGATAGGCGGCATCATCAACTCTGTAGGCGGCTCTTTCCTATTCTACATCAGCCTTCTTGGAATTGTGCTGTCAGTGTCCAGAAAAGAAGGAATAAGAAGATTCGAGCTGGCTTATCTGATTGTATCCATACTTTTCTATACATCATATTTTATCCTAATCAAGATAGGAATTGAGATATCGCTGTATGGCCTGCTGGCATGGATAATGCTTCCGATTATTGTGTGGATCCTGATTGCTATCTATAAAAAAGATTCGTCATATGACTTCAGGCTGCCAATATTATTGTCCTTATGGGTTGCTTCCACCATTTTTGCGAGCATCAAGGGAATAAGGTTCACTCTTCTGCTTGCACCTGCTTTCAGCGTGGCATTCGGGGTTGCTCTGGGAAGGGCTTACGGATATTTATCCAGAACTCTGAACAGGGAGCTTAAGATTCATAAAATAATTGGTGGCGGCATTCTGATAATTTTGCTGCTTCTTATGTATATAAGCCCGACTAAAGCTGCACTAAACGCAGCGAAGTATGACGTACCGCTGATAAACGATGTATGGTATAACGCCCTTGCAGCAATAAAGCAGGACTCAAAAGAAGATGCAATAATAACATCATGGTGGGATTTTGGGCACCACTTTAAGGCGCTTGCTGACAGAAGGGTAACATTTGACGGCACTACCCAGACATTTGCGCCTGCGCACTGGGTTGGCAAGATCCTGATGCTTGACGACGAAGCCAAGGCCATGGGAATTTTAAGAATGCTGGACTGCGGAAGCGGCGAAGGATTTAATGAGCTATACAAGCTAATCAAGGACAACCATTTATCAATAGGAATTATAAACGAGATAGTCTCTTTAGACAGATCTGGTGCCGAAGATTTGCTTAAGGGATATGGGTTAAGCCCAAGCCAGGCGGAGAGCGTATTGAAGTATACCCACTGCAATCCTCCTGAGGCATATTTCATCGCTTCAGAGGACATGATAGGCAAAAGCGGTGTCTGGGCACATTTTGGAAGCTGGGATTTTAAAAGGGCAGATATATGGTACAACAGGAATTTGCCCGAGCAGAAACAGATTGAGAAAATTATGAACGAGTACAATTATTCCAAGGATACGGCAGAAAATATTTATTCAGAAGTTCAGGACATACTAAACGAGCCTGACCCGAACGAGAGGAACAGAAGGGCAAACAGCTGGATTGCTCCTTGGCCTGCATACGGCGGAGTTGTAAGCTGCAGCAGGAATGATGCCAAATTGTTCCAGTGCAGCAACGGATTCCAGATAAATATGAGCAACTACGATGTTTTCGGGGTCGGCCCTGAGGGAATCGTCAGGCCCAGAATAGTTGCTTTTGCAACAGAAGACGGAGTCTTGAAAAAGCAATTTGAAGGCAATACTGCTGATTTAGGGCTTACAATACTTCCAAACAGCAAGAGCGAGGTAAGCGCTGTCCTGACAAACAAGGAACTTGCAGGAAGCATGTTTACCAGGATGTTTTATATGAATGGCCATGGCCTGAGGTTCTTTAAGCCATTTAATCATCAAAGGGGATTGACTGGCACTGATATCTACACCTATAAAGTTGACTGGGATGGTAGGAATACTACAATAGTAGATGAATACGCCGGCTTTTTCGTAAAATCCGAAGAGAAAATGGAATCCGCAAATATTGCATCCAGTGAGCCTGCCAATTTGCCAGAAGCCAACAAAACATCTTTAGCAAATAATTCTTAAATGGAAACCAGCAATATCTGGGTGGTGATACCTGCCTATAACGAAGAAAGAAGCATTTCAGGCATTATAAGAAAGGCCAGAAAGCATGTCTTAAATATCATTGTAGTTGATGATGGCAGCAAAGATAAAACAAGGAATGTTTCAGAAAAGGCAGGCGCAATTGTGCTAACGCACATTGTAAATTTGGGAAAGGGCGCGGCCCTCAAGACAGGTTGCGACTTTGCTGTAAAAAACGGCGCCAAGCATATAATTGCATTGGACGCTGATGCCCAGCACAATCCCGACGATACACCAAGGTTCATCGAAAAGTTAGATAAGTATGACGTTATTTTGGGCTACAGGAAACCAAGCAAAAAAATGCCTCTGGTTCTTCATTTTGGAAACTGGTTCATATCCAGGATTGTGGAGATATTATACAATGTAAAGTTGCAGGACACGCAGTGCGGCTTCAGGGCATTTTCAAGCGAGGCATACAGGAAAATCAGGTGGAACGCCTCAGACTATTCGATGGAATCAGAGATGATAGCAAGGGCGGGAAAGCAAAGATTAAAATATGTGCAAATTCCAATCCGGACAATATATTCAGACAAGTACAAGGGCACAACTGTGATAGACGGGATAAAGATAGTTCTGAATATGCTTTGGTGGAAACTAAACGGAGGAAGGTGAAAAGATGGTGCTTGGGATTCAGATTGCAGGATTTTTGTTTGGGCTTTTTATGGTATATTATTCATTTCTGCACTACAAAAGAAGGGAATTCACAACAAAGGAATTTGCATTCTGGCTGGCGCTATGGATATTATTTATAATTGTTGCGCTTTTTCCGTCCATATTGGATCCAATAGTAAAAAGAGTCGGCTTTCTGAGGGCATTGGATCTGCTGACCATAAGCGGCTTTCTTTTTTTGATAGCGGCTATTTTTTACACATACGCCCTTACAAGAAAAAACCAAGGCAGGATTGAAGCCGTTGTAAGGTCGCTGGCTATCAAAAAAGCAAGAAAAAAATAAATGGAATGGCTGAGCCGCATTTCTAAATCTTTAAAAAGCGCATAGTATTCTGCCTCATTATGGTACTCCTTACAAAGCTGATTGACAGGCATTTGGGCAAAATCATTTGCCGCCTACTCGGAGCTTTTGCTAAACGAAAGCCCATTAATAAGTCCGAAATTAAAAATATCCTGGTTGTCCAGCTATGGGGCATTGGAGAGACAATATTGGCATTGCCGGCAATAGAAGCGCTGAGAAAAAAATTTTCCGATTCCCGTATAGATATTCTCGCAACCTCAAGAAATAAGGATGTTTTTTTTGGCAATGATAAAGTGGATAATATCCTTTATGTCAAAACAAGCCTGTTTTCTGTATTGAATTTTATTATAAATAACAACAAAAAATATGACTTGGCTATTGATATGGAGGAATACCTCAATGTTTCCGCAATCATTTCTTTCTTTGCAGGAAAGAGAGTTGTCGGCTATTCCCATGGAGCAAGGTCAAAACTATACGACGAGAGAGTCAGGTATAATGACAAGCAGCATGCTGTGCAGACATTTCTGGATCTGGCAAGGATTTTGGGAATTGATTATGATGCAGAGAAGCTGCCTGAGCTGAATTATTCAAAAAATGATATTAAAATTGTTGACAATTTTTTGAAGAAAAATGGAATTAAAAAAAATGATTTTGTTGTTTGTGTTGCTCCCGGGGCAGCTGAATCTGCAAAGGCAAGGATGTGGCCTCTTGAAAGGTATGCTGAGCTGTGTGACGAAGTTATTGCAAGGCATAATGCAAAGATAGTTTTTTCTGGAAGCATTGATGAAATGGATTTAGTGAATGGCATCATTGAAAAAATGGAGAACAAAAGCAAGTGTTTTAATTTTGCTGGAAAAATTACCTTGACCCAGCTGTTTTATTTAATCACAAAATGCAAATTGTTTGTCGGCAACGACGCAGGCCCGATGCATATCGCGGCAGCGCAGGGCATCAGGACGCTTGGGTTATTCGGCCCAAATCTCCCGGTACGCTTCGGTCCTTACGGCAAAGGGAATGTTAGCCTGTACAAAGGATATAACTGTGAATTTTCACCGTGCATAAATGTTCACAAAGGACAGGTTCCTGACTGCCTCTATCCAAGAAATTCAAACGACTACCAAAAATGCATGAAGAACATAAGCGTGGATGATGTGCTGAAGGAAGTTGAGAAGATGGTTTAGAAAAAATTATTCACATACTCTATTTAATATAATCTTTCCAGGATAAACCCCCATATAATTATTACCTAAAATAGGGGATCTCATTGCTTCAACAAATGTATTTTTAAGCTTCTCTTTATCTCCACTAAAAGATGGAGCTATGGAAAGCATGGCGTAACTTGTTGAATAAATCTGGCTTCCATCTTGTCCAATAACATCTGCTCCAGCTTCTTGCAATAAAAGATAACAATAGTCTGCTTGATGAGACGGAGCAAAATTTACCAATACCTGATGGTTGTCTCTAATAGCTTTGATTGTTTGAAACATGCCACCGCTATTTTTATCCCTTGCAGTGTTATATCCCATTTCCCGATAAAAACCGCTTTCACGTAAAGCCTGCTCAGCTAATAATGTTGATTCGCTCATCCACCCTGACTCAAGTAGTGTGTTTTTCTGGGAAACGAATTTCTGTAGGATAAGTTTATTGAAATCCATTCTTGACAGGTTTATTCTGTATGTGCCTTTTCCTTTTTCAGCTACGAATATTGATTTTGGATCATCAAACGGCAAATAAACAGCAGCTGCAATTTGCTTATCACCTTCTCTTTGATGAATAACACCGCCTACCCCAATATAATATAAATTAGTTCCACCCATAAGCGGATTTATGCTTCCATCAAGCTCGTCAAAAATTCCAGCGAACTCAAAGGACTCAGGCTGTTTGAAATACGTGTTTTCTTCAGACTTAAATCTAACTGTATGTATTGCTTGGGTTGAATTGACATATTTTGATATAGCTCTGCCGCTAATTTGGTCTAGTGTTCCTACAGTAGAGCCATCACTCTTAATTGTTTGAGGCTGATCAGATAATCTATGATTCCTCCTAATTGCTTGCCCGCCCAACAATGAAGCTACGCCTAATACAACTGTTTTATCATCAAATCCTAAACTTGACAATAAATCTTCTAACTGAAATGCTTTCTTATTCATAAAAATAACCACTTTTATCCTTTCCTCACTAATGCTTCGTCAATCAAAAATTTGCCGTCCATCTGCGCTTTATCTTTTTGATGTTGAATTTTAACCCAGTTTTCAAATCCCTGGACACCATGCGCACCAAGCAATCTAACTAACAATTGATTAGGATAAAATACATAAGGGCTCACGACAGCTATTCCTTCAGGACCAATATATGGCTCAGAAAAATTAACAATAGCTGCTTGGGGAGTGCTTCCTTCAAATTGAGTCTGGTAAACTCTTGGATTTTTTAATATGCATCCAAATGGTTTTCCCTTAATATCTTCTAAGTCCACTACCCAAGATTCAAGGTTTAAGCGATTAAATTTTCCATTTGCAAAGTCTCCTTCTGTATCAAACGGAATAATTTCTTCAGAAGACAAGTTGGTAAAACGTCCTGAATAAAATGCTTCGAGTGAAGTAACAGGATGAAAAATCCAGTCTAAATTAACTTTTGTTTTAAATAATATCTCATCATTTTCGTTATAAACTTCAAGTGTATCAACTGGCTCTTTAAATTCAACATCAACGATGTGTGGCTTTAATTCTAATCCTAACCTTTCCCTTGCACATCTTAAGGAGTATTCAACACGTTCTTTAAGCCGGTTTTCATCTGTCATGTTAGGTATAACCATATATGAAGGAGCATCCCTTATTAGCATTACAATCTCCTCGGCATATTCGCGATACGCAATACTCCTAATGCCTTCAGCACTTAAAACCTCATCTAAAGATTGAGGGTAGCCCCCATATGCAGTATGTGTTTTTTTCTGTGTTCTTGCACCAAGACCTCTGTTACCACAAACAAATTTATCATCGTTAAAAAAATAGAGTTCTACGCCAGATGGGGGATTTATTGGATTTTCATTATTGGCTATTTCTGTCCGTCCATCAGTCATTAAGCGCTCATAGGACTCTATCCCAAATTCTATCCTTGGAGGAAATGGGGTATAAGTTATTTCTTTATCTTTAGGATACCAAAGTTTAACCAAATTTCCATTATCACTTCTCTCCGCAACAGCTTTATATATTTTGAATTGCAATACTTCTGCCATTATCCTCAGCAAATCAAAATATTATATAAATGTTACTATTATATAGAAATTACAAATATGATAGGTGGTTTTTGAGCACAGTCGGAATTCCACAATAATGTCTGTGGTTGAGTTTACGAAACCGCCTATAATAGATAGGGTGGAATTCCGATGTTTAAAAAATAATCCTAATCCCCAACATGCACATATTCCCCATACGTAAAAAACCCAACCAATTGCTTTAACCTTGCCAATCTTGGAAACAGCTCTTTCTCCAGTGAAGCCGCGCCTTCAAATAATTCAAAGACCTCGGGCTTGAAGATATAAATCCCGGCATTAACTATATTGGTGGAATAATGCTTCGGCTTTTCCTGGAAATCAACAATTAAATCTCCGTCCAAGATTGCCGTTCCATAATGTGAGGGCTTTTCCCTTGTCATCAGCCCCATTGTTGATAGTTTATCGGTATCTATGTGCTTCTTTATCATTTTTAACAAGTCAAAGTTATTGTACGTATCGCCGGACATCACGATAAAGCTATTTTTCACCCTATCCTTTATTGCTGTCATTGCCTCTGCATTGCCTTTTGCCTGCTTTTCAACAATCTCTACATTGATTTTAGAGCCTGAAACTGCCTCCAGCAGCTTATTCATGTGCCTTGTATGCTGAGTTACAATGTACAGCTTGTTTATTCCGTGGCTTGCAAAGAAATCAATCTGCTGCCTTATCAAACTGGTTCCTTTCCCATCCTTAAGCGCATTTTCCTGATGCTCTCCCTTGAGCAATAATACGGCAGTGCTGACAGACTGCTCCTGCAGCCCTTTTTTCATGAAATATTCTATCGCCTGCGACCTGCTCCTGATTACGCTTCCGTCCACTTTTGAGTCTACGAGCTTCAGCAGGGAATTGTCAACAGATATCGCAATCTTGGATTTTGCCATTTTGACAGGATTTAAGGTATGAAAAGTAGTAAAAAGTATTACTTTATATATATTTATATTATCAAGTATATAATCCAAAAGCGAAAAGCTTATAAATAGAGTATGAAAAGTTCATACTTAAGGTGGAATAATGTCAGAGAAAAAATTCAAAGAGGAGCATGTTAAATTTTTGGCAGGGTTTAAAGGCGAGAGGCACGACCATCTTTGGGGCTATGAGCTGTGGATTGAGAACAACGAAAAGTACTGCAATAAGCTTTTGATTTTGCACGAGGGGTTCGAGTCAAGCTGGCATTATCATGAGCGCAAAGACGAGACGTTTGTTGTCATTGAAGGCAAGGTCTCTCTCACTTATGCAAGCGGATTAGATGCTCCTGCCAGCACAATTGTTTTGGAGAAAGGCGACAAATTCAGGCTGGAGCCAAGGGTGATTCATACGTTCAAATCATTAGTGCCAAAAAGCACTGTTTTGGAAATATCAACAACTGACAATGATGATAATGTAAAGCTGCGGCCTGCAAGAAGATTAAATGAAGAAATATTCAAGTGATTAAAATGCTGGACTTCAACAAAATCAAGACAATCCCCATAAGGCAGAGAAAGAACAAGGTAAGGCTAAGTGATTTGATTAAGCCAGAAAACTCCGAGATTTTAATGGATTCTATAGAATTGAATGATTTAGTGTACAGAATAATCAATGCTCATGTCAGGAAGAAGGAGATAATCCTCATGATGGGTGCGCATGTCATCAAGACCGGAATGAGCTTTCTTGTCATAGACCTGATGAAAAAAGGGATAATAAAGCATGTTGCTATGAACGGCGCAGGCCCGATACATGATTTTGAATTGGCATTAATAGGGGAAACTTCAGAGTATGTCGAGCAAACAATTGAAGACGGAACATTCGGAATGACCGAGGAAACCGGACGAATTCTCAATGACGCGCTGAAAGAAGGGGCAAAAAATAATTTTGGAGCGGGATACGCTATCGGCAAAAAAATAAATGACTTGAATTTGCCAAACAAGGAATGCAGCATTTTGTACAATGCATACAGGCTGAAGATTCCAGTTACTGTGCATATAGCAATCGGAACCGACATTGTGCACCAGCATCCGAGCTGCGACGGGGCTGCAATCGGGAAAACTTCATATCAGGATTTCAAGATTTTCACTGAAAACGTTAGCAAGCTTGAAGAGGGAATTATTTTAAACGTTGGGTGTGCAGTAATCCTGCCTGAGGTATTCTTAAAAGCACTGACAATCGCAAGAAATCTGGGGCATAAAATTGAAAACGTCACAGCTGCGAACTTTGACATGATTGACCATTACAGGCCAAGGGAAAATGTTGTGACAAGGCCGATTTCATTAGGCGGAAAGGGATTTATGATCATTGGAAGGCATGAAAAGACAATACCTACGCTGCACAGGCTGATTATTGAAAAGGGTGAAATCAAATGAAGCAAATGCTGCTGAAAATCCTGGAGAATTTCAAAAACAAGAATATCCTGGTCATAGGCGACATAATGCTTGACAAGTACATATGGGGCGACGTTTCAAGGATAAGCCCAGAGGCGCCAGTGCAGGTGGTAAATGTGATTAGGGAAACTTATGAGGCAGGGGGCGCAGCAAATGTCGCCAACAATATTTCTGCGTTGAGCGGCAGGGCTGTCATGGTGGGCATTGCCGGAAATGACAGCGCAAAGGCCATTCTCCTTAAAGAGCTCAAAAAAAAGGGCATAACTACCGATGGAATTGTTACTGACAGCGATAAGCCAACGACGCAGAAAATAAGGGTGATAGGCAGGAGCCAGCAGCTTTTGAGGGTTGATTACGAGAACAAAGAGCACGTGCACAAAAAAGTTGAGACGCTGATAATAAAATTTCTGGAAAGAAGCGTAAAAGACATGGATGTAGTGGTCATTTCTGATTATGCAAAGGGAGTAATTACAAGGGAAATCGGCAGCAAGGCAATTGAATTATGCAATAAACTCAATAAGCCCATAATTGTTGACCCAAAGCCGAAGCACAGGGATTTCTATTCAAATGTAACCTTGATAACTCCAAATAATGCCGAAGCATCTGAAATGGCGGGGATTGAAGACGGAAGTGACGAAGCAGTAATAGAAATCGGCAACAGGCTTCTGAAGCAGCTGAACACAAGTGTGCTTGTCACCAGGGGGGAAAAAGGAATGTCCTTATTTGAGCCAGGCGGAAGCATAACCCACATTCCAACAAAAGCAAGGGAAGTTTATAGCCTGATTGGGGCAGGCGACACTGTTGTTGCTGCAATTGCCCTTGCGATGGCCTCGGGCGCCAGCCTGAAGGACGCCGCTGTCATTGCAAATATTGCAGCTGGCATAAAAGTAGGCAAGATAGGCACGGCAACGGTGAGCATTGATGAAATAAAAAAGGAGATTAAGGACTTATGATGCCGGCTATTTTCATGGATCGTGATGGGGTCGTGACAGAGGACATAGGATATGTGCACAGGATAGAGGACTTTAAGCTGATTCCAAACGCAATTGAAGGGCTTAAAGTGCTCAAGGATTATAAATTATTTTTTATCACAAACCAGTCCGGAATAGGAAGGGGATACTACAAGCTTGAGGATTTTTTTAATTACAATAAAAGGGTCCTGGATGAATTGAAAAAGAACGGAATATCAATTGCAAAGACTTATTACTGCCCGCACAAGCCTGATGACAACTGCGATTGCAGAAAGCCGAAAATCAAGCTTCTGAAACAGGCAGAAGAGGAGTTTAATGTGGATCTGCAGAAGTCTTTTGTCATAGGGGACAGGAAAAGCGATTTCGAGATGGGAAGGGATGCAGGGTGCAGGACAATTCATGTCATGACTGGCTATGGAAGCAATGCGAAAAATGAAGTTCATCCTGATTATGCCGCAAGAGACCTGCTGGATGCCGCTAAGTGGATTATAGAGAACTTTGAAAATGGCAATAAGCGATAAAATCAAGACTTTGGGAGAAATTATCAAAATAGCCAAAAGGCTGAAAAAGGAAAACAAAAAAATTGTTACCACAAACGGGGTTTTTGACATCCTGCACCTCGGGCATGTAAAGTACCTTGAGGAGGCAAAAAGGCTGGGCGATATACTGATAGTGGGCATAAATTCTGATTCTTCTGTCAAGCAGTTCAAAAGTGACAAGAGGCCAATCAACAATGAGAAATCAAGAATGGGTGTTTTGGCTGGGCTGGAAAGCGTCGATTATATCTTCACGTTCAGGGAACCTGATCCAAGAAGCTGGCTGTCAAAAATAAAGCCGAATGTCCACTCAAAAGGGGGCGATTACAGCCCAAGCGAAATCTTGGAAAAAGGCATTGTTGAAAATAATGGGGGGAAAATTGTAATAGCGAAGATGGAGAAGGAATATTCGACAACAAAAGTCATAAGCAGAATCCTGAGCGTTTACAGAAATCAATAGTTTTTTAAACGATTTTAAGTTTTAATTTCTGATGGAAAAGCTGTCCATTATAATTCCAGTCTACAACGAAGCAAAGACCATAAGGGATGTTATTGAAAAAGTAAAGAATGTAAAATTAAAAGAAGCATCCAAAGAGCTGATAATTGTTGACGACTTCTCAGGCGACGGGACAAGAGACATCTTGAAAAGAATCCGCGATAGCCGGATAAAAATATTGCTTCATCCAAGAAATATGGGAAAGGGGACTGCAATCAGGACAGGGCTTGAAAAGGCAACAGGCGGCATAATATTGATACAGGATGCCGACCTTGAATATGACCCAAGCGAGTATCCAAGGCTTTTAGCTCCCATAATCAAGGGAGAAGCAGATGTAGTGTATGGGTCGAGGCTTCAGGCAATAAAGAAAAATCTGAATAAGATGTATAAACTGCATTACCTTGGCAATCTGCTTCTGACATTCATGACAAATGCCTTGTACGGCGCAAAAATCACAGACATGGAAACAGGCTATAAGGTGATCAAAAGGGAAGTGCTAAAAAAAATAATATTGAAGTCAAAAAGGTTTGACTTTGAGCCTGAGATAACGGCAAAAATCCTCAAGAACGGCTATAAGATACACGAAGTGCCGATAAAGTTTTTCGGCAGGAAATTTGATGAAGGCAAGAAAATTACGTGGGTTGACGGCCTTAAGGCGGCATTTTATCTTGTAAAGTACAGGTTTCTCAACTGAAAATGAAGGTTTCGATAATAATTCCGGTTTATAACGAGGCAAAAACATTTCCAGAGATTATCAGAAGGGTTTACAATGTAGACTTGGGAAGCGCCAAAAAAGAGGTAATTATCGTTGAGAGCAATTCAACTGACGGCTGCAGGGAAATTGCGAGAAAATACAGAAAAATGTCCGGCACAAAGGTGATTTTTGAAAAAAAAGCCAATGGAAAAGGAAGCGCAGTCAGGATTGGCATGAGCAATGCAACAGGCGACATAATAATCATACAGGATGCCGACCTTGAATATGATGTCAATGACTACAAAAGGCTGATAAAGCCGATAGCTGAGGGCAAAACAGAGTTTGTGCTTGGCTCAAGGACATTAAAGAGGGGCCATTGGAAAATAAGGGCGTTAAAAGGGGACAAGATGTCTTCTCTTGTTTTGAACTATGGCGGGCTGATATTTAATCTAACATACCTCATTCTTTACGGAGTCAAGATGACTGACATAGCGACAATGTACAAGGTATTTACAAGGAATTCCATAAAAGGGATAAAGTTCAAGTCAACAGGGTTTGAGCTGGATGCGGAAATAATATCCAAGCTGCTTAAAAAAGGAATAAAGCCTGTTGAAGTCCCTGTAAGCTACAGCTCAAGGTCGTTTATGGAAGGAAAGAAAGTCCACATAGCAAGAGACGGGTTCAGGTCGCTCTGGGCGATTATTAAGTACAGGTTCGTGGATTGAGTTAACTATCGTTAATTTTCAAAATATTTATAAACTTATAGGGCTGCTTAGCCTTTAATATGAGAATATTATTTATTTATCCTAATATGTATTCCCCTATAGCCCATTCTCCTGCTTTGCAGGCTATTTCTGCTGTGTTGAAGAGCGAAGGCCACAAGGTTGGCGTTATACACATAAACAACGAGAATGGCGTTGTTGACAATGACGCTGTAATTCTGCAGGATATTAAGGAATTTAACCCGGATATCATTGGGTTCACGTGCACTTCCTTTGAGTTTACAAGAAGCAACCAGATTGCAGGATATCTGAAAAGCCATGGCATTAAGGTGCCGATCATACTTGGAGGAGTTCATGCGACCATTGCGCCGCATGAGTTTAATGGCTCCAACTTTGATGCTTTTGTCGTCGGAGATGGAGAGATAGTCTTTTCGGAGATGGCCAAAGGGCTTCTTGAGGCAAAAGGAATAATCCATGGCAAGCCTGTGGAAGACATAAACACACTGCCGATGACAGACTGGGATTTGCTTGACATGGCCACTATCATCGGCACAAAAAACGGGTGGCTAAACCTTCCGCTTTCAAGGGGATGCCCATACAAATGCACTTTCTGCGGAGTCCCAAGAATACATGAGGCGAAGAATTACTATATCGTCAGGAGAAAGAATGTTGATAAGATAGTAGAAGAGCTCAAATATCTTGTAAGCAAATTTCCTGTCAAGGTATTCAATTTCGATGATGACCTGTTCACCCTTAACTTCAAATGGCTGATGGACTTCACTTCAGCGTACAAAAAAGAGATTTATGATGTTTACGGGATACAATACTGCATTGAGTCAAGGCTTGACACTTTGGTTGATGTTACAGCCAAGGCACTTGCTGACAGCGGCTGCAGGGAAATCCAGTTTGGCCTTGAGACAGGAAGCCAGAAGCTGCTTGACTTTGTGAAAAAGCAGCTGAACTATGATAAGATAGTTAAAGGCTTTGGGCTTTGCAGGAAATACGGCATCAGGAGCTATGCCTATATTATCTTTGGAATCCCAGGAGAGGATGAAAGCACTTTAAATGATACAATCTCGCTGATTGCCAAAGTAAGGCCAACCTTGCTGAGGCCGACTTTTTTGATTCCTGTCAAGGGCACCGATCTTTTTGACTACTGCCAAAAAAACGGCCTGTTCAACGGAAAAGAGGCAAATGTATGGAATTTCGAGCCTGTCCTTAACCTGCCTACAATAAGCAACGACACTCTGATGAGGTACTGGATGATATTCCCATGGTACTTAAACGCAGAGATGGGGATAAAAGAATATGAAGATGAGATTAAAAAATATGAAGGCTACAGCTATAACCAGCTGTGCAACGCTGAAGCTTTTAACATGATCCTGGACAAAGACATAGAGCTGTCGGAAAAATATACAAGCATGGGAATTGAGCACTACAGATACCACCAGGAAAACAGGGTTAAGGAGAAGAGAAACATAAGCTTCAACAGATACCAGCTCGTCTCGTTTGATGCAGAAGAAAATACTCAGGAGAATGCCCAGCTTGTAGATGCAAAGATAATAGCATGAAAATGAGCATCCCAAAGTTTACAATAGCCATTCCGTTTTTCAATGAAGAAAAGATAATTTCAAGGAAAATTGAGAACACTCTTGCCCTTGATTACCCAAAAAACTGCTTTGATGTCCTTTTGGTTGATGATTTCTCGAATGACAATTCTTTGGAAATCGCAAAAAAATATTGCTCAAGGTTCAGCAATGTGAGGCTGGTCCGAAACAAGCAGCAAAAAGGAAAGGTCGGCTGCGTCAATACGGCCTTAAGCTATGCAAGGCATGATTTATTCGCAATTACAGATGCAGACGTCATGCTTAAAAAGGACATATTGAAAAAAGCAATTCCACATATCTCAAGCGATGAAATAGGAGCAGTATGCGGCATCCAAAATCTTGTGGCGAAGAGCCAAAGCCACAATGCTTTTAGTGTTGAAGACTCTTATAGGAAATTTTACACCAAATTAAGGCTGATGGAATCAAGACTGGACTCTGCACCTGTGTTCCACGGCCAGTTCATGATTGTGAAAAAAAAACTCATGATGAAAATAGGCACATTCTATGACGACACAGACATAGCAATAAAGATAAGGAAACTGGGATATAAAGTAAAATACATAAGCGAATGCGTTTTTTACGAGGAATCACTAAGATCTATCAAGGATCTCAGTTCCCAGAAAGAAAGGAGGGGCACTGGACTGATTTTGGTTATGCTGAGCAACCGCGACGTGCTGTTCAATCCAAAATACGGCCTTTTCGGCATGGCCATATATCCTTTTGAATTGGGAATATACATCCTACAGCCTTTTCTGTTTTTTATCCTGCTTTTTGGCATTTTCATAGGGATTTCATATGTGTCATTAATATACGGAATCATTTACATTACTATGATGATAGTTTTATATATCACAACCCCTTTCCTGAAATCGGCCATTTTTGGAAATCTTGCCCTTATAAAATCAATGCTCAACATCGCGTTTGAAGGCAAAAAGGCAGCAGAAATATATTTAAACTGCAATTGGCCTAGCAACAGGGGATAGAAAATGCTGGAACTCCAAGACTTAAAGCATCTCAAAACCGTATTTTACAAAAAAAAACAGATGCCGGTCTATCTTATTTTCTATGTGACGGACAGGTGCAATCTCAAGTGCAGCCACTGTTTTTATTGGGAAGAACTTAACAAGAAAAATGAAATCGACCTCCATAATATCGAAAAGCTCACTAAAAGTGTCAGCAACCTCATCAACGTTGGATTTACAGGAGGAGAGCCTTTTCTCCGGCAGGACATAGACAAGATCATACATTATTTCAGGGTAAATTCAGGAATGAGGATAGCATCAATCCCGACAAACGGCACACTGACAAAATTGACTCTTGAGAAAGTGGACAGGATAATGTCGGAAAATCATGGCTTGTACCTGCATATAAGCGTTTCAATCGACGGCTCTGAAAAGCTGCATGAGCAGATAAGGGGAATGGAGGGGTGCTTCTCAAAATCAATGGAAACATTGAAGGGCCTTCTGGAGCTGAAGAAAAAATACAGCAGGCTTGATGTGGGAATCATATGCACACTGACAGGGGAGAATGACTCCTCAATAAAAGAAGTGTTTGACTATATAACAGACACATACAAGGTTGATTTTTTTCAGATAAACATGCTTAGGGGCAAGCCAAAAAGCGCAAAGCTTTCAGGGGATTCACTCAAGCACTACAAGGAGCTGCTTGCAGAAACAGAAAAAAAAATCAGGGAAGGCAAGATAGGGGGCTATAAGGTTCTTGGTGGAGATTTATATACTGCAACAAACCTTGTCTTCAGGGACATGCTTGTCAGGACATTTGAAACAGGCAAGTACCAAAGCCCATGCTATGCTGGAATCACAAACGGAATTATCTATCCCACAGGAGATGTATTTGCATGCGAGATAAGGGCTGACAGCAAGATGGGAAACTTAAAGGATGTCGATTATGATCTTAGAAAAATATGGCTCAACGAAGCATCAGGAGCCCTTAGAAAGGACATAAAGGACACAAAATGCTTCTGCACCTTCGAGTGCCAATTATCCACAAATGTCCTGTTTAACCCCAAGCAGCTTGCCAAGGCAGCAGTGAAGTACGCAGACTTGAAGGCGAGAAAGCTGTTCAACGGCGCTGCAAACAAGCCTGAATTTCCCATTCCTGTTACTGAGAAACAAAACGTTTAAATTGCGTTATTTATTACTCTGATTCTATGATAATAACAAGGACCCCTGTAAGGATATCACTTGGAGGAGGCGGCACTGACTTAGCATCCTATTATTCAAAGCATAATGGCTTTCTTCTTGCAGGGGCCATAAACAAATATATTTATGTGACTCTTACAAAGATGTTCGAAAGCGGACTTCAGGTCAAATACTCAAAGACAGAGACCGTTAATAATGTTGATGAGTTGCAGCATCCAACAGTGAGGGAGAGCCTCAGGCTTTTCGGAATCACAGATGGAATTGAGATTACATCATTGGCTGATGTGCCTTCAAACAGCGGCCTTGGAACTTCCAGCAGCTTCCTTGTTGGGCTTTTAAGGGCTATTCACGCGCATAAAAGGGAGCATATAACAAACCATGAGATTGCTGAAGAAGCCTGCAGGATAGAGATAAACATATTGAAGGAGCCTATCGGAAAGCAGGACCAGTACATGGCATCTTTTGGGGGCTTAAAGTGCCTTGAATTTGACAGCAGCGGAAAAGTTACAGTCACTCCTCTGAAAATCGCTCGTGATGCCCTGGAAGAGCTGGAAAATAATATCCTTCTTTTCTATACCGGCATAAGAAGGCCGTCATCTTATGTGCTTTCAGAGCAAAACAAGTCTGTCCAGGAAAGCGGGAATGCTGTTGACTATCTTCATAAAATCAAGGAGATAGCGATCAAGACAAAAAAATGTCTTGAGTCGGGAAACACCAAAGGATTCGGGGAGATGCTTGACGTGCACTGGAACGCGAAGAAAAAAATATCAAGCAGGGTATCGAACGGATTTATAGACGAGTGCTATAATGCTGCCATAAAAAGCGGGGCCATGGGAGGGAAGATAATGGGAGCAGGCGGAGGGGGATTTTTCATGTTTTACTGCGACGGCGCCAAATCCGGCCTCAGAAAGGCAATGGCAGAAAAAGGCTTAAAGGAGATGCGCTTCGGGTTCGATTTTGAGGGCTCTAAGGTTGTTTTGGACATTTGATGAAAATGGAAAATTTGCAATTCATAGAAAAATATTTTTCCGAAATGCACGAGGTAATTGAAAAAACATCGAAAGAAGACATTAGCAAGGCAATCGACATTCTTTTTGAGGCATGGAGGAATGGCAACAAGGTCTATGCAATGGGCAACGGAGGGTCAGCTTCCACTGCAACGCACTTCGCTGCTGACCTGTCAAAGACCTCTATCGTGCCGGGAAAGAAAAGGTTCAAGGCAATAGGATTGACTGACAATATTCCCCTTATGAGCGCATGGACAAATGACAACGGGTTTGAAAATCTTTTCACGGGACAGCTTGAAAACCTTATAGAGCCTAGAGATGTTGTTGTCGGGTTTTCAGTGCACGGCGGCTCTGGCACAGGTGATGCCGGCTTGTGGTCCCAAAACCTGCCAAAGGCAATGAAGTTTGCCAAAGATAAAGGGGCAAAGACAATCGGCTTTTCCGGATTTGACGGAGGCATGTTCAGGAAGATATGCGACGCATGTATTGTTGTTCCTGCAGACTCAACCCCTCATGTTGAGTCATTCCATATAGCGCTTCACCATCTTATCATATTCGCGCTGATTGAAAAGATAAGGCATTCTGATTAAATCCATGAAAGGGGTAATTCTTGCAGGGGGCTTTGGAAAAAGGATGAGGAAATTGACAAGCTCTTTGCCCAAGCCAATGATCAAGGTTGCGGGCAAGCCGCTTATAGAGCATCAGGTGGAATTGTTCAGGAAATACGGCATAAAAGAGCTGTTATTGTGCCTGCATTACATGCCTGAAGGGATAATGAGCCATTTCAATGAAGGGAAAAGGTTTGGTGTAAAAATAAGATATTCAATCGAGAAAGAGCCAATGGGCACTGCAGGGGCTTTGAAGCTCGCAGAGGATTTCTTTGATGACAGGTTTATCGTGATTTACGGCGACAATTTTACAACCCTTGACTTAGAAGACCTTGCTAGATTCCATAAGTCAAATGGCTCATTCGCAACTATTGCGCTGCATAAAAAAAATAGCAGCCAGAAAAGCTCAAGCGCTGTCATTTTGAATAAAAACTTAAGGGTCGAAAGGTTCATTGAAAGGCCAGATATCGATGAGGCGGATTTGTCATCCAAATCCTTCAGGCTGGTTAATGCAGGAATTTACATTCTTGAGCCTAATGTCCTTAAATTCATTCCAAGGAAAAAATTTGATTTTGGATACGATCTTTTCCCTTTGCTTTTGAAGGAGAAGAAAAAGCTTTATGGCTATGTCATGCCTGATGATATTGTCTACAGGGAGATTGGTACAATGGAAAAATTGAGCAGCCTATGGCAGGAGATGGGCAAATGAAATCAAAGGCAGTTTTCCTTGACCGAGATGGTGTGATAAACAAGGTGATGTACCATGATGAGAAAGGAATCTACAGCGCCATGAATGCCAAAGAGCTTCACTTTCTTCCTAAAGTCGGCAAGGCCTTGAAAACCCTTAAGCAATCCGGATTTAAGATTATAGTGATATCCAACCAGCCTGGGGTGGCTTTCGGCTACATAAAGGCAAAAGACCTCGAAGAGATTGACAGAAAAATTCTTAAATCGCTGCCAGTTGATGCGATCTATAATTGTATCCACCATCCTGAGTTTACAGGCCAATGCAATTGCAGGAAGCCAAAGCACGGACTATTCAATGAATCAATAGAAAAATTTAAAATAGACGTTAGAAAATCATATGCTGTCGGGGATAATTTGAGCGACTTAAAAGTGGATTTGCCGTTCCGCAAAAGATTTTTGATTGGCATTAAAAGAAATGACGTTTTCAATTTTATGCATCAGGAAAAAGTTAAGGCTGAGATTGTGAAAGACCTTTATGAGGCTGCATTAAGGATAAAGGTAGAAGATTTAAAAATATGTCAAAAACCACCCGTCACAGACGGGTGGCATGATGGGCTGAAAGCCTTGTAAGCCATCCCGTGCAGACAGGTGGTTTTTGAGCATGCTCGGAAATATATCATCTTGTACAACTACATTGGACTTACGTCCATCAATCATAGATTAATGGTATATTTCCGACATATTAAAAATGGAAATATTCGCAGACACTGCATCATTGGATGATTTGAAAGAGCTTCTTAGCTGGGGCATTGTGGCAGGCTGTACAACAAACCCAAAGCTCTGCGCAAAAGAAGGGGTTGATTTCGAGAAGAGGATGAAGGAGATCTTGCAGCTTGTAAAAGGGCCTGTCAGCATAGAAGTCACTACAAATGATTCTTCCAGAATGATAAGCGAGGCAAAGGAATACAATTCGTGGGGCAGCAATGTTGTGGTCAAGATTCCCATGAATGTTAATGGCCTGAAAGCCGTCAAGACCCTTTCGGAGCTTGGAATAAAGACAAATGTAACTGCGTGCATGGCTGCAAAGCAGGCCATCCTTGCAGCTTTGGCAGGCGCTGATTATGTAAGCCTTTTCTGGGGAAGGATAGAAGACATGGGCTATGACGCGAAAAAAGTCGCTGAAGATGCTGTCAAGCTTTTTGGTGAAAGCAGCGTGAAGTCAAGGATAATCCTAGGAAGCTTCAGGCAGGTATCGCAGGTGAATGCGGCTATGCTTACTGGCGCACATATCCTTACCATAACGCCTCCTGTCATAAGGGACATGGTCACAAATCCAAGGACGACAGAAACCATACAGGAGTTTTTAGACACATGGGAAGCGTTTAGGAAGGGAAAGTAGGATTTTTTAATCGTCAAAAACCACATTAAATTACTTGTTTTGGTATCTCTCTTTTCAGCAAAACAAGGAGCAGTATAATAAATCCGACAAATCCTGCCAGAGATACTATTCCGAATATTTTCTCCCTGCCGAGAATTTTGTATTCCAGCAGTATGCTGCTTCCTTTGATTGTCTTGATTAAAATCAGCTCATGATTCGTGGAGAAAACAGGAACTTCTTTTCCGTCCATGTATGCCTTCCATCTTGGGAAATGCCTTTCTTTGAAAACCACCCAGCCGTTTGCATCAAAGTCCCCAAATATCCTGACTTTTGTGGGTGTTTCCCTTTCGAAGCGCAGGCTTTCCGGCTCTTTTGGGTCATTACTGTAATTTATGCCTGCCAAATCAAAATTATAATAATTGCCTATAGTAACATATTTGTAGCCACTATTTTTTCTGTAAGTTTCATCATCGGCGCTTGAAGACAAGTCAATTTTTTCGGCATAATTCGCCTTATTGACCAATAATATTACAAAACATTCATTTTGGTAAATTGGATGAGAAAAATTAGGATATATGTTGAGGGCTACATAGTTTCCGACAGGGTGGCAAGCATTGGTAAAGACATATTTATATCCTCCTAGAATAAGATAATTTGCAATTTCCACACCTGGCTTGCTCAGCACATAATTCTGGTCTCCAAATGAATTCTGGCCGTGTATCTTTGCATAGGCATTCCTGTCAAATGACGCAAGCTCTTCCCTTTCGTCCCTTGAGAAGTATTTTCCCGTAAGCCTTGGAGCTCCAAAGTCAATTGCGTTTGCGAAAAGCCCGTATGTCATTATTCTTCCGTCATTTGGCAATTTTTTGATGAAATCCAACTCATTCTTGTAAATTTCGCCGCTTGCAAACTGCTCCCTGTGTATATTTGCAAGGTTTTCCCTTGCATGGGGAAGTGAATGCAAAAAGGCTGCGAGAATAACTGCTGCCAATGCAATCCTGAAATATTTATTCTCAAACAAGAAAACAAAAGAGATGATTGAGGCCCCCATCAAAACCAAAAAATAAGGCTGGTTTGTCCTGAAAAGCCCTCCAAGCACCACTGTCAGGCTTGCAGTAAGCAAGGAAAGGATAAGCAGGCTGAGGAAGTATCCAAAAGCGAATATCCTGAATTTTTTAATGCTTTTTACTTTATAGGCGGCCAGCAATATTATCAAAGCTGCTGCGCCAAAAATTGAGATAAATGCCCCTGTCTTGTGGTCGTCTATCCTGCTTGGATCTGGGTACTTAAGCGACAGGATTTTTATATCATTCCTGATGAAGCTGTCAAAAAAAGATAATACGTTGCTTTTGATTGTACTTGCGGATATAGGATTTTGGCCGGGATTTTTATATAAGAAATCGCTGAAAATAATCGAGCTTTGGAAATAAAACAATGGGAGGCAGGCTATGGCAAGCAAGGCTGCGGCAATCTTAAGCTTGTTGGCTGGAGCCCAGCTTAAAAATTCTTTAAGCTCGCTTCTGTCCCTGACATAATAGCTTTTGGTGATAAGGAGCAAAGAAAATCCGATTATAATCACTCCAAATCCATATGCTGGATGGATTGTCATGATGATTGCTGAAATGAACATGAGGATCAAAAATTCATTGAACTTCCTTGGATTTGAGATTATGATAGCAAGGAAAAGGTAGCTCATTGGATACGAATAGAACTGCTTTGTGGATTCCAGGAACTGGAGGAAAAAGAAATTAAGGCCGATAAGTGCGGTTACAAGCGCCAATATAACCCAATCTAATGCCGATTTTTCCCTGCTTATTATTGAGTCGAGCAGCAGCCCAAGCGACACTGCAGATAAAAGCAATATGAAAAGGATATTTAAGTTGAAAAGAAGTATTCTTGGAAAATAGTCCAGTAAATAATTCCCAAGCGCAAAGTGAATGGAATATGTCGGCGGAATCCAAAGGAAGGTTGCTTCCCCCTGTCCAGTGGAAGGATCATATATTGGAATTGCCCCATTACTAAAACCATCAATTGCAGGCTGCATCCTTGAGAATTCCCTAACCCCATTTGCCATGAATAAGCTCTTGTCGTCAATTATGACCGACCCGGTGATTATTGTCAATGAAATGATAATGAGAAAAAATGCTGCCTCTTTGCTTTCCAGCTCAAATGCTGATAAGAACTTTCCTTTCAGAATTAATACAGCAATTAAAGGCGCCAAATAAAATATAGCCAAAATCAACGGCAGGCTCAGCCTAACCGACAGGTATGTTGAAAGCAGATAGATGGCTGTTGTAGGAGTAAAAGACATCACAAATCCAATTATGTAGTTCTGTGCAAATCCCTTTTTTCCCAGCAGCAGCCCGAATACTGCGAATGGCAGGAAGAGCAGGAAAAGCCAAAGCAGCGGAAGAAAAACTGAAAGGCAGGCAAGAATATAGGCAAGATTTTTCATGCCCGTCCTTAAGCCTGTGAAAAAATCAATTGACAGGGCTGCAATAATCAGTATTAAAGGGGCAATGCTGAACTCTTTCAGCATAGACATAACCAAGGCTATATGCAATACCGACAAAATCTGGATGAGTCTAATTTTCATTTGAGTTTATTTGAATAAATGGCTTTTTGGCTCTGGATTTTCGGCAATGATAAAAAAGGCAGATTAAAATTATGCCCAATGTCGCTAAAGTTATGGCTGCGCCAAGCCTGAAGGATTTTTCAGTATAAGCAAATATTATCTGGTTTTCTGTTCCATCGAGAATGACAGAGCTTATGACTCCATCAGAGCGAAGTATCTCCTTCCTATTTCCAGTTCCGTCATTTGCTTCCCACCCTGGGTATAGGGAAAACTGCTCGCTCATGACAAGGAATCCTCTCTTATTTTTTGTATTCACAACTATCTTATTTGGAGAATATTCTGATATTTCTGCCTTGTCTGCTGAATAATCGCTGTTTGCGCCAAGGTTTGCAAGAATTTCATCCAGTTTGTCTTTTGTAATATCAAATTCTCCATTAAGGACATTAGGAACAAGTATTCCTCCACTGTCAATATATTTTCTTAGTTTCTGCCCATATGACTGGTCAAAAGAGCCTGTAAGCAGTATGACTTCAAAATTTTCAAGGAAGCTGCCGCCATAGCTGTTTATTGATTCTCCGTGGACTATAACTGTTTTTGACGGGTTGAAATTCGGATTGGACATCAGGAAATAAGCTGCCTGCGCCGCTTGGTCTTTGCTGCCCAAAACAAGGACTGCATCATCAACAAAATATGCCCTTGGAAGGTATTTTTCATTTCTGTAAAGATATGGCCCGTCAGATTTCTTTGGCTGGCATATGTCTGCCCCATTTGGATAATAGCCGCATTCCTCGAACTTGTTCACGAACTTGTAGTCCTCAATATTTAGCTCTTTTGTGGACACTATATATTTGGTGTTCAGTATTCCATATCCTTTTGCAGGGAACTGGTTTGCAAAGCTCAAATAAACAGGAAGATAGTCTGCCAGCCAGACATTTTCAGTTCCATATACGTCGTTAAGGCCGAGAAGCACGCTGTAATGCTCTGTGCCCCAGTCTATGCCATTTGTCTCAAAAATCCGAAACCTGAAAAGGCCATTGTCTTTTTCTATGAAGCTTAAGACTTGATTTTTGCCTAGCTCATATTTTATGTCTGTCATCATCCCCAGCCTGTTGTTAAAGACAGTAAGGTTGGCTATCAAAAGGCCAATCGCACAATAAACCACAATATTCCTGGCTTTCTTTCCGTATTTTTCCATAAGGCTGCTCAGGAACAAAAATCCGAAACCTGCAAGAACAGAAAAAACAAAGAAGAGAACCGCATTGCCTTTGTATATGCCCTTTATCTGCCTGAACTGGGGTATGAATTTCCAAAATACATAAAATAATACAGAGCCGTTCAAAACAAGAAGCAAAGCAAATGCAAGCAGTATGAACATGAGCACCTTTCTTTTTCTGAAATGGAAGGCTGCCAAAAGCATAAGTATAGACGGAATAAGGCCAAGCCCCTGTGAATTCCAGTCTGCATGCGGCTTCTTGAAAAAATGCGGGCTTAGCAACAAGTCTTTGAAGTAGCCAAAGTCAAGCTTGCTTTCCCCCCCAAGGCTCTGCTCATATGTAAAGCCCTGGCTTCTGACACCTATCTTCATCAAATTTGAGTTAGGCAGGAGAAAAACAGCTGTCAACCCAAAAAAAACAGCAAGGATTGCCAATGACATCCTGCCAATCTTCAATGCCGTTTGGAAAATCCTTTTTGCTGAAATGTCCGGAATCAGGTGCACAACAAAATAAATTAAAATAAAATAAAAATACATCACAGAAGTGTACAAGAACATCTGCGCGCCCCCGCCAAGAACCTCAAGTGCAAAAAATACACCGACAAGAATGCTGCTCCAAAGCCATTCCTCTTCCTCCAGCGACTTAAAAGTGAAAAGAAAAATCAAAGGAATCCATGCATACGGGAACAAAATATTTGTCTGGCCCCAGTTAAGCCTGCTGATTATGTATCCATTGAATATGTAGGCAAAAGCTGCAACAAAAGATGCCAGGTTGCTTTTCGACAGGTAATGCATCAAGGCATACATCGATGCTGCTGCTATAATGAAATGCAGCAGAATTGACCACTTTATCCCTGCAAATACAGTCGGGGCAAAAAGTATGAGGGGCAGGTTTATATAAAAGAAAACTGCCTGCGGCTTGGCAAATATTGGAGTGCCTCCAAGGCGCCATGGGCTCCAGAAAGGAAATTGATGATATTCTTCGATAGTTTTTCTTATCTCAAAAGGATAAATGCCTATTATGGCCATCAGGTCGCTTGTATGGACATCTGGAATCTCAGTTGGATCGCCTCTTGCCGGCATTGTGTTGATGTTAAGGTAGGGAAAGAAGTAGAGGATTATTATGATAAGAAGTATTGAAAAATGCGCGATTCTTTCCCTTGTCATGACGCTTTTAATCATATCCTTCATCATTTTTTAGCAACTACCACTAAGTCTCCAAAGCAGTTCCTCCAGGGAAAAAAGACCCTGCAGTCCCTGAACCCGTTCCTTTTCATTATTGAAGCCCCTTCCTCCCTTGATGACAGCCTGCTTATCTCGTCAGGATAAAACCTGAAATCTTTTCCTGTGGCAATCTTTATCATTTTCTCAATTATCCTGTAGGCTATTCCTGTTGAGCTGTACACCGGCGGCCAAAACAGCACAACATAAGAGCCCTTTTTTAGCACCCTTTGGAATTCCCCCATAGCCTTGTCAATTTCCGCCTGGGTCAGGTGCTCCATGACTCCTAAATTCCATATGCCGTCAACGCTTTCAGGCTTAAACGGCAGCCTCAATATGTCAGACTGGACAAAATAGTCAATCTTCCTGATCTTTCTTGCCTCCATTATAGCTTTGATGGACAAGTCAAGGGCAATGAGCCTCCTTTTGTGCTTCATTACCTTGAATGATGTAAGGGATGTTCCTGAACCGCATTCCACAAATATCCCATCTTTCGGAAAATATTTTTCAAAAAAGTAGGACAGCGCATTTGACATAACATGCTTCCTGTAAAACTTGAAGGCAAAATTCAATGACACGAATTTCCGCGACGACCAGTGCTCGTCCCATTCATTTGAACCCATTGCCTCACCACACCAATCAGCAGTCATGCCAAATCATTTATAAAGCTTTTTAAACACAAAAAGAATAGCTATTCAGATGCAGAGCTATAAGGGTGGTCAACATCAAGGTTAACCTAGAAAAAGTTCTGTTAGCTATTTTTTTCGGCGCTTTTGTATTTCTGGGACCGGGCATATTATTCGGGCACAAAATAAGCCATGAGTTCCCATACGCCTATTTTGCATCCGATTCCTTCCAGCACCAGGTCAGGGCAGATGCAATAAAAGACGCAGGAAATTTCAGGCAGGAGGCAGAGTACATTTCATTCGGCATCAAAAACAGCATTGGAAGGTATCCTCCTTTGCTGTACCACCTGGCTGTTATTTTTTCATATGCCTCTGGACTCGAAGTGTATGATTCCATATATTTTATCGTGATTTTTTTTGCGATAATATCTGTTTTTCTAATGTATTTTCTCATAAGGCCGTTCAACAGGCATGCTGCCTTTCTTTCGCTTCCTCTTGCTGTGCTGGCTTTCTCCCAGCCGGCAAGCACGGGATTCCTTTGGGGGCATTGGCCGTCTGTGCTGGCCCAATCCTTCCTGATAGGGTTTGCGTGGTGCATTTCAAGGCTTGACATGGAAAAATCTTATCTTTTGGCAGGAATAATGTTTAGCTCAGTTGCTCTTGCACACACGTCTGAGGCAGTGTTTGGAGCCATTTTTGTAGCATTGTTTTTGGCCATCAAGATTATCTTCAAAAGCCTGAACAAAAGTGAGATAAAAAAATTTGCAATGGCCTTTGCCATCTCCCTTATAATATCTCTTTACTACCTTCCCATATTTATGAATACATGGGCAAAGTCCCAGCCGTGGTCGTATTCCTTCAGGCCGGTATGGGAGGGAAATCCGGGATTTTACATAGCGGATTTCGGCATTTTTCTTGTTTTTATGGCTGTTGGAATTGCTGCTGCATTGGCCAAGCTCAAGGAAATGCATACTTCCTTGGCTTTCGGCTTTTCCATGCTTATCGGGGGGTTTCTCAATTATTTTGGATTTGACGTCAGGGCATTCCAGATAAGGTTCTTTTGGCCTTTGTATCTCTCTGTTTTTTTCGGGCTTGGGATATATTTCATCCTAAGGCCTGCAATTAAGAAATGGGGCATAGCCCACAGCAGTTTTTTCGTATTGTTATTTGGAATTTTGATTTCGGGCGTTTTTGCTTCTGTTTTTGACACTGAAAAAATTTATATTCCTCACTACAAAAAATTCTCCTCGCAGGGTGTAATGGACACTTATCATTGGGACGCGCTCAAATGGCTAAGGGAAAGCATGGGGAAGGATTCAAAGATTTACTTCCTTTATGGAGACATCTACAGCCAGGATGCGCTGCTTAGGAACGCGAAAAGGGTGCATTATCTTGTCGATCCTAATGATTACATATCCTCGATCAATGAAAGGAAGATAAAAAGAAGCTATGTCACAGAGATGCCAGGGGACAGCGGAGGCTTGGTTGCGGTTAGAAAGGGTCTGTTTGAGTTTGAGTATCCCTTGGACAGCCTGCCGCAGGAGGATTTTTTCGGGAAAAAAGACATATGCATTTTTGATTATATAGTGCTGGACAAGGCATCAAGGCAGCAGGCTCTTGCGCAGTATAACATGATGATCGGGGCTGAGCTATTAAAAAAGAGTTATATCAAGAAGGCTTTTGAGAACGAGATTGTTGTTGTGCTCAAAAATGACAAAAAAGGAGATGAGTGCATTGAAGAAAGAAGCTTTTGAACTGCTCAAGAAAGAAATGGCATATATCGGGATAGTTTTTGTTATAGCTCTTGCTGCGTTCAAGATAGCATTTCTAAATGAGAATTTTTTTGGAGTGCTTAGGGTTGTGGCATCTGTATTCTGGCTTTTTGTCCTGCCTGGGTACTGCGTCATGCTATACTGGAAAGAAAGTCTCGAGTTTCTTGAGAGATTTGTAATTGGAACTATTTTATCAGCAGGTATAATTGGAATATTGAGCTATTACCTTGGATTGATGGGATTAAATGTCAAATATCATGCTTTTGTTTTGCCTGTGCTAATGATAGCAATAGGTCTCATTATCTTCTACAGGAAAACCAACAAATCACACTGATTGAGATTTCCTAAAATAAATTTTAAATGCAAAAGAAGCCAATAATATAGCTGCAAATGCCCCAAGCAGAGCTGCACGAAACGGCAGAATAAATCCTGCCCAATAAACAAGCGAGGGAAAAATAGCTATCGCAGCAAATATTGAAAAGATGAGCTTCTCGCCTTTAGAAATATTGAAATTGCTGAACAGAAGATAAAAAGGAAGGAGTATAATTATTATTGTTCCAATAATTGTCCTAAATCCTGCATAGCCAAGGGCAAGGGCGCTAAATACCGCTAGCATCCCAAGCACAATTGCGCCCATCACGGCCTCATCAGATTTTAATTTCATCAATTTTATACACCTTTATGCCATTTTTGCTGTAAACATTGGTTGAATTCTGCAAATTTTTTTCAAAATTCTGGATCGCATTTGCGTAGTTTTGGTCCCTTAATGCTGATGCATCGGTATAGTCTATGAATAGATAGTCAGTCATGTTAATCTCGTCATTGCTTACTATGAAATGCCTTTGCGACAGAACACCAAGCCATTTTATCTTGGCTGCATAGTTTTGAAATCCTAATGTCCCATAGGTGTAAACGTCGGCATTTTCTGGAAGATTTGCCTTTATCCATTCTGCAGCCTCATATTGCGCCGGGTTTATCCTTGCAATTGAATTTTCCTGCCCTTTCAAGATTTTATATGCAGATGCTCCGTTCACAGAAACTGCCAACACAAGGAAAACTGCAATCATCCCATATTTGAGGAATTTTTTGATTGGCTCACTCTTTGATATAGAGCTTATGGAAAGCAGGCCTATTGCTATTATCGGATAGAATACATGGGCCTCATAGGCAAACATCCTGATATCCCTTGTGCCATAGCCGAAAACCGCTAGCCTTGTTAAAAAATAAAACGAAACAAACCAGCCAAGCATAACAATATCCTCCTCTTTTCTTCTGAAAGCCAAGGCCAGCAGCCCCAGCAGCAAAAAGGGAAGTGTCCACCATGAGAGCAATCCTCCTTCAAGGGAGCCATGCACCTTATCGTACTCAAAATAGAAATCCGGCAATCCTGGGTCATTCTTAATGCCATGGTACCATTTTAATAGCTTGTCGAATTGAAAGCTTTTAGCCGTTGCTGTTTCCTGCTTTGCGAACAATTCTGAAAAGAATTCTCCGATATTGAACGGCGCAAATGCAGAAGCGATGGCTACCAATATGATAAAAGACAGGATAAAGTGCTTTATTTTGAATGGAATTTTTTTGTATCTTATGGCTAGAAATGCTGAATACAATGCCAAAGCGCCAATTGAGGCAATCATTCCCTGCGGATGGAATAAGAATTGCGCAGCCAAAAATAATGACATTATGCAAAGATAAACCGGCCTGCTTTGATTTTCCTTATAATTTTGATGGTACTTGAAAAAGCAGTATAATGCCAATGGCGTGAAGGCAAAAGAAAGCGACTGCGGCCACTGCCCCCACAGGTATATCATGTAATCCCTTGTTGAGAAAACCAGCAAAAAGCTGGATAAAAAAGCAGGCCAAAACCCGAACAGATTGCGAATGAGGAAATATGATGACAGGATCACCAAAGAACTCAAGATTGCAACCATAATGAAAAAACTCAGGGTCCTTTCTCCTCCAACAATCTGGGCTATTGCGCCGTTTGTCCAGTACTGGGGAGGATACCAAAGATAGTCAGGAAAAATGCTGTTTTGCCCGCTGTACCTGAATGTCATGTAATAAGGTATACGGTAAGTTGATTTGTCCTGGCTTGTTATATAGTCCCCTATTGCAAAGTGGGAGCTGGCGTCCACATCGCCAAACGGCATGCTGTTGTTTTGTATAGGCAGGGTCCACATCCACAGGGCTGCCAAGTACAGGATAACAACCGCAATAATTTCAATCTTCTTCAATCCTATTTTCATGGCAGAAAGATTAGGGTGAAACTATTTAAATATTTGTCATTAGAAAGCTTTAAAATAAGGCAAAAAATATGCTGCATAAATGAAAATCCTCATTATAAAGCTTGGTGCAATAGGCGATGTGATCAGGACAACTGCCGTGCTTCCAGGGCTTAAATCCAAGTACAAAAACTGCAGGATAGACTGGGTTACTAAAAAGGATTCTGCTGATGTGCTTAAAAACAACAGCTTGATTGATAAAATATTCCTTATTGGCAATGCGCTGAAAAGCCTGAAAGGCAAAAAATATGAGCTGGTTATATGCCTGGACGATGAGCATGCGGCATGTGAATTGGCATCAAGCATCAAGTCAAAAAAAATAACAGGAGCATATTTAAACAATAATAAAAGAGCCTATACAGAAGATTCTGCATTATGGTTTGGCATGGGGCTTATTTCAAGGCTTGGCAAGAAAAAGGCAGACAAGCTGAAATCCAGGAATAAGAAAACCTATCAGGAGATTATTTACAAAATTCTTGACTTGAAGTACGGCAGGCAGGAACCTATGTTGGCCTTAAATGGCAATGAATTGGGATTCGGAAAAAAATTTGCAGAAAAAAACAAAATAAAAAAATCCGGCTTGGTTGTTGGCATCAATACAGGCGCAGGGGGAAGGTGGGAGGACAAGAAGCTAAGCGAGGAAAGCACAGCAAAATTGATTGACAAATTAAATGATGAATTAAAAAGCAGGAATGCAAGAGTCATCCTCTTTGGAGGGCCTGAAGAGGCTGAAAGAAACGGGAAAATAAAATCCCTTGCCAGATCCGAAATAATAGACGCTGGCTGCAATAACTCATTGATGGAATTTGCGTCTTTGGTTAACTTGTGCAGCATATTGGTTACAAGCGACAGTTTGGCCCTGCATATTGGAACAGCTTTGAAAAAGAAGATTGTTGTGTTTTTTGGACCAACAAGTTCGGCTGAGATTGAATTATATTTTAGAGGGATTAAAATAATACCAAAAAAAGGGTGTTTGTGCTGCTATAGACAAAAGTGCAATGTGCCACCGGAGTATAATGTTGATGATATGGCTAACGCTGTTAAAAAATTATCCTCTATCAAATAAAATGAAAACCTTCGTAATGATCCCAACCTATAATGAAAGAGAAAATATAAGCATTTTGATAGATAAAATTTTAAAATTAAAAATAAATGGTTTGGAAATAGTGGTAGCTGATGATAATTCTCCTGACGGGACTGCAGACATTGTAAAAAGTATGTCCAATAAAAACAAAAACATTCATCTTTTGTTAAGAACAAAAGACAAAGGAAGGGGCTATGCGGGAAGGGATGGATTTGTTTACTGCCTCAGACACGGTGCTGACATTATTGTTGAGATGGATGCTGACTTGTCTCATGATCCTAAGTATATACCTTCAATGATCAAGGAATTAAAAAATGCAGATTTGATCTTAGGCTCAAGAAGGGTTGAAGGTGCTGAAGAAGTTGGAAGAAGTTTTGTAAGAAGAATAGTAACCCATTTTGCCAATCTTTACATAAGAGTGGTTCTCGGATTGAGAGTAAGGGACTGCAATTCCGGCTTCAGGTGCTTCAAGAAGGAAGTATTGGAAAGAATAAAGGCTAAAAAGCTTGAGTCAAGAGGCCCTTCAATAGTGCAGGAAGTGCTGTTCAAGGCACACCTGAAGGGATTTATGATAAAAGAGATTCCGATAACATTTACAGACAGGACAAAAGGGGTTTCGAAGCTTGGGCTTCCGCAATTGGCAGCAGGGTATTTCATGGTTTTGAAGCTGAAGATGATGCATATTTTAGGGTTGATTTAGTTATTTTTATTTATTTTAAATTTAATAAAAAATAACCAACGGAAAAAATAAAAAACTAAACATGAAAATAGCAATTTTGACTCCGACATTTTCGCATTACAGCGGCATTGACAGGGTTGCAGAGCAGCAGGCCGAAGAATATGCAAGCAAAGGCAGCGATGTAACTGTATTTGCGCTTGAATCGTCAATAAGGCCAAAAGGCTTTAAGATAGAAGTTTTGGGAATGCCAAAGACCCTTCTTATTCAAAGGATGTACAGGCTGTTATTTTTTCTGGACAGGAAAAAAATAAAAAAAACAGCTGAAAAGCTGAAGGGCTACGATGTTGCAATTTCCCATTTCTATCCCATGAATTTGATTGCGCATTACGCAAAGAAAAAGCATAATGTAAAGTATGTTTACTACAACCATGGCATAGGCTACAGCTGGCTTTTTGACAATTTTTTTGAGAGAATATACATGAAGCTGTTCGGGCTTTTTAACAGGCTGTCTTTAAGGTACGCTGATGAAGCCGTTTCAATAAGCAAGTTCCTGCAAAAAGAACTGAAGGACGAGACTGGCCTCGACAGCAAGGTCATATACAACAGGATAGACAGAAAAAGGTTTAGGAATAGTCTGGATGGAAGCAAAATCAGGAAAGCTTTGAAGGTCAAGGGTGATGGAAAGCTGCTGCTTTTTGTTGGAAGAATTTCGCCCCACAAGAACATTCATTCGCTACTGAAAATATTTGACTTGGTTGTTGAAAAAATGCCGGATTGCAAGCTGCTGATTGTAGGAAAGCCCACATTCCCATCCTATTACTCAAGGCTTAAAGAAGCTGCAAACAAAAATGTCATTTTCATGGACTTTGTCAATGACAAGAAGCTTCCGAATTACTATGCTGCCTGCGACTTATATGTAACAGCATCCTTGTGGGAAGGGTTTAATCTGCCTGCGGCAGAAGCGCAGGCCTGCGGCAAAAAGGTTGTTGCGTTTGATGTCTGCTCCCATCCTGAGATTGTCAAAAGCGGCATTTTGGTGGGCAAAGGCAACATTGAAGGGTTTGCTGATGCGGCTTTAAGGTTGCTAAAATAGATTAAAATGGACAAATACACAAAATACTCTGTTTGCATCATAATCCTCTTCTCTATAATAGTTCTGTCTTTGGCTTCTGTTTACCGCGTTTCAGGAGACGGCTGCTGGCACATCCCTGCAGGAAAATTCATTGCTGATGAAAAAAGATTTCCGTTATTTGAGCCTCTTGGAAGGGATGAGCCTTTCTGGAGCCCTCCGATGTACCACATAATAATTGCAACGGCATATTTTATTTTTGGCAATATCAGCCATGCTGGGGCAAACCTTGCAGCAAAGCTTGTTTCGCCTGCATTTGGGATATTGGCCATTGTTTTTTCATTCCTTACCGTAAAAAACCTCTATAATTCAAAAATCGCATTTTATTCTACTGTATTTCTTGCCTTTATACCGATATTCATAGATTACAGCGTCTTGAGCTATGCAGAAAGCACGCTTATGTTTTTTGCTGTGCTAAGCGTATATTTCCTTGCCCGCGGCAATGTGCTTTTGTCAGGGGCTGCAGCCGGGCTGGCTATCCTGGCAAAATACAACGGGATTTTAATAATTCCGGTGCTTTTGTTCATCCTCTGCAAGAAGCATGAAAAAAAATTCTTGAGGAATGCGGCAATATTGGTTATTGTTCCATTGCTGGTTGCATCGCCATGGCTCATAAGGAACTGGGCTCTTCTTGGAAACCCTGTCTGGCCGTTCCTGAATTTCCTGTTTAAAGGCTATGAAGCCAAATCTTACTCGGCTTTTGATTATGGAAGGTTAACGAGCCCGTACCTTTTCATATCAACATATCTTGGCTTTTTTGGAGTTCCTGACGGAAATTATACTTTAGTGTCGGGACTTGGCGGATATATTAAAACATTGTTTCCAATCTGGATCCTCGGGACATTTATTTTCATAATTCCGCTGCTTGCAGGGCTATTCGTGAAAAAAACCGGCAAAAAGGATATTTTATTTGTCTGGCTGGCATGCTTTTTTGCATTATTCCTTGTTTATGTGGCAAATGTCGGGATTTTGGTTTCCAGGATAATACTGCCTGGGCTGATTCCCTTGGCAGTATTCTGGGCATTTGGGCTTGAAAGGCTGCTTCTGAATGAAAAATTAAGAAAAGCAATTCCATTTTTGATTTCGCTGGCGATAATTGGGCTGGTTTTTGCATTATTTGCGAAGTTTTATACGGCTGCCGGATATTGGGCAGTTTACAAGCCTGATTTTGAATGGGCAAGGGAAAACACGCCTGTTGATTCTGTTTTTATTGCCAGCGGCCAATGCGTACCTTACAACATTGAAAGGGCTTCGCTGTATGCAACAGGTGAAAACATAAAAAAAGCAGATTATATTTGGGTAAACCAGAATTTCTGGCTTGACAGGATATCAATCTATGATGAAAGTACTTTGAAAGAGGTGCAAGCGCTGAATTATCCTAAAGCCTATGAGAACAAGAGGACTTCCACAATAATTTACAAGGCGAAAAAATAGAAAATCCCCGATCTAATCAACCCACCTTAGAACCTCAAAGCCCTCTGCATGGCTGCAGTTGCTTTGCCCTCCCCTAAGCTCTGCCATGGCCTTCAGATGCTCTGGGCTCCTGAAAGACCTGACTTGTGATTTAAGCAGGTTGTAAAATCCTATTTTTCTTCCGATGTCGATTGGCACGAAATAGTTAATCTTTATTGGGTCATGATCGTTATGGTACCAGAAGAATACATGCGGCTGCTCATATGCCAGCACTTTCTTGACAAAAAAATTCTGGTCATGCGGCCTTAAGGCAACCAAGGCAGCCTTGTGGACTTCCCTATGATCTTGATTGTAGCATGGGTGCGGCACAAAAACCATGTCAGGCTTCAATTCGTTTATTATTTTCTCGAATTCCCCAATAAGGTCCCTTAGATTGTACTTATTCACCTCGTTGCCCAGCAGCTTGTATCGAAATTTGGCGATTGACCTGACAGCTTCCAGCTCCTGCACTCTTTCTTCCTTGCTCACATAAGACCTGTCTTCAACGCCGCAATAAAGGACAAAAGTGTTTTCATCAAGAATACCGCCGCAGCCAAGCACTTCGTCATCTATGTGAGGGGATATTATCAGTTTTTTCATTGGCCTTATCTTATTTTCCATTTTTGTCTATCGCTGCCTTCTTTATGTAAAGCCTCGTGTTATCTTTGCATACTATAAACGCATTTGGATAGGGATCCTGCAATGCCCTTATCTTGTTATAAAGCTGCTCTGCAGTAAAGTCCCTGAAATCCTGGATCTTGATCCCGCTTTGTGCAGGAGTTCTCCTCTTGAAAGAGGTCATTTTGGAATGGTCTTGCTGTATCAATTTTAAACTTTTCCCTTCGAGAAGGCCATCAAGTATTTCTGACATGCCTTCTTTTCCTGTTTCTGCTATCCTGCCCAATATCTCGCTCAAATCCCCATCAAGGGAGAATTCTTTTTGCCAGATTATATCGCCTGCATCAATCTTGTCATTCATCCTGAAATATGTTATGGCGCTTTTGCTCTCTCCATTTATTATCTGATGCTGCAGCGGGCTGCCCCCCCTGTATTTAGGAAGAGGAGATGGATGAAGGCATATGCAAAGCCATTTGCTGACAACCTCAGGCTTTATTATCCAGCTCCATCCAATGAAGAAAACTGCCTTTGGGTTTATGCTTTCAAGGCCTGCATTTCTAAACTGCTCTTCATCTTTTATGAGGTGAATAAAGATTTTATCTTTATATTTTTGGCTCACATAGTCATAGATCTTTAACGCCCAGTCCCTATAGCCGCAAAAAACAATTGTCGGTTTCATTTTAAACCAGGAATTTTCTTGCAAATAAGTATTTTTCAGTGAATATTCTCAAAATATAATTATCGCTTGCTTTCCTCAATTTTTGCGCGGCTTTTCTTTTTTCAAGAATCATGCTGAAATTAGAGGCTATCCAAAGGATAGCCCATATTCTTGCAAAAGCATTCCTGAATTTTCCAGATGCAGTTTCCTTCGCGATTGCAAGGAGCCTTACAAAAAGCGCATAAGGCAGGAGGATGATGATATTTTTCAATGATAGTATCTTAAAGAAGGTCATGAAAAGGTTTCGCTCCATCATGAATATTTTCCTTGAATCCTCAACTTTCTGCATTGTGGCAGAGTGCATATGGTATATGATTGCGTCAGGAACAAAAACAGATCTTTTTCCCATAAGCCTTATTCTTAATCCAAGATCAAGGTCTTCTGCGTAAATGAAATAGTCCGGATCAAACAGATAGCCGTAATGCCAGACTACATCTTTTCTTACCATGGCTATACCAAGATATGGAACTTCTTTCATGCCTTCCCTGCCTGTGCCTTTTATGTGGCCGCTGTAGAATGACCTTGACACCCAGGTGCCCCCTGACTTCAGGCTTTTGTCATAGTAATTGATGAACCTTGGGCATGCCTGCCCTATTGAATCATCAGAGTCCATGGCATTGACCATATTTTTTATGCAGTTCGAATCCATCTTCAGGTCATTGTTCAGGAAAAATATATAATCTCCTCTGCAGTGTTTCAATGCATTATTGATGCCGGAATAGCCAAGATTTTCTTTGTTGCTGACAAGCCTGATGCCCTTGTAATTTTTCCTGATGAATTCCCGGCTTCCGTCGGTTGATGCATTATCAAGAATTATGAGCTCTGAATTTAACCCGCTTTTCTTCATGCTTCGCTTTACAGAACCAATGGCCTCTTTCAGGAGATGCTTTCCATTGTAATTAACTATTATGGCTGAGACAGAGCTTTTTCCCATTTTCTTTTAAGATAAAGCTATATGATGCTGTATTTTTTCCATCTCTTTGTTGACAGGCTCATGTCAACTGTCACCTGAGGCCCATTGTAGTCCTTAAGTGTCATTTTCCCAACATTCTTTGAGCCTGACAGGACAGCAAGATCGTGCATGCTTATTCTTTTATCTCCTACGATGTGCAAGATTCCTTTTTCCTTTTTCTTGCTCACATCAAGGATGCCTTCTGCAACGCCATCGCTGAAGAGATAAGTGCCAAACCTGTCTATAAAGGCATTCGGGTATTTCCATTGGGCTTTTGGCACAAAATTAGTCCTTATGATGCAGGTGTTTTCATACTGCCTTGTTACGATCTCGCCGCAGAGCTTTGTCAAAGCGTAATAGTTCTTTGGAGATGGTATATCATCTTCTGTATAGAACTTGTTGTGCTCTCCTGCAAAAACGCATGCTGTCGAGATGTACATCAAATAGCAGTTATTGCTGAGCTTTTTAACTGCATTTACAATATTCTGCGTGCCCTCAACATTAGTAAGCCATGCCTTTTCCTTGTCTTCCTCACATTCCCTTATTCCAACCAATGCCGCGGCATGTATCAAAACGTCAGGCTTGCAGGAAAGAACTGATTTAATTACAGAGTCCTTCTTGGTGACATCAAGTTCCTCATGGGATGGCAGATAAGATCCCTTAAAGGCTCTGCCTAAAGACTTTCCAAGGGCTCCTGAGCCACCTGTAATTAGCACTTTCATAGGGCAAAGTTGTCCAGCCCCTTATTTAAAAGTTATGATTGCTTTTTCCTGTGTACTATCCCGAAAGTATTTTCCTACGACAAGATTTGTTTGGTTATGAAACTAAACAAATCAAAGGTATTTGAGCTGATAAGGCTAAAAAACAACGGAGCAACAACCTATCAAGTCAAGAAAAGAATAGGGGTGAGCATA
>JACOUX010000049.1 GCA_016177615.1 Candidatus Woesearchaeota archaeon | reverse complement strand
AAAGGCGCAGATTGACGCGTACAATCCCAGCGGAGCCACCGGAATATGCGGCTCGATAAGAAATGCAAGGACAATTCTCGAGCAGCAAAGCAACTCGACAAGGAAAAAATTCATCATTGTTATGACTGATGGGCTTGCAAATGTGCAGTGCAGCCTGAATGACAACTACAACACCATAGGCTGCATCCCAAATGCATGCAATGACAATTCTTTCTGTCCCGGCGGAGGATGTCTTGTGATTCAATGCAGCGATTTCGTGAGCTTTAGGGCATCAAATGACTCAATTCATGACGCCTGCCGGGCCTACAACACCACAAACGCTATAGTCTATTCAATTGGATTTGGCCCTGTGAGCTCATGCTCTGTAGCCAACCAGACGCTGAATAACATCTCTACCTGCGGAAAAGGCAAGTACTACTCAAGCAGCAATGCCACTCAGCTTGCTGAGATCTACAACACAATTGCACAGCAGATTCTCAACGCCAGCTTTAGTGAGCAGACGGCAAATGTAAGCGGAGCATTGAACACAAAGCTGCACTCCGGCTATATTGAGCTGAATTATACTGCCCAGGACTTGCAGTTCAACAAAGTGCCTCTTGGGTTTGAAACGGAAAGGTTTGGAAACAATGTGTCAACAGGCACACTTCCAGTCTATGCAAACACGTCAGTGCTTGAGGCAAAAGTAACATCATATTCCGGCAGCAAGTGGACAGACAATCTTGTCGTAAACGGGAATAATGTTTATAGGCTCAGCGACTATATAGATCCGTACCAAACATTAGGGGATCCTTTTACCGTCAACATCCCTGTAGGCATCATAGGGCAAGGAGACAACTCGCTCACAATAAGCACAGGAATCAACTCAACATTCTCCACAAACGGCTCAAGCGATGACAGGGTTATATACACTCTACTGCTCAACGGCTTTGCAGATTACAGCAGCGTTGTTGCAAAATCCGATGGATGCTCATGGACTGTCAGCTTTGAAGACAACTCAGGCACCACCATAAAAATACCCTCAAGCTACAACGGCGCTGATGCATGCAATTACCTCACAAAGACTTATGATGCAAATGATGCAATGGACAATGCAGTATTGGAGATGTTCAGCAACCTTGACATTGACAAGAACGGAAAATTGGATGTGAAAGTTGACGGAAGCAGCTTTGATGTGAGCACCCTTACAATCACAAAAGTCCCCTCGCTATGGGGACCTGCAATAATTGAGATAAGAGTGTGGGAATAATGAAAAAAGCTATCTTTTACACCACTGCGGCAATAGCATTAACCATAGTCATTATAGTAACATACGCGGCTTACAGCACTTACAGGCTAAGCGACCGCATGGAAGCAATTTCGACGAGGATTGAAACAGTGAATTTTTTCATTAAAGATGTTGAAAAAGACATCAACAAGGGAGTTTACATTTCTGGCTTCAGAACACTGTTAAGCTTCACCCAGTTCATTTCTACCAACGGCACGTATATTTCTGATGTAAATGGCAAGTTCAAAGAAGCTTTCCTTAACGGAACAATCAATAATCAGCCCCTAAGCCTTATGAAAGACTCAACTTTTACCGACTGGGCCAACAAAATTTCGGCACAGGCTGACAAGATTGACATACAATTCAGCTTTGCAATTAATGACGTTAAACTGAACCACACGGACCCGTGGAATCTGGAGATAGGGCTGGACATAACTCTTGACATAAGGGACAAGAAAAACACGAGCTACTGGATAAGGGATAGGTACCTGACTACAAAAATCAGCATACTGGGCCTTGAGGACCCATTGTATATTGTCAACAGCAAAGGAAGGATTGCAAGCACGATTGTAATCACCAACATAACAAGCTTTGTGGTTAACGCTGACACTTCCAACCTTGTGCTTCACATGAACCAATCATATTATATTGCACATGCTGATTCCCCAAGCTATCTGATGAGGCTTCAAGGCAACCTTGGCAACTCAAGCTATGGGATTGAAAGCCTTGTAAACCTTGAGAAATTCCAGAAGCAGGGCATTGTGATCAAGGACAGAAGTATAGTAGATTCAGTTTACTTCGGGACAGGCAATACCGTGAATTACAGGATCAACAAGACTCCCGAATGGTTTAAGATAGATGCAGCGCATCTTGACTTTTATCAAGTCATAAATTCGACAATATAAGAATAAACAAACATTTTTAAAGAAATAAAATTAAAAGTGAAATTAAAATATTTAAGGAATGCAAAATGGAGCTGCAGGGAAGCGTCATAGAAACAGGCGTTGACAAGCTTGTAAAAATAGTCAAAGAAAGGGGAAAGATTGCATTAGTCGATGCCGCAAAAGAGCTTGGGGTAAGCACTACGGTCGTGCAAGAGTGGGTTGATTTTCTTGAGGAAGAGGGGATAATCAGCGTAGAGTACAACCTCACAAAGGCTTTCCTTGTCGAGAGAAAGCTTACCAAAAAAGAAGTTGAGAGCAAGGCCAAGGAGTTTGCAGGCAAGAAAGACGCATTTGTAAGAAAAGCAGAAGTAAGCTTAAGCTTTCTTGAAAAGCAGGCAGGAGACCTAAAAAGAGTTAAATCGGAATTTGACAAGCTGAAAAATGAGCTTGGGCTGGAGCTTGATACTGTAAGGAAAGAGCTTGAGGAGCTTGAAAAATTCCAGCGGCAAAAGCAGGAGCTTCAAAAGCAGGTTGAAAGCCAAAGGGATGATGCCAAATCCAAAATTGAGGAGCTTGCAAAGCAGATTCTAAGGGAGCAAAAAAGGTACCAGGAGCTGGTCTCTGATGTGAAAAAAGAGGAGCAAGAGCTTTCCAAAGAGAAAACCGAGGCAAAATCGATAGAGGAAAGCGAAAAAGAGCTAAATAGGAAACTGGCGAACTTGAAAAATATTATAAACAAAATTGAAAAAAAAGTATCAGATGAGGATAATTCCATAAAAAATTCCGATGCCCATATAAGCAGGCTTACCAGCATGATGGGGGATATCAAGAAACAGGTTGAAGAGGAAAAAAACTTGATTTACCCCTTAATGGAAAAAAGCAAGGAGCAGCAAAAGAAAGCAATAGAGATTCAGGAGCAGATTGTAAGCAAGCTTGCCAAGGGCCAGAAAAATGAGGCTAGCATCAAAGAAATGACAAAAAAAGTTAATCAATTTTTTGATAAGAAGCTATCAGTTGTAAATATGGTGGATAAGATAAACAAAGACCGCGACGAGCTTGAAAAGAGCCTTATTGAGCTGATAAAAAAAGCCAAGTCCTTCCAGCTAAGCGCTAAAAGCGGGGATGTTGGAAAAGATATGATCGACCTTGAGAAAAAGTTTGACGAAGTCGATAGGAAGAAAAAATTTTTTGAAGAGGAGCTTAAGAAATTTACTTCATTTTTCAAGAGATAGCTGATGTTAAAAAAAGAGGTGTATAATTTGAGCAGATTGGGTCATAAGGACAAAAAGATTCAAAAAGCAGGCAAGAAGCCTTCAGGCCATGAAAGATTATTTAAAGAAGAGGTAAAAGTCACAGGGCTGCCGCCAATCGGCAAAGCAGAAAAAGGTGCAAGGAAAGAGCCTAAGGAAGTGAGGCTGGAAACCCCAAAAAAAGAAGATATCAAGAATCTCGGCACATACAATTTCGTTTCTGACAACATCCCGATAACAATCAAGATTTACAAAAAGAAAGGTGAATTTGTTCCAATATATGATGTCTCAATATCAAATATAAGCAAGAACACAGAGGTTATCCTTGAGAAGATAAGGGAGGAGCTTACATCGCAAGTCAGCCTTGGCATGGTCGACATCCTCACCACAAAAGATACCGGAGTCATAGAGCAAAAATTCATAGATACCATAAAAAACCTGATCAGCAAGCATTTTCCGGATGCAGATGAAAAAACAGCCAACTTTCTCGAATCTTACCTCATACAAAGAAGCCTTGGACTTGGCCATATAGAAATACTGATGGATGATATAAATCTTGAAGAGATAGCAGTAAACAGCTCTGACGAGCCTGTATGGGTCTATCATGTCAAGTATGGCTGGCTCAAGACCAACATAATGCTTGCAAGCGAGGAGCAGGTCAGGCATTACGCCTCTATGATTGGAAGAAGGGTAGGAAGGCAATTGACGGTGCTGGAGCCCTTGATGGATGCCCACTTAAGAGGCGGGGACAGGGTAAACGCCACAATCGAGCCGATATCTGTTCATGGAAATACAATAACCCTGAGAAAATTTGCAGCCAAGCCATGGACGATTACGGATTTCATAAATGACTCATCAATATCACCGGAAGCAGCTGCGCTGATCTGGCTTGGCGTGCAGTTCGAGCTGTCAACTTTGATATCAGGAGGCACTGCAACAGGCAAAACATCAATGCTTAATGTAGTTGCCAATTTCTTCCCTCCAAACCAGAGAATCATAAGCATAGAGGACACAAGGGAAATACAGCTTCCAAAATTCCTTCACTGGGTGCCTATGATAACAAGGCAGCCAAATCCTGAAGGTAAAGGCGAGGTTTCCATGCTTGACCTTCTTGTCAATTCCTTAAGGATGAGGCCAGACAGGATAATTGTTGGGGAAATCAGAAGAAAAAGGGAAGCAGAAGTCCTGTTTGAGGCAATACATACAGGCCATTCTGTTTACGCTACTGTGCATGCAAACGACACCCACGAAACAATAACAAGGCTCACTAACCCGCCTATTGAAATTCCAAAAACAATGCTGCCCGCAATATCAATGGTTGTTGTGCAGTACAGGAACAGAAGGACAGGAGTGAGAAAAACATTCCAGATATCTGAAATACTTCCGGATTCTGAGCCGAATGTGCTTATCCAGCTGGACATAAGGAAAGGAGTTCTTAAAAAAGTTGCAAATTCAAAATCATTGCTAAGCACGATAGAGCTGTTTACCGGATTTACAAGAAGCGAGCTTAACATGTCCCTTAATGAAAAGGTTGCAATACTTAAATGGATGTCAAAGCACAATATCAACACTGTTGACACAGTCGGAAGGGTTATGGCAGAGTATTACACGAACAAGGAAAACATTATGGGCTATGTCAGAAAAAACAAGCTGTTTAACGACTAATAGTTTAGGAGGCGATTAATATCAAGACAGGCATCTTATTCAATTTTTTCCAGCGGGTTTCAAAGGGATTTCCGCTGATGAAGATGAAGCTGAAGCAGGCAGGCATGGAAGATAAGCCTGAAGATTTTGTAAGAAGGACATTCATTTCTGCATTCTATATGACCACAGCAATAGTTGTGCTTTTTTTTCTGGTGCTGGCAAAGCTCAATGTCCTCAAGAGTGCAATGTTTTTTGCTGTGCCGATTGTGTTTATCGTCATGTTTTTTTACATGATAAAGCTCCCTGACCTCAGGATATCAAGAAAAGAGAAGGAAATAAGCAAGGAGATTGTATTTGCAGGCAGGTTCATAATCATAGAGCTGGAGTCAGGAGTTCCACTTTACAACGCCATGATAAATGTTTCCAAGAATTTCAGCATAGCTGGAAGGTATTTCAAGGAAATCACGGACAAGGTTGACTTGGGCACGAGCATGGAAGATGCGCTGAATGATGCTGTTGAGTTCACTCCTTCAAATGACTTAAGGAAGGTATTATGGCAGATAATAAACTCGATAAGGACAGGTTCAAATGTCGCAAAATCCCTCTACTCTGTAGTGGACCAGATAACAAAAGACCAGATTACCGAGGTCAACAAGTACGGCAAAAAATTAAATCCTTTGGCAATGTTTTACATGATAGTGGCTGTAATTCTGCCGTCTCTTGGCGTTACCATGCTTATAATACTCTCATCCTTCATAAAGTTCCAGCTAAGCCTCTCGATACTGCTTGTGCTTGCAGGCTTCCTTGGATTTGTGCAGTTTATGTTCATATCTATAGTGAAGTTTTCCAGGCCGTCCATTGAGTTTTAAGAGCTTACTATGTTCAGCATAAAAAGCATTTTCAAGAAAAAAGCTGAAGCGCCGCAGCAGGAAAAAAGCATTGAATTCCTTAAAAAAAAATTCAGTAAAGACCAGCAGAAAAGGCTGAGGGCGCAGGACAGGAAGCAAAGGCTGAAAGAGTATATAGCAAAAGCCGGCTTCGAGATAAGCGTCAAGAAATTGAAAAGGACATTCTTCAACACTGCTGTGGCCATAAATCTTACTGTATCGGCATTTTTGATACATTATTTTTCCGTAACTTATGGGATTACATGGGGCACAATAGTGGCTTCCATGATTGTTCTTTGGGCCCTTGTCTTCGTGATTCTGATTATTGCGCTGTGGTTCATGTTTTATATTGCAGTTGACATGAAAATTTTCAGGAGAAAGGTCGATATTGAGGAGGTTTTGCCGGACTTTCTGCAGCTTACTGCCTCAAACATAAATGCTGGCATGACAATTGACAGGGCTTTATGGTATGCTGTCAGGCCGAGATTCGGGGTATTGGCCAAAGAAATTGAGGATATCGCCAAGGAAACCATAAGCGGGGCTGACCTAAAGGCTGCATTGGAGAGGTTTGCATCAAGGTACAACAGTCCTATCTTAAAAAGATCCATAAGCATGATAAATGAAGGCGTTGAGGCAGGAGGTGAAATCGGCGATTTGCTTAACAGGATAGCCCTTGACATACAGGAGCAAAAAACAATGCTTAAGGAGATGTCCGCTAATGTAACAACCTATGTCATATTCATTGTGTTCGCGACTGTGTTTGCCGCCCCATTCTTGTTTGCGTTGTCAGGAGTATTAATCGAGGTTGTCGGCAGCCTCAGCTCCTCCCTTGGCGGCACATTAAATGCCGCAACAACAGCTGGGCTTCCTATCTCATTCTCGGGCTCCGGAGTCACGCAGCCTGACTTCAAGGCCTTTGCAATAGTTTCATTGGCATTAACTTCGTTATTTTCTGCCATGATGGTTTCAACCATTAAAAAAGGCAACATCCAGTCAGGCATAAAGTACATACCTATTTTTATAGGAATATCATTAACCCTTTATTTTGTAGCACAAAGCCTTGCCGGGCAGTTGGTGCATCTGTTTTTTTAGTGCAATTATAAAAAGATTTAAATATTAGTTATTGAATTGATATTGTAAAATGAGGTGAAATTAATGAACATTTCTGCTCCATCAAAAGCAAAAAAATCACAGGCTGCCATGGAATTTCTTATGACCTATGGCTGGGCCATACTTGTAGTTCTTGCTGCGATTGCAGCCCTTGCTTATTTCGGGGTGTTAAGCCCTGAGAAATTTTTGGGAGAAAAATGCGTTGTAGAGCCTGGATTGGCATGCATAAGCCATAAAGTGGAAGCGAGCAAGATAACGCTTGTTCTTGCGCAAAACAAGGGCAAGACCATCATTGTGAACAGCATAACCGTTGGAAGCTGCAGCGGCGCATTTGCTACTACTATGGTAAGCGGAACAGACTCGACATTCGTCATAGGAGGCGCATGCGACAACGGAGTCACCAAAGAAGGCTTTAAGGGAGACATAACAATAGGGTATACTGAAAAAGAAACTAATCTTACAAAAACTGCATTTGGCAATTTAAACACTAGGGTTGAATAAACAGGCGTTTTATAATAAAACAAGAGGTGTATGGATAATGGCATTAAAAATGATAAAGAAATTAGGAAGCAAAAAGTCGCAGGCAGCATTGGAATTTATCATGACTTATGGCTGGGCAATACTTGTAGTTCTGGTTGCAATAGGGGCATTGGCATATTTTGGAGTTTTAAGCCCGGACAAGTTCCTGCCAAGCAAGTGTTTTTTTCCGTCCGGAATTGCCTGTTTGGACCACAAGGCTACTGCTACCACGCTTGCCGTAAGTGTAAGAAACTCTTTAGGTTATGATATAACCGTTGATGCTGTCAAGGCACAGCAATGCACTGCTTTAGGAAGCCAAGGCACCCTTTCAAATGGCGCCACAACTCCAACAACATATACTTTAACCTGCGTTAATGGAGCCTCAACAAAGTACAACGGCAATGTTAACATCACTTACACCAACATAGACACGCAGGTTCAGCACACGAGCCAGGGACAGGTTACGACAAGGATAGAATAAGCATTCTATTTTTTTTTGTATTTTTTGATTGGTAAATTATTTATATGGCCATGCATTTTGTTTGAGCAATGGAGCTGCTTATTTTTGCCTGGATTTACTCGGCAATGATTTCTATGTCATTTTGGGAGAGTTATGTTGAGGGGAGAAACCCATGGGACAAAAGAAAACTCGGCTGGAAGATTCATTTGGGAAAAAAGTTTGTTTTGCCGGCTTATCATTTTTATGTTTTCTTGGTCATGTGGCCATTGTTGCTGACATTGCCTTTTGTGATACATGGCTGGAACGCAAGAATATTTGGCATCATCGCAAGCGCATATTTCTCAGGCATGGTTATAGAGGATTTTATGTGGTATGTTGTAAATCCAGCAGTGAAGCTAAAGGAGTTTTACACGCAATTTTCAGACTACTATCCATGGCTAAGGATTTATAATAAAAAAATAATTCCATGGGCTTATGTTTTTGCAATATGCATATCAATTTTGTCCTGGCATTTTCTATGGAGGCAGCTTTAAATGTCAAAGGATAATAAAGACAACGGGTAATAAAAAGAACTAAATCAAAAAAAAATCAAATCTAATCCTCTTTCTTCTTCTGCCATACAAAGTAGCCGATTGCCGCTACAACAACTATGACAAGAACAGCTATCCATGCCATTGCTGTTTTGCTTAGGCCAGGCTTGGCTTCTGCTGGCGCTGCTGGCTGCTCAGCGGTGGCTGCTGCGGTAGTTACCTCTCCTGTTGGTGCAGTAGGCGTTGTTGGCTGCTCTACAGGTGCTGCTGGCGGTGCCACTGGCGCTGCTTCGCCGCTTCCTATGGCAAATGTGCTGAATCCTGGCGTGGTTGACTCATACAATATATTATCCACATCAGCGCCTGTCTTGGAGGTTGGCAGGGCATTCCATTTGTCATCGCTGAACCTGTACAATACAATATTATCCTCGCTTACTCCATTCGCTGCCAGCCATGATTTTGGCACCTTGAATCTTATCGTAATTTTGGATGCATCCAAGTCTAGCATATTTGCCCTTGTTATCTGCAGGTATTGGTAAACCTTGGCTGCTGCCGCAGTTGATCTTGGATTGCTGAGCAGGCTGTCGACTGTCAATGAAGGATTTGTAAGCGCGTTCTTTACGTCAATTATAACTCCTACAACAGCTATTTTGGCATTATTTATGCTCAAGACTGCGCTTGTTCCTGCTGCTAAACTTTCCCACTGCCTTGCAGCTGAAGAGTCTACATTTGATGAGACTGCCCCTCCTGCGCTTCCTCCGCCTCCGCTGCTTGAGGATGTTGATGTTGTTGATGAAGTTGTTGCTGTCTGAGTAAAGTTGAAAGAACTGTTTGTAATGCAGTTTCCTGCTTTATCGCATGATGTTACATTATAGCATATCACAGTTGCGCTAGTGACAGTTGAAAGGGTTATTGCAATTGACTGGGACGTTGAATAGTCAGTTTCCGGAGTTGCGGTTGACCCCATTGTAGTGCAGGCGCTTGATACTGCAGCACCGTAAATTAGCGACATATTTACAGACTCGTTTGCAGCCAGGCTTACTGTTGTTCCAGTTGTGGACCCTCCGCTGTCGCTTATAGCTGATGTATGGGGGGTCAAGTCATTGATAACTGTTAGCTGGGATGTTTGGTTCAGGTTGTTTGCCGTGTCATAAACATAGAATGTGATGTTTATGGTTGTTCCGTTGGTCAAGTTTGTAATCGCAGATGAGGCTACACATTGGGAGATTACTGCATCTTCCACAAGAGTCATCAATATTTGCGATGACTGGTCCCCGGATGATGAATTATATGAGTAAGTGCAGTTCAATGTGTCATCAGAAACTGTTATGTTTGGAATAAATGATGAAAGTCCTTCTGTTGATGCCGGCTTGTTGATTGTCACAGTTGGTGGAATTGAGTTATTAAGCTTGACTATATGGCTGAAATGAGGCACGAATATGTCAATTGAAACATTATTTGTGTTGTTCCAGCATGGGGTTGTGATTCCTGCAATTGAAGGGGCAAATGAGCTTCCATAAGCCGCAAGGCACGAAGTGATATTAGTGGGGGATTTCAGCTTGCTTGAGTTCTCATACCACTGCAGCTTGACAGTTAATCCGATGTCTGTTGTTGACGCATTCATCGGGAATGTAACTCTTCCAAAATATGCTGTGTCTTGTATAAACTCATTAATGCTGTCATTGAAGATTACTATATCCAAAACTCTGGCGCTTTGGTTGCTGACTATCCCGTCTATAACTAACGAGTTATTCTGCAGGACAGAGAAGTTATATTTGTCCCAGTTTGCGGCAGAAGCATTAAAGGTCAGGCTTACATTAATTCTTCCAGGGGTGGTATTAAGCTCAATCTTTAAATTTAATACTTGGTTGGTTACATTTCTTGTATCTTCAAGAGGGAAGCCGCTCGCGTTTGTTATATTAGCCAATGATACGTTTGTAAGGTAGGTTACAAGCGAGGTGTTTATATCCTTTTCGGGGAAGTTAATGGGGCCGGTTACTGTAAAGCTGATGCTGCTGCTGTTTGCCATATTTCCTAAAGAGTCATTGACGCTGAATTTTATAGTATGCCTGCCTACTGTAAAGTTTGATGTGTTTACTAATGACAGGTTGGCTCCATCGCTAAGATCAAAGTTTAAGGTGTTATTAAGCAGTACAGGAATATTGCTTCCGTCCAGATAATATGAAAATGCCGAAATTCTTAATGCATTGTCCTTTGCTGTAAGGTTTATTAGTATCTCATTTGGGCCATTAAATCCCTCTGTGGGGTTATTCACAGCCAATGAAGGCGCAACTTCATCTACAAAAAGCTGGAATACATTTGCAATGCTGTTTCCGGAGAAATCAGTTGCAGTCAAGGTCAATGTCCTGTTGGCAGCTGCCCCAATGCAGGATGTGTAATTAAATGGCCATATAAACGACAGATTCTGCTGAGTTGCAACTTGGCCTGGCGCAAACTCCTGAAGAGTGGAATTGCAGCTTGAAGTGTATGTCAAGTTCTTAAGCTGGCCTGTCTGGACAACAGCGCTGAAGTTGAATCCTATTTTAGTTGTTACGTTAGTTAAGTTGGCTGCTCCATAAATGGCAGTCACATCATGTGTTGTTAGATTTTTCAAAGATATAACTGGAATATTTCCGCTTTGGACAGTAAAAGAGTGGATGTATAATTCAGAATTGCCGTATGTGTCCTCTGCAGTTAATCTGATTGTATTTGTACCATTTGACAAGCCTGGGCAACCGCCGCTGTCAAGCAAAGTCAAAGTGCCGTTCCTGTTGGATGCTACGCTTGTAGTGAAGTTTCTGAACTGGTTGCAGTTAGTGTCTGTAAGCGAATTAAATTGTACAGCGACGTATCTCAAGGCACTTCCTTCTGTGACGTTCCAAACAACCCTCGGAGTTGTATCTGTTGTGTTAGTGCCATTTAAGGTTTCATAATCAACTACTGTAACCCTTAAAGTCGGCTTTGTTGTATCATTTATTAAAATAGTAAAGTTCCTGACTTCAGGCGATGAATTTACATTGCCTACCGTATCGTTTGCAATAATCCTAAAGCTTACATTAGCGCCTTCATACAAGTTGTGTCCGCTATCTATAAAGAAAGAAAAGTTGCTCCAGCCGCTGTTAGCGAATGGAGTGACATTTGTAGCGTTTAAAGTCTGCCAAGTTGCATTATATACTTGCAAAAGGCCTTGGTATGGCTGGGTTAAATTATCTGTCCAGTTTGCCACTGCATATATCATTCCTGTATTTGCATCGCCTTGTGCTCTTGAAGTGCCGGCAGTGGTTCCTAGCTGTATAGAATTGTTATTGTCGCCGCTCCCAATCCCTGAAGCATTGAAAGCGGAAGCGTTCGTAAAGTTGACATAACTAACTATAGGGGGTATCTGATCAACTGTAACAAATATAAAACTAGTTGTTAAATTCATTGCATTGCTATTATTGCTTGTATCCCTTCCGCTTATGTTAATGAGATATGTTCCATTGCCTAGCAAATTCACAGTTGTATTGCACACAATTTTTGTTGTGTTCTGCAAAGAGATTCTGTCTGTTACGCTGTCGCATGACAGGTTTGTTGAAGTGCTGTTAAAGTAGCTAAACAATGCAAACGGGCTTACTGTTGATATAAACGCTCCAGTGCTATTTCTATATCCTAACGAAACTGTGACATTTATGGAATTGTTGGCAGTCAAGTTAAGCCCAGTGCTGCTGGTATCATCAACTGTAAAGTTAATAAATTGGCTAACGGTCGTTGACCTGTTAGTATGCAAGCTTGTATCTGCCGGTGAAACGAATGTTGCGTTTGGAGGACCTCTGTCTTCTCCGCCAAGGCCGCCTGAAAAGTGATCAACAAATATATAGGTAAATCCATCAGTCAAAGTTTCCGCATTTATTACGCCAGATTCAAGCCAGCAGCCGCTGCCTGGCGGAATTACAATTGAATGATTATAAATCCCGAATACTGTGCCATTACATTGGCTTATAGGCCCGCAATTTGGAGCTGACATCGAAGTCCCATTGCAGTACATTTTCTTTGAGTAGCTAGTGCCTCCTATTTGTATGATCCCATAAAGATAGCTTACATCGCTTGGTATGAAACTCCTAATATCAGCCCATGCCAAATTGTCTCTAAACCCTGTTCCAAGAGCCTGCCTGACTTCAGTGGTTGGGGTGCTATTCATCCTTGAATTGCTGGCATTTGCAAACTGACCTTCATCTACGCTGCCGCCGACAATATGCACCTTCACTAAATTTGAAAAATTGAATATGAAAGTGAAATTCTTATGGGTTAATCCGCCTATTGTTACACCATCTATAGGATTCATAAACGTGCCAAGCGGTATTTCTGTTCCATTTCCAAGCGTTATATTCAGGCCGCCAAAAGCAAAGCCAGTTCCTTGCTGCATTGTGGAGAATATATTCTCCATCTGGGTTATATTCATGCCTTTTATGATGAAATCACTTCGATTTGTGCATGTTATCCTGCCTTGTGAATCGTTTGCGCAGAAAAATACGCTGTGAACTCCCGGGCTTGTAAATGTGCTGTTAAAATCGAGTATAGGGGACAAATTGAAGAGGAAGCTTTTTCTATCAGGGGCGCTTATTTCAGCGAATTCTATAAATGTTCTATTTACACTTTGGTTTACTCCAGCCGTGTTAGAGTTCCCAGCCGAATCTATGGTCCCCTGACTGTTTATGACAGCCCAAACATTCCGGGTGGAATTATCTGAGACATTAACATAGAAAGTGGCTGTTCCATAGGAAGTAATGTTATGCTCAGTCGCATCCATCAAAGTTCCCTTTGGAGTATCCAAAACCAATGCTGGGGCCAAAGTATCAACTAAAACTGTGTTGTTGCTGGTTGCGCCTTTTGCTGCAAATGTCAAAGCGCCTGCTAATGGCTTGTCATAACATCCAACATTCCAGCTAAAATTTCCATCTGAGGAGTTAAGAGTATAGTTCATATAGCTGATGCTCTGGTTTAAAATAATATCATCAGCCCCTGAATTGTTAGTATCATTTACCTTAACTTGCACCCATGTGGCTGAGCCGCTAACTGTTGAATTTATCCAAAGAGTGCAATTAGTAGCCGCTTCGTCCGGCAGTGTCCATGTAACATTAAACGAGAAATTCAATGCTTTAGTATTGTTATAAGTCAGGTTCCCTGGAGAAAACAAAGTGATTGTTATTGCTTCTACTGACCAAAGCATTGAAACCATAATCAAAATTACAGAAAATAACAGCCCTAAATTTATTTTCCCATTATTAGAACTCAAAATATCACCACCAAAGCCCTCTTTTTTCATTAGCACTCCTCTTTATCAGATTAATTATACGTGGCAAATATCAAACAATAATCAAATAACAAATAATTAACAACCTATATTTAAATCTTTTGATTAATGTCAGGATTTAATTTGCATATGCGTCCAGCTTTCCAAAAAAAAACTCTGAAATCAATTAATATTTAAAGTTTTTGTTGTTATTGCAAAAAAATGATAAAAAACCTGTCTAAGAAAAGTGTAATTGCAGCCGAATCCGAAATAATCAACGGCATTTTACCAAAGTTTATGGGGCTTATGTTTTCCAGGAAAATGCACCGTGCGCTGATCTTCAGGTTTGACAGGGAGATGCTAATCAGCCTGCACATGTTTTTTGTTTTTCACCCAATTGATGTTTTATTTCTCGACAAAAATAAGGCTATTGTCGATAAGAAAGAAAGCTTCAGGCCGTTTGCGCTTTACAGCTCAAGAAGAAAAGCCATGTACGCAATTGAGCTGCATGCCGGCTGCATCAAAAAGTCCAGGACAGGATTAGGCGACAAAATTGAGTTCTGAATCAGGTATTTTTTCTTTTTAGCCTCATACTATCTCTCATGCCCTTAAGCAGCGTTGAAACTAGGCATGACAGCAGATAGATCAGGATAACATCAAATGCTGCCGTTATCGGGTTCAGCATAAAGCTTCCGAATTTTGCGAAATGGTTTCCCAGAAAAAATGTCTTTATGTGCCCTGAAGAATTGTCCACATCTCCCGTAACCAGATAAGGGAAGGGAAATCCGTATGCCTTATAGCAGAATTGGAAGAAAAAGCCAACCGCGCAGATGCTCTCGGCTACAATATACAGGTAAAAGAACGAGATAATCATAAAGGTTAATAGCTTCATTATGCTTGGCTTAATAAATTTCCTGATGCCCATAAAATATGAAACCGCGGGCTTGTTTAAATTTTTATTGGAAATATTTAAATAACAGGCAGATTTCTTCACGATGTTTTTTGGGGACGTCGTATAAAGGATTTTCAATAGTCCGTACATCCTGGCTATTATCGCCGGCTCCAGTTTGGAGCGATGAGTCGCAAGACGATGAAATTAATTTGGCGATACCGGCTGATTTTTGTAAGGAATTGCAAAGAGCCGAAATCGGGGTTCAAATCCTCGCGTCCCCACTTGTTTTTTTCAGTATTTTTGACCTAATAATATGGCTTTGATTCTGCAGCTGCATCGGAATTACTTGAATTCCTTTTTGAGCCATTGCCTTCTTTTGCATACTGCCTTAGTCCTATAAGGATGCCTGCTCCGAACAGCATGGCAACAGAACCTATCAAAATAAGCATCAAAATGTTTTTCAGGCTTATGCTCCATGCGCTGCTTTTGACATCAGCAACATTCCCCTTGAAAGCGACCTGCCTTAATGTTTTGTCATTGCTTTTGATTGTGGCGATAAAAATATGCTCTCCCCTGATTCCGGGCTTTGAGGCTGTATATATGGTGATTGTTTTTGATTCCTGCGGCTGGATTATAAATACATTTGATTCTGCAAGCCTTATGCTGGCCCAGTCTGAGCCGTCAAGCATCAAGGTATATGTTTTCGCTTCGCTTCCCTCATTCTTCAGGATTAGCTGGAATGCAGATTCTGTGCCGTCATTCCTCATGTCCTGGCTCAAGACAGGAGCATTGACAATGAGTTTCTCCGCTTTAATCTGGCTTTGGTCATCTGTTCCTGTGACAAAGACAGGCAATTCCTTTACTTCCATGTCGCTTCCAAACTGAGGCGATATTTCTGACCTTACTGTATAAGATCCTGTTTGGGCACTGCCGGGTATTTTAAGCGTGAACTCTTCTGTAAAATCGGCCATGTTTTTTTTCTTTGCATCTATAAATTTTGAGGATGATGCGCCAAGCTCAGGAATGCTCACTGTTGCTTTTAATCCGTTGAGAGGAACTACGCCGCTGTTTTCAAGGCTTAGCTTTACGCCGAGATTCTTTCCAGCATCAACATTGCTATTGCTTAACGAGATGCTGCCTATAACAAAAGGAAATTTCTTTGTGCTTATTTTCAGGCCATAAAATTTTTCCTCAAAATCGCCTTCGGCATCAGTTACCTTGACCTTAAGCCTGAAGCTGTTTATCTCGAACCTGCTGATTATTGGAAGCTCAAGCTCCTTCAGTATGCTCTGGCCGTCATTTATGTTGAATATGCCTGTTGTGTCCGCAACCACGTCTCCATTTTCGAACATCAAAACAGCATCGACTCTGGCATTTTCAATATTTTCAAGCGATGTCAGGCCAACTCCAACTCTGAAGTTTTTCCTGTTTTCTGTTATTACAACAAAGTTATTTTCATTCTCCGCCAAGTTCTTGTTTTCAAAGTCTACGCTGTTTATTGATATGTCCAGCTTTCTCTGAGTATCTGCTGCTGTGCCCTTATTTCTCAGCCCGTAAGTTTTCTGGATTGAGTCCCCGTCAGCATTAACAATCCGTATTGTAAGCTCAAATGAGTCGCTTTTCCTCATATTATCGATCAAATGAAGGCTAAGCAATCTTGCGGCTCTTGCATTCTGTGCTAAGTTAAAGTTTGAAGTTGAATCGGAAACTACATTTCCGCTGCTTAAGTCCCTTAAAATTGCCTCAACACGCGCATTTTCAAGAGTTTCCAGTGCAGTCATCTCTACTAAAACATCAAAATCATTGCTTTTGTCTATGAAGTTATTGCTTGAAGCTGCGACCACAGCACCATTCACTATAACCCTGTCGATTGAAACATCAAGTTTCCCGCTTATTGCCCTCTGCTTTGTCCTAAGGCCAAATGTCTTTTGCTCAGAATGCCCCTTTGCATCTATTATCCTAATTGTCAGATCGTATTCGTTTTCCCTCTGAAGCCTGTCAATCAAAGCCAGCGTTAAAGCGGCTGTTGATTTTTGTCCTTGCCCAAGATTAAATGTAGAGGTTGAGTCTGAAACAGTGCTGCCGGTTGAGCGGCCTCTTAGGGTTGCTTCGACATGCGCGTTTTCCAGAGTGCCAACAGAAGTAAAGTCAACCAATAAGCTAAACGTATTTGAATCGGCTATCAGGTTGGTGCTGGACTGGGCTATAACCTGCCCATTAAGCCTTGCCCTGTCAATAGAAACGTCAAAAAATGAGCTTGAAGATCCTGAAGAACCTGTTCCTGCATATGAGAATCCGCTGAACAGCCCAAATAAAAGCAAAAAAAATGATGCAAAAGCCATGACTTTCCTTGTTATACTTTCCGCGCCTTTCATGAAAATCCCCCATTATTTCATTATTATATAGTAGATACAATAGTAGCAAGATAAAACAGGTAGTATATAAATGTTTCGTTATTGAACAGTGAGAACAAAATTGGAATCTAATCCGGTGACTTAGGCACGCATGGCCTCATTTCTCCTTGATATGCAAGATTAATCTTACCGATATTTCCTTTTGGAGAGTGGTAGGTCCAAACTCTTGCCTTATCCTGTCCAGATATTTTTCTTGGCTCCCCATTATTCCTAAATCCTATTTCAGCATTCTGCTGTTCATTTAAGTTCATATACTGCCTTCTAGAGCGGCCGTGACTCAGAGCGCGATGGCTGCCGATTTCCCGATACGGGATTTTAGGCATTGTTTGCGGCTCTTCATTGGAGAATTTTCTTGAATATCTAGGTATTAACGCTGGGTTTGATTCGTAATCTACAATGGCTTGAATGCCGGAGTTTGACAATGGCTTCAATGTGCGCCTATCTACTAAAATAAATTTGTTTCCTTGAGGTAAATAAATCTGGATTTCATCTCCATAAGAGACTTTAAGATATTCTCTACCATTTTTTTGAATCCAACGCATATCTCCGTTTATTCCATCTTCTTCACGGAACCCTAGAAACAGTTCAACGCACCCAAGTCGAGAAGGGTAAAGGAGATAGTGTGCTCCGACTCTATAAGGTGTTTCTGGCCTGTAATTTCTAATGTGTGACCTCTTGGCTCTTGGATGTTTTCTCCTTCTAAAAGTCCTTTCAGGGGCTTTAATAATATTGGATACTGGCCAGTACAAACCATTTCTGAATTCTTTGCGCACGAATCTTTCGACAAAATCTCTTGTTCTTTTATCTCTACTACTAAACCAGCCTTTTACCCCTTTCTCCAATTCTGACTCTCCATTAGAAATGTGCTGGTAATTTTTCACAGTCCTGCCGAGCTGATCTTCTTTCTCCAACAAAGATTCATGAGTCGGCATATACAAATCGACAAGTTCCATAAAAGAGTCTTCAAATGATATCAATAATAGGCGCAGGGCCTGCCGGCTCTTATCTTGCTTATTTGCTTGCAAGGAACGGCAAGGAAGTGGCTTTGTTTGAAGAGCATAATACAGTCGGCTCTCCTGTGCAGTGCACTGGCATTGTAACCCATTCTATTGAAAAATTCTTTAGGCTTAAGCAGGAGGTAATAGCAAAAAGATTGAGCAAAGTGATTGTTGTAAGCAAGAGCAACAGGATAGAGGCAAATGTTGATGAAATCGTCATGTGGCGCGATTTGTTTGACAGGCTTGTTGCTGGTATGGCCCAGGATGAAGGCGCTAAATTATTTTTGAGCCATAAATTTGTCGGGTTAAATGGAAATTCAATAAAGGTCAAGGATCAAAAAAGGAATAAAGTGAAGGAAATAAAAACCGATTTGATTGTCGGCGCAGACGGCCCTTATTCTGCTGTCGCTAAAGCAGCCGGCATGGACTCTGGCTCAAGAAACTATATCGGAATGCAGGCAAAGGTCAGGCTGAAAATGGACACAAGCTCATTTGAAACATACTTCGGGTCGGATTTCCCTGATTTCTTCGGCTGGTGCGTGCCCGAGTCAGAGGATACTGTAAGGCTCGGAATAGGATGCTTTGAAAATGCGCAGGAGCATTTCAACAGGTTTCTCAAGAGCAGGACTGGAAAAAAAGAGGTTTTATGCTGGGAAAGCGGCTTGATACCGGTTTACAACCCAAAAAAGGCAATACAAAAAAACAACATTTATCTGATTGGGGACGCAGCCGCACAAACAAAAGCCACTACCGGCGGCGGAATTATCCCGTCGCTTAAGGCAGCCCAGACATTATGCGACTGCATTGCCAACGGAAAAGATTACAGCAAAGAGTTTAAGCGTAAATCTGGAAGGGAGCTTCTTCTGCACTTCAGGATAAGAAACACTTTGAACAAATTTTCCGACACTGATTATGACAGGCTATTAAGCCTGATGGACCAGGAAAAAGTAAGGAACATCCTGAAAAAATACGATAGAGATACTCCAATTCCGTTGGTGGCCAATCTGCTGCTCAAAGAGCCAAGATTCCTGCTGTTCTCCAAGTTCGCTTTTTAGGTTTCTTTGAATAAAATCATAAAAAATAAAAAAATGTGGCTCTTGCGAGCCACCGCTTGCCTTCATGTTAAAAACGTTGGGGGTGGTTTTCTTAATGAAGGCAAAGAAACAATCTCACCACAAAGACTAAAGGGTGATCGTGACTTTGCCAAAAAATTTCATCTCCAAGATGAAATTTTTTGTTTATTGTACAAGCTCAATTCCTAGCTCCTGGCTTGTGGCAACTGCCTCTTGCGAGGGTTTCTTATAATCCACTTTGCCAAGCACCCATGGGCTCTTGACGCCTGTAATTATTGTCATAACAGTAATTCTTCCTTTCATGTCCTCAGAGACTCTTGCGCCCCAGATTACATTGGCGTCTTCATCAAGGCTTTCTGTCGCTATCTCGCCTACCTTGTTGATGTCGTCTAATGTCATGTCAGGCCCGCCTACAACATGAATCAAGGCGCCGGTTGCGCCATGATAGTCAACCTCAAGCAATGGATTGGCCAATGCACCCTTGACAGCTTCTTCTACCCTGTTGTTGGTGTCGCTGGAGCCGACTCCGATGACCGCGACTCCGCCATTCTGCATAATTGCCTTCACATCAGCATAATCCAAATTTACCAATGATGGGACTGATATAGTCTCGACAATTCCCTTGATCATTGTTGCAACCAATTCGTTTGCTACAGCGAATGCCTGCTGTATCGGCAAATTGCCAGCAATCTGAACAAGTCTATTATTATCAATCACAATAACTGTATCAGAAACCTGCCTTAATTGATGCAATCCAAATTCTGCCTTGTCAACCCTTGCTCTTTCAATCTTGAATGGCATTGTTACTGTGCCTATCACAATTGAGCCTGTTTCCTTTGCAAGCTTAGCAACTACAGGAGCAGCGCCTGTTCCTGTTCCGCCGCCCATCCCTGCACATACAAAGACCATGTCAGCGCCTTTTACACTTTCTTTTAGTTCAGGAATGGATTCTTTTGCTGCTTCTGATCCCCTCTCAGGAAAGCCGCCACACCCTAACCCTCTTGTTACGCCTTTTCCAATGAGAAACTTCTTGTCAGCATCTATTATCCCAAGATGCTGCTTGTCCGTGTTGCATGCGATTATTTCAGCGCCTTTTACTCCCTTCTTATAGAGCCATCCGACCATGTTATTGCCGGATCCGCCTACGCCTATGACTTTTATATTTGCATGTCCTACTTCAAAACCCAAGTTTGTGTCCTTTGCCTGGCTTAGTGCACCCTCTACCAAAAAATCCATTTTAATCTACCCCCTTTCCCCTAGCCCTATGGTTTTCATGATATATTTTACAATATAAACTTCCCATTACAGAAATGCTTATATTGCTCTTCTATATTTTTCCCTTTAGAATTAGTTTGTGCCAACAAGCTGATTTAATTGCGTTTTATAGTTTTTATCGTACTAAAAAACTAGAATTCACGAAACAAAACGATTTTAAGCTGCTTTTCGCCAAAAAAGCTGCTTTAGATGAGTTTTTCGCCAAAAAAACTCATAATTAATCTTTTCTTAATTTATTAATAGTGCATAAAGTAATTTATAAAGATTTCTGGGATGGAATATGTATTTTGACTTATATAGGTTTTAAAGGAAAGTGCAAATAATTTAAAACTTTGATATATTTCTGCAATGAAAATGAACATTAAGGCAATTAATTTTGACTTTTATGGAACTTTGGTTGATTGGCTTAGATTATGGCAAGAAATTTCTCAAACGATAACACAATCAAATAAACTTAAAATATCTCCTCTTGGCTTCACATTAGAATGGAGGAAAATCCAAAGACAGCTGATTGAAGAAAACGGGTTTGTGCCATTCAAGGACTGTATTAAGTCGGCATTATTACAAATTTGTAAAAAATACAATATCCAAAATGGTGACTATCAAGAGCTTCTTTTTGATAAATGGAAAGTAATTGATCCGTTTCCAGAAGTTATTCCAACTTTAAATAAATTAAAAATAAAATACAAATTAGCTATCTGCTCCAATTCTTCCAGGGATTTGCTTGATATTTGTTTAGCTAAAATACCTATCAAGTTTGATTATATTTTTATTTCTGATGAGGTAAAAGCAACAAAACCAAATCCAAAAATTTATCAGTTTGCAATAAAATCGTTTGGATATAATCCTGAAAATGTCCTACATATAGCAAGCTCGCAGATGGATGTTAAAGGTGCAAGCAATGCAGGTCTTGTTGTGTGCTGGATTAATAGATTAAATGAAAAACGGAATGCAGAAATTCCAGAGCCAAGATTTGAGATTTATAAATTAGATGAGGTTTTAAAAGTTATAAGATAAAATGCCGCTCTACTTCATCGGTTTGGGATTGGATAATAATGCTCAAAAATTCAATGTCTTTTGTAAGCTTCCTTTCTGTGTTTGATTGAATAAACTTCTAAAGTATCCGGATTATGGGTTACTCCAACAAAGATTCTATAATCCCCTGCCCTTATTTTATAATCATCACTTTCTACGAGCTTTTCAGCGTATCTTCGCGGATCTTCTTTGACTTCTTCCAGTTTTCTTATTATTCTATCAGAAATAATTTTTGGCAGTTTTTCCAGTATTTTGGCTGCTTTCGGATGAACAATAATTTCAAAAGACATCTTCAAGCTAATTTTCTTTTTAGCTCTTCCAGTTTTATAAATTCAGAACGAGAAGTATTCTTAGCTTCTTCAATCTCTTTTTGAACATCATCAGTTAACTCATAATCTTCACGCATGTATTCTTTAAGTTCCGCTACGTCTTTCTTTAAATCTATCAGATTTCTGTTAATTTGTTCTAGTGTAACTTGTGCCATTTTTATATGCCTCTTTCTCAACAGCAATATTTAAATGTTTCTATAAAATCCCTTAAGTAATGCCACTCTACTTCATCGGTTTGGGATTAAACAGCGAAAAAGACATAACAATTAATGGCCTAGAAGCTGTTAAGAAGTGCGATCTGGTTTATTTGGAGAATTACACTTCTGTCTTAAGCTGCACAAAATCAGATTTGGAAAAGTTCTACAATAAAAAGATAATTTTAGCTAACAGGAACGTGGTTGAATCGGATGAAAATGAAATAATAAATGATTCTAAAACTAAAAATGTTGCTTTTCTTGTGATTGGCGATCCATTTGCCGCCACTACCCATATTGACTTATATCTGAGGGCCAAAAAAAAGGGAATTAAGTGCAGCGTAATTCACAATGCCTCAATAATGAATGCCATTGGAATAACCGGGCTGCAGCTGTATAAATTCGGCAAGACAACAAGCATTCCTTTTGAAAACGAGAATGTTGAAGCCCCTTATGATGCCCTAAAAGGGAATTTAAGCTTAGGGTTGCATACGCTGTTTTTGCTGGATTTGAATCCGGAAGAAGAAAAATTTATGACAGTCAATGACGCAATCAGATATTTATTAAAAGTTGAATTAAAAAGAAATGAAAAATTATTTTCTGAAAAAACTTTATGTGTCGGATGCGCAAGGATAGGAAGCGAAAATCAGATTATAAAGTCAGGAAGCGCGAAGGATTTGCTGAAATTTGATTTTGGAAAGCCGGTACATTGCCTTATTGTTCCGGGCAAAATGCATTTCATGGAGGAAGAGGCACTTAGTTTGTGGAGATTCTAGGTTTTTTAATTTTTTATATGTAATTTTTACAAATGGCTTACAACTTTACAGGGACAAAAGATTTTTAAATGAATCTGAATTCCTACAGCAGTATAATAAAATGCCAACACTAGAAGAATCAGCATTGGAGCTTGAAAAAAGAATATCTGCAGAATTAGATAAAATATCTAGAGCATTTACTGATGATATTGTAAAAATTAACCAAGGAGTGCTCGATGAAATTTTTTCCACAGTACAATTTTGTTATATGGCACACGAACTCGTCCTCGGTCATAAGGATAGGACCTTAGCAAGCAGATATGAAGGAAAATTTGAATTATTACATTCTGATGCTCGTGAATTTGGACAAATTGTAGAAAGATTGAATCGTCTTTTTGCTGTTTTACCTAAAGAATCTAAAGCGAGTAAATTTGCTCATGAGAATTTGATATATGCAAGGCAATTTGGTCAAATGTTGAGTGAGTATATACAATCACAGGCTGATGCCACTAATGCTGCTCCCCATTAAAACTTTTGCCATTAACTCTTGCACAAATTATAAATCAAGTCAAACGCCTTAATCAGCTTGTCTTCATCAATAATCAGTATATGCTCATTGGAAGATATCAGGGCATCAATAATGCTTGGATATTCTATCTCAATCATTCCTACTTTCTTGTTTTCTTCGAGTATCATTTCTTTTGGAAATGCTGATTTTATCTTTTCAAAATTTTTCTGGTCAAAGACTATGGTAAGCGCTTGAGACCCTTCCAAAACCCGGATTATATCATGGCCTTGGAAGTCCATCAGCTTGTCTGGCCTGCCAAGCTTTGTCTTCACGAAATCTGTCCTTTTCAGCAGCAATGATGACATTTTTGTCTTTATCGAGACTTTTGCCTGCTTGATCACGCTATGTACGGAATGAGTTTCCTCTTTTTTTGAGATGTCTGCATTGTACCTCCTTATTGCGCTGATGACCGCATCAAGGCTTGTGTCCAGCTTTTGCGATGAAAGAATATGCTTTGCAAGCTTCCTTATGTTCACAATCTTTCTTCCAAGATCCTTCTTTATGGACAAGTCCGTGTCAATGAATTTCCAGACAAACTCGTTTATGCTTTTCTTCATGCCGCTGGCAGAAATATATGTCAATTTATAAAGATTTTTGTCGGATTTGTCATTTTTTAAGGAATTTAAGCATATGTGTCGGAAGGAATTTAAATAAGGATTTAATCTGAAGATAATGATGGTTGATTACAAATTTTGTGTTCCCTCCCAAAATCTGACAGGAGAAACTGCAAGGAGGATGGCAAGCGACTTGGGAAGAGTGGTTGCTTTGGCATTTGCTGAAATTTACGATGTGAAAGAATTTAATCCTGAATTGATCGGTGCCATGAATGCTTTTGATGTATACCGGAGCCAAAACTTCGATCACACTTTTAAGGTGAATTACGATAATTCAAGGCACATATGCAATGTGGAATTTGCACAAAATGGAGATGGATTAATTGCTAACATAGATTTTCCAGACGCTTGGCCCGGTGTGATATGGACTTGTGATATTGTTAACGACGTCTTTATTACAACTAAAAGCGATGAGCCAAGAAGGTTGGCTATTCAAAGAATATTTGAGGAGCTTAAATGGAAACAGTATAACTCCAATCCTGTTCTTGTAAGGGAAGCAGATGGCTCTAAATAGGAAGTAAAAACTATAAATCATTATAGCAAATCACACTAATATCGTATTTTTTTATTGTGATTTGCTTATTAGGAAATAACAAATATATCCGTAAATTAAAGTTATTTCCTATAAATTTAAATAAGACGCTTTAATCTTTCTGAATGCTTCGGCGGATTCGTAGTTTACAGCCCCGTGGAAGAATTATTTAAAGTAATTCTGCGGAATGTAGCGGTCAATCATTCAGCCCTTTGGAGGCTGAGACGGCAGTTCGAATCTGCCCGGGGCTATTATAATTTCTGGTTAAAAATAAATTATTAAAACCATTTCTTGTACTTAAGTCTGGTCTGCATATCGTGTAAGTCCTTTTAGTTCCCTTATTACGGAAATGCCTGCTTTACATCCTTCTCCAGCGCTTTTTGCAATTTGCTCGTAACCGCCTGTGCAGCCTCCAGCAGCATAAACTCCCTTAACGTCAGTTTTGCCTTCCCCATCTATAACAATAAATCCATTTTTGTCAGTGGTTATTGCAAGTGATTGCGCAAAGAACAATGCAGTTGCAGTCCCCATCGCCATAAAAATGCCATCTACTGGAAGTTCCTGCCCGTTTTTCATCAGGACGCTTTTTACAAACTTATTCCCTTTTATTTCAGCAATTTTATCTTTTGTTGTCTTTACTCCCTCTTTTGAAAGGCGCTCTTTCAAATTTTCTGCAATTTCAAATTCTTTTCCATTTGAAAGTATGGTAAGATTTTTTGTAAAAGCGAGAAGCTGCAAGGATTCTTCTGCTGCAAGATTGCCATTTCCTACTACAAAAACTTTCTTGCCTTTGTAAAAGATGCCGTCGCAAGCTACACATGTATGAACACCTTTGCCAAGAAATTCCTTTTCGCCTTTTATGCCAGCCTGCCTAAAAACTACTCCGGTTGCTATAATGAGGGTTTTTGCCCTAAATTCATCCATATTTGATGTTTTTACAAGAAATGTGTTGTCATCACTCTTTCTTAAGTGGACAACCTCCATAAGCAAAGTCTTTGCTCCGTATTTCTCTACTTGCTCTTTGCCCATCTCAAGAATTTCCATACCGCTCTTGGCGTCTGCTCCAAGATAATTTCCTACAACTTGAGCATAAGCAAGCTGGGATTCTTTGGGGTTTCCAATTACAAGGGTTCTTATGTTTGCTCTTGCTGTGAAAACAGCCGCAGAAAGTCCAGCCATTCCCATTCCAATTATTATGGTGTCATAAGTTTGTTCTGCCATTAGAGCTTAATTTTTCATCTGTAAATATAAATTTTCCTAAACCTCTTTACTTTACTATTAATTCTCCTTTCATTCCGAGATGGCCTGAGCCGCATAAAACTGAGCAAAATGCTGTAAAAGTCCCCTGCTTATCAGCTGTGAATTCAATTGTAACTGGCTTTCCAGGATCGAGCCTTTCATTAATGCCATATTCCGTGATTGAAAAGCCATGAGGCACATCAATGCTCGTAACAATCAATCTCACTTTGTCGCCTTTGTTGACCTCGATTGTTGCAGGGTTAAATTGAAATTGTTTTGCAATAATTTCGAATTCCTTGACTGCTTGCTGTCCTTTCTGAGCTGCCCCTTGGCTGGCTGGATTGCTTTCATAAGTCGCCGAAGCAGTAGAAGCAGGATTTGTTGTTGCAATTTGGGTTTGTTGCCCATATTGTGCACAGCTGCTTAACAAAACCAGCACAAAAACAAGCATGATAGCCGATACATTGCTTAATCTCATTTTTACCCCTCCAATTTTTCATTAAATTAAATCCAGTTCTTGCATGGCTAAATCAAGGCCGTCTGTAGACTCAAAATCGCTGAAAGAATCATGAAGACAATATTTCTGATACATATGTGCAGGAGGCACTTTCAATTGGCTTTGGCGTTTCAACATTCGGGCAATCATTAACTAAGTAACAAGTCCTCGTTTGTGCTCCATCCTTTTGGCATGAATTCCATGAGTTGCAGCTCTATGTATCTTGTGTGCAAGATGTTGTTGGAACACTTCCGCCGCCGCTGCCGGCAGATAATACAAGCGGGACTATTACCAACAACATAAGTAAAAAGCATATGATTGAATTGGAAATCTTCATATTAACAACTTTAAACATACCACCATGGTAGTATATAATTCTTTGGATAATTTCTAAAGTTTTAAATACTTATAGTGTTTGATAATTTAAATAAAGCTAATTAATGGGGGTGTTTATCATGGCAATACTGCTATACATATTGATTGCTTTTGTTCTGCTGGTAATCTTCAGCTCTATAAGGATTATTGACCAGTATGAAAAGGGAGTAGTCTTTACATTGGGAAAATTCACCGGAATAAGAAACCCGGGGTTTAATCTGGTTGTTCCGATAATCCAGAGGATGGTTGTCGTGGACATGAGAATAAGATCAATTGACATAGAAAAGCAGCAGGTCATGACAAAGGACAATGTTCCTGTAAATGTCAACGGAGTTGTTTTCTTCAAGGTCAGCAAGGTAGATGATGCAGTCATCAAAGTCCAGGATTACCAGTATGCCATAGCGCAGTATTCCCAGACTGCCTTAAGAGATGTTGTTGGAGGCATGACCCTAGATACAATATTGGTTGAAAGGCAGAAGATAGGCGATGAAATAAGGAAGATAGTTGACAAGGAAACAGACCAATGGGGATTGGACGTGCAGGTAATTAAATTGCAAGACATTGAAGTTCCTGATGACTTGAAAAGAATAATGTCAAGGCAGGCTGCTGCTGAACGAGAAAAAAGGGCAGTTGTCATTAAAAGTGAGGGAGACAGGGATGCCGCTAAAAACCTTGCTGCAGCAGCAGGCGTTATGGCAAAATCGCATGGCGCAATGCAATTAAGGACATTGCAGACACTTGATGGATTAGGGCCGACTGCATCTAATACTGTCGTGATGGCTCTGCCTGTTGAAGTCATGGAGTTTTTCCAGAAGCTGGCGAAGAAATGATTTTATTTTGATTAAGAAAGAGGATTGAAAAATGGATAAAACTAAATGTAAAGAATGTGGCGAAGAAATTAAGGAATTTTGTGGAAATTGTATGAACAATAAAATAGAAGGATTGGTAAATCAAATAGACTCACTCCAAAATGAAATAGAAAACTTAAAGAAAAAATCATAATATTTTTTTATATTTCAGGAGACGTTAAGTTTACACCTCAAAAACACAATAACCTTTATAAATCACCATAATATCCCAATCATTGAAAGATAGCCTGGTGAAAGCTCGGCTATGCTGGATAACATTAACTTGTTCTTCCAGTAATAAATCATAATTAAATTTTAATGAATAAATAGGCGAGGCTTGAGCGATTGAAAGGGAAGCGAAAGCCGAGCACAAGATAATGGCTGAGCGAATATGCGAAGCCGGATTTAAAAATAAATTGCGCAAATTCAAACAAAATGGCACGCATGCACTCAAGGAAGAGGGGAAAGCACGGCTCAAAGAGGCCTGCGAAGAAGACAGCGCCTTCATGGATTAGGTACAATGCCAAAGAAGTAGAGCTGCTTGTTGCAAAGCTTTCAAAGGAAGGCAAAACCACTTCCCAGATAGGCATTCTTTTGAGAGATGCCTATGGTGTGCCGAGCATTTCAGCGCTTTGCGGCAAATCAGTAAGCGCAATCCTGAAGGAAAAGAAGATCGTTCCTGAAGTGCCTGAAGATATGACTGCGCTGTTCAAGAAGTACGCTGCATTAAAAAAGCACATCGAGGCCAACAAGCATGACGAAACCTCAAAAAGGGGACTGCAGCTTACAGAATCAAAGATAAACCGGCTTGTGAAATATTACAAGAGGACAATGAGGATACCTGAAACCTGGAAGTTCGATGCTGACAGGATGGGATTTTTTGCGGAATAAATTAAATTTTTATTTCATCTTCTTGCTTTCCAGAAGTTATTTCCTTTATTCTGTGCGACACTTCATCAATCAAATAATCCGGCGTAGAAGCCCCGGCAGTAACCCCAATTTTTTCCTTTCCGTCAAACCACTCCGGATTTAGCTGCTCTGCTGACTGTATGAAATATGACTCAACTCCAAACTCTTTCGCCTTTGCATAAAGCTCTTTTGAATTTGACGAATTCAATCCGCCTATCACAATTATTATATCCCTGTCCATGGCAAGCTCGTCAATATCGCTTTGCCTCTGCTTTGTTGGGTTGCAGATTGTATCAACATATCCGTATTTCTTGTCCAGCTCCTTCAAGCTCAGGGGGATTAATTCAAATTTTTCTTTATCTAATCTTGAATTAATATTTTCAATTAATTTTTTGTATCCATTTACCGACATTGTTGTCTGCGAGATTATAGCAACCTTATCAAAAACATTTGAACTGATGTATTCCAGAACCTGTTCGTAATCATCTTCGTGCTCCACAATAAAAGTATTTTTTCCCTTTAGGTGATAGCTTGTGCCGATAGCCTCAGGATGATTTTTCTTGCCAAAAAGAATAACCTCATAGCCATTGTTTTTCAGCTTTATTGCAACATTATGGACAAGAGTGACTAAAGGGCAGGTTGCATCATTGAGGTTATTTCCTTTTGTAATTGATTTTTCCTTTAGAAGTTGGTATGTTGTCCCTGGCTCGCCGTGTGCCCTTAACACGGTGATTGCATTTTGCGGAATTTCGTTAATATTTTCCACAAAAACGATTCCCTTGCTTTCAAGATCCTGGATAACCTTCTCGTTATGGACTAGCTGGCCGTGGACGTAAGTCTTTCCATCATTATTTTTTGCGACATCCTCCGCCACTTCAATTGCTTTCTTGACTCCGAAGCAGAAGCCGGCGTGCTTTGCGACCTTTATGTCTGGCATTTTTATTTGGTTTTTTGTTTTTTGAATGTATAAGCGAGGCAATAACGATTGAAAGGGAAGTTATTGCCGAGCACTAGATATTGTGAGCGCGATAGCGCGAACGGAATTAAAAAATTTAAAATGTATGATTTTCTGATAATCTGATTGTTGCCAAGCACTTTATTTATTTTGCTCTTCCTGCGCTGGACAATGGGCGCAATTCCAATAACTATGACGTCCATTAGGCTTTTTAAAAATGAAAATAATAATTATAAAAATAATAAAATAATTAAAAATAAACCAAACCCCGATTAAACAGTCTTCGTCAAAAACACGAACGGATAGTCATACTGAATCTTGAAAAAGGCTTCCCTTGCCTCATAGATGCTGTTGAAGATTCCGAAAACTGTAGGGCCTGAGCCTGAAACGCATGCATTCAGCGCATCATTCCTCAAAAGGTTGATTTTGATGTCATTGATAATCTTGTATTTCTTTATTACAATCGGCTCAAAGTCATTATGGAGGTTGTTGGCTATTTCTTTTATGTCCTTCTTCTCCATTGCCTTGATTAGCGTATTTATGTCCGCCTTAGTCTTAATCTTCAGCTTCTGCTTGTCAAAAGCTGAGTATGCCCATTTTGTTGAAACCCTGAAACCAGGGTTGATAAGAACTATGTTTATGCTGAATGATTTTTTGACTCTTTTAATCTTGTCCCCTACACCCTCAACTAGTGCTGCATTCTCCCCTATGAAAAAAGGAACATCCGAGCCAAGCTCAGAGGCAAGCTCTATGAGCTGCTTTTCCTTCAATCTAAGGCCCCACAGCTTGTTGAGGTTGGTTAGTGCTGTTGCCGCGTTGCTGCTTCCGCCTCCAAGGCCTGCCTCCAGAGGCACGTTCTTCTCAATTGAAATTTTAACGCCATGTTTTACCTTGTACTTTTTTTTCAGTAAAATGGCTGCCTTATGGGCAAGATTTTCCTCTCCCTCAAGCTCCTTGTTGGTGCACTCCACCACAACCTTCTCTTCTGCCAAAGCCTCGAAAGCCATGTTGTCGCTAAGCTCTATCTTCTGCATTACTGATTGTATGTTATGGTAACCGGAGCTTAGCTTTTTGCCTATCTTAAGATAAAGGTTGATTTTAGCTGATGAATTGACTGCCATAAGTGTATGAGAACATTAATGATATATTAATATTTGCTGATTTTAGAGTTAACGGCGTTAAGCCATAGAAACAATGGCAAAGCACTGCATGCCTTCCCCTTTTCCAAAAGAAGTCAGGCCCTCCCCAGAACTGTAGGTAATCCCAATGTTTTCTTTGCTTATTTTTAATATTCTTGATAACGAATCCTTTATTTTATCATTATGCTGCTCAAGCCTTGGCTTTTTTGCCTCAATAGAAATGCTTACGTTATTGATTTTAAGGTTTTTCTCATACATTTTTGCCAATATAACTTTTAAATACTCCTTGCTGTCAGTTATCCCTTTTTTGCACATCGGGTCAGAATAAAAACCCAAGGATTGTTCCCCTATTGCCGAACTTATGGCATTGAACAGTGCATGCAGAATTAAGTCTCCGTCAGAATTTGCCTCCAATCCAGCTTCATTTGGAATGGCATAGCCGCCTAAAATCAGCTTTTTCTTTTTATCCCTTGAGAATTTGTGGCTGTCTTGACCTAATCCTACTCTGAAATTGCTTGAAATGCCGTTTCTTTTCACTAAAAAATCCTTTGGATTTTTGGTGGCCAGAAAATTTTCAATTTTCTTATACATCAATATCCCTTCGGCAATCCTCAAGTCATCTTGTGTTGTTATCTTTATGTTTTCATATGAGCACTGAACTATTTTTACTTTCTTTCCCAATGCCTCTACAAGAGAAGCGTCATCTGTTGTAGTAATCTTCTTCTTTTCTGCGTTTTCAAATGCTTTAACCAACAGGCCGTATTTTACCGCCTGCGGGGTTTGTATTTGATAAACATCTTTCCTGTCAATTGTTTTTTCAACAAAATCACTGTTTATTTTCTTGATTGTGTCTTTTAATTTAAATCCGACGGCTGCAGCGCCATATTGCCTTGCGGCAGTTATGCAATCGGCAATTTCATTTTCCCTCACTAAAGGGTTGCTTCCGTTGTGGATAATTATTATGTCATCATTTTTTGAATTTTTTATTGAAATTAGCCCATTATGGACAGAATCCTGCCTTTCCTTGCCGCCTTCAACAATGTTCCTTATTTTATTAAGCCCATATTTCTTTTTTATTTCATTTATTGCTTTAAAATCGTTTTTTTGTGCCACGACAATTATTTCATCAATTGAACGGCAGTCATTAAAAGACTTCAGAGTTCCTGCTGCCACGATGACTGCATGGTTCATTTTGAAGCTTATTTAAAATTAATTTCTTTCTTCTTCAATTATTTTCATTGTTTCCTGCTTTGTTTTTCTGTCTGTTTCAAGAATATCATTCAAATCCGGATCATTGATTGTATTGTGATTGTCCATCATTTTTTTTATTAGTTTTTGAATGTCCAAAAATTTGATTTTATTGTCCAAAAAAGCGTGAACAGCAGCTTCATTTGCGGCATTCATCACGGCAGGCAAGGTTCCTCTTTTTTCTCCTGCTTCATAGGCATATTTCAGGCAGGGAAACAAATCAAAATCAGGCTCTTTGAATTCAAGGGTTTTCATTTCAGCGAGATTCAATGATTTCTGCATGCTGGAAAATCTTTTTGGATAGGACAAGGCATATTGTATTGGTATTTTCATATCCGGCAGGCCAAGCTGCGCAATAACAGACTTATCCTGAAATTCAACAAGAGAGTGTATTATGCTTTGGGGATGAACAACAATATTTATCTTTTCATATTCAATCCCATAAAGCCAATGCGCTTCTATTACTTCAAACCCCTTGTTCATTAAGGTTGCGCTGTCTATAGTTATTTTATTGCCCATATTCCATGTAGGGTGCCTTAAAGCATCAGCAGCAGTAACATTTTCAAACTGTTGCCTTGAATAATTCCTGAAAGGGCCGCCGGAGCAGGTCAGGGCTATTTTTTCAACTTCGCTTATATTTTCCCCATTTAAGCACTGGAATATTGCGGAATGTTCAGAATCTATCGGCATTAACTTAACATTATTTTTTTTGACTTCATCCATTATTACTGAACCGGCTGCAACTAATGCCTCTTTGTTTGCAAGCGCGATGTTTTTTTTCGCTTTTATTGCATTATATGTTGGCCCAATTCCGGCAGAGCCTACAAGGGAATTGACAACAGTGTCTGCCTCATCCAAAGCTGCTATCTTGTTTAATCCTTCCAAGCCTGAATAAACCTGGCAGGACGAGAAGTTTAACAAGTCATCAACTTTTGACCTGTCCATTATCGCAACTGCCTTTGGCTTGAACTCCTTTATCTGCTTCAGCAATAGCTCGGAATTTTTGTTTGCGCTTAATCCAACTATTTTGAATTCATTTGGAAATTGTCTTACAATCCCCAATGTTTGAGTGCCTATGCTGCCTGTTGAGCCTAGTATGGAAAGATATTTCATTAAACAACACCACCCTCTTTCAAAAAGAATTAGCTAATTTTGTTATAAATGTTTCTATAAATTTAAATATTTGATTACCTTATAGAAAGGAGGGAGTTAGACTACTCAGTATCTGACATTGCAGAAGGCGCCGATTATTGTTTTGTTTGCCATGAGTGAATAGATTAAAGAACAAAGTTAGTGTTTCTTTTAGGTATGCTTGTAACCAGAATTTCCTTGTCTGAATAGTTTTTCATCAACATGTCCATTACTTTGATTGGATCTTTATTAACCATAACAACCTTGCCGTCTGCCAGGCCTATGCATTTGCCTTCGTACTTATCCTTGCTCATTTTTGCCAATTTGTTGAAATTTTTGCCTGCCATTTTCCACCTTAATATAGATAAAACAGGATTTTTACTATTTAAGGATTTGTATTCCAGAGTATATATCTCATCTTGCTCATTAAACGCCATATTGGTTATTGAGCCGCTGAATAAGAAGAGGAAAGTGGTTGTTAAAAATTAATTTTTTGTTAGGGTCGTAGGTTTCCAATCAGGTGTAAATTTTATGTTTTGTTTTCGTATGCCTTCTAAAAGTCTTGCCCTGTGCCCAAATAAATCTATTTCATTCATAGTTCTTTTGTCATTCTGGTTGAAAGGTCTGATTGTCAGGCTCTTTGGATTTTTGTTTGTGGTAAACTTATATTTAATGTTTCCGTTTATGACTTATGAATCCGTATTCGCAATCTCCTCTATCTCCTTCATCAAAACCTCTTTGATTTCATTATCATTAATCCTTTTCACAATCTGGCCGTTCCTGTAAAGCAGATGATTTCCAGGTGCCCCTACAATTCCCAAATCTGCTTTTCGTGATTCGCCTGGGCCGTTGACAGCGCAGCCCATGACTGCAACATGAATCGGCTTCTTGATCTTGTCAGTCTCGTTTTCAATTTCTTCAACCAGCTTTATCACATCAATATGGGTTCTTGCGCATGTTGGGCATGATGTGACTTGCACTCCGTCATTCCTCAATCCAAGAGATCGCAGAATGTATTTTGCAACCTTCACTTCTTCTCTTGGGTCTTCTGACAGGGAAACCCTTATCGTATCGCCAATTCCTTCACACAAAAGCATTCCCATGCCCATTGCTGATTTTATTGCTCCTGGTATTTTTGAGCCGGCCTCTGTAACGCCAAGATGAAGCGGATAATCAGTTTTTTCCGCAAACATCCTGTAAGCCTTGACCATTCTTGGAACATCAGAGGCTTTCAAAGAAACAATAGTATCATAAAAATCCAAATCTTCCAGAATTTTTACATGTCGAAGTGCGCTTTCGCACATAGCTTCAGGGGCATAGCCATATTTATCATACAAGTCTTTTTCCAGAGAGCCAAGATTGACTCCAATTCTTATTGGAACACCATAATCTTTGCATGCCTTTACAACCTGCTGGACTTTGTCGGGATTTCCTATATTGCCGGGGTTAATCCTTACCTTATCAACATATTTTACTGCTTCCAAAGCAATCCTGAAATCAAAATGAATGTCAACGACCAATGGAATGCTGATATTTTCTTTTATTTCTTTGAGCGCTTTCGCAGCATCCATTGTAGGCGCAGAAACTCTGATAATTTCGCAGCCGACATCTTCCAATCCGTGAACCTGCCCTATAGTCGCCTTAACATCTGTAGTGTCTGTTGTCGTCATTGACTGGATCGGTATCGGTGCATCTCCTCCGATGAATAGTTTTCCAATTTTGACTTTGCGGGATTTTCTTCTTTGGATTGTGTTTTGCATTGTTTATAGATGTTTATTGAAATTCCGAAATGTTTAATTCAAACCAGATAAGCATTGCATTCATAGCACCAAGTAAAATCATAATCGCAATTAACCGGCTTTATTATTGGGTGATCGGTGTTTTTAAAATGCTCTGTATCATGAGAATTGTGCGATTCGCAGCACCCTACAAAGCCGCATGATGTGCAGATTCTCAAATGCTCTTTGTCTTTGCACACTTCACATTCTTTTTTACTGGATTTCGTAATCTTGATGTTTTTAGCGTGAGGGCATTCTTCTTTTTTGATTTTTTTGTGGTTGTCTTCCATTTTACTTCTATACAACTTACTTTTACCTTTACAGTTGTAAGAGGGTTACCTATTTTACCTTATGAAAGCGTATAGGTCTTAATTTTTTTTTATTTAGTTATTTCTGGCTCAATATTTCATTGATAACATTTTTAATGCTATCCTTATCAATTCCCGCCAACTTCTTCTGTATCTCTGGCTTACCATGCTCGATAAAATGGTCAGGAACCCCTATTCTTCTGACATTCGCTTTTATTCCATTATCCTCCAATAGCTCCAAAACAGCAGAGCCAAAGCCGCCATTTACTACGCCTTCTTCCAGAGTGATTATATTTTTAATTTTTTGGGCATATTGTGTTATTATTTCCTTATCAAGCGGCTTTACAAACCTTGCATTGATGATTGTAGCATCACACTTTAACTCCTCCACTGCATTTATTGCGTCATAGAGTATCGGGCCAACTCCGATTATTAAAATATCGCCTCCCTCTTTCAGAACTTCAGATTTCCCGGCTTCAATTTTTTTAAATTCCGAATCTAATCCAACGCCGACAACGCTTCCTCTTGGATACCTTAATGAAGCAGGGGAATTCATCAATGTTGCAGTGTAGAGCATGTGCTGCAGCTCGTTTTCATCTTTAGGGACCATTACAGTCATATTTGGGACAATGCGCATATACGCAATGTCAAAAGGACCGTTATGGGTTGGGCCGTCATCGCCAACAAGGCCGGCCCTGTCAAGCGCAAAAATAACGGGCAGGTTTTGCAGGCAAATATCATGGATTATCATGTCAAAGCCGCGCTGCAAAAAAGTCGAGTAGATTGCGCATACTGGCTTCATTCCTGCAATTGCAAGACCTCCAGCAAATGTGACAGCATGCTGCTCCGCTATCCCGACATCAATTGTCCTGTCGGGAAAATGCTTTTCAAATTTGCCTAATCCGGTTCCTGATTTCATTGCAGCGCTTATTGCTATTATCTTATCGTTTTCCTCAGCAATCCTTATCAGTGCATTTGCAAAAGCATCTGTCCAGCTTATATTGGTCGTGGTTACATATTTCTGCCCATTGATGGGGTCGAATTTCGGCATACCATGGTACTTCTCAATGTCTTTTTCCGCAAATGGGTAGCCTTTCCCCTTTTCTGTCTTGATGTGCAGCAATACCGGCCCTTTCAGCTCTTTAATATTTTGAAGTGCAGTTATCAGATGCTCTATGTTGTGCCCGTCTATCGGCCCAAAATACTGGAACCCAAGGCTTTCAAAGAAAATTCCCTCGCTGGCCAGATTCCTGAGCCTTTCCCCTGCCCAAAAAGCTTTTTCAATTTCAGGCTTTCCAACGCCCGGTATTTTTTCCAGAATGCTTTTTGTGGTTTTCCTCAATTTGAAATAGCCTGGCTTCAGGACAATCCTGTTAAGATAGTTTGATATTGCGCCAACGTTTGGGGAAATGCTCATCCTGTTATCATTTAGGATAATCAGCATGTCTGTCTTTGAAGCGCCAAGATTATTCAGACCCTCAAAAGCAAGACCTGCTGTCAATGCGCCATCGCCAACAATCGCAACTACTTTATGGTTTTCCTTTTTAAAGTCTCTTGCTCTTGCAATTCCTAATGCTGCCGAAATTGCTGTGGAAGCGTGGCCTGCGCCAAAAACGTCATATTCTGACTCAAATATATTGCAGAATCCGCACACTCCCTTGTACTGCCTCAGTGTGTGAAAATTATCCCTTCTTCCGGTGATTAGCTTATGAGGGTAGCATTGGTGCCCTGTGTCAAGAATTATCTTGTCTGTTGGTGCATCAAAAACGTAATGCACTGCCAAAGTCAGCTCAACTGCGCCCAATGGGCCGCCTAAATGGCCGCCGTTCTTTGAAACCACTTCAAGAATCTTGTCTCTTATTTCCTGGGCGAGAACTGGAAGCCTATCTTTGCTTACTTTTTTCAGGTCTTTTGGAGAATTGATTGTATTAAGAATCTTATACTTCTCAAGGTGATTTTGCTGAAGCTCCATGGAGCACCCCCTTTATGATAAGAGGTTAGTCCAATATTTATAAAGCTTATGCAATTCAGTAATGCCTTGAATAATTTTATATACTTATAACATATAGTTTCATTTATGATAAAAAAAATAAAAGGCAGGTATGTAGTGGTATCTGAAAATACAGGCAGGAAGTTTGGAACTTACAGCACCAAAAAAGAAGCTGAAAAGAGGCTAAGGCAAATAGAATTCTTCAAGCACTTGAAAGGAAGTTCGAGCATGAAGAAAAAGCTTAGGAAAAAATCTTTGATAAAAAAATAAATGAGGAAAATAATTCCAATGTCAAATTCGTTTCTACCGTTGTTGGGTTTTCAAAAAAATTGAAGCAGGCCAAAGGAAAAAACATTTGGCTTGTCGGCGGCTCTAAGATAGTTACTGTCTTCCTGAACAATGGGCTGATTGATGAAATTAAAATGGAAAAAGGAATCTTAATATGATAAATAAATTTATTCATTTAAGAAATTTCTCCATGACGAGTTCATCATAGAATTAGCCATTGACAAATAAATCTTTTTCTAACCTACCAACAATATTAAATTCATATTTTTTATAGAGGTTTAATGCGGATTTTTGCTTCGAATTTACATTCAGGCTGATCTTAACTACAGCTTTATTTTTCATGATAAAATGTAGGGCACTTTCAATTAATTTTTTCCCGACACCTTGATTTCTGTATTCTTCCTTAACATAAAACCCAAATATGTTTGCTATGTGCTTTATTTTTTCTTTTTTATTAAAAAAATAAACTATCATGCCTATCGTCTTGCCATTATAACAGGCAAACAATGTTTTTTTGACTCTTTTTTTCCATTCCGCTTCTGAAAGTTTAATTTCTTCCTCATAAGAGCTTCCAAAGGCAGTTGGGTCTTTCCTGAGGGATTCTAACCGTAAGTTTTTATATTCCTTCCATCGCTTTGGACTTAGCTTCTTTACTTCAATCATGGGAGGTAAGGGAAGAATCAGTTATTTAAGATTATTCATTTTCCTACTCCAATTAATTTTCGTTACATTTAAAAACCCCAATAGTATCCCATGAGTATTACCCGTCGCACTACCTAGCGTAGGAGGGCATTAAATGGACAAAGAGCAAATACTATCGGCTTTAACAAAGGCAAAGGATGTTTCTCCCAAAAGGAATTTCAGGCAAAGCTTTGACTTGATAATAAACCTTACCGGAATTGACCTAAAAAAGCAGGAGCACCAAGTCGATGCTTTCATAACCCTGCCGCATCAAAGGGGGAAAAAGGCCAAGGTTTGCGCTTTGGTCGGGCCGGAGCTTGAGGGGCAGGCAAAGCAGGTCTGCGATTCCGCAATCACATCAGACTCTTTTGAAAAGTACAAGGAAAAAAAGGAAGTCAAGAAGATAGCGAATTCTTTTGATTATTTCATCGCGCAGGCAAACATAATGCCGAAGGTGGCAACTGCGTTCGGAAGGGTTTTCGGCCCAAGGGGCAAGATGCCAAACCCGAAATCAGGTGGTGTTGTGCCTCCTAATGCAAACTTAAAGCCATTGTATGAAAAGCTGCAGAGGACAATAAGGGTTACAAACAAAAGCGCGCCTTTGCTTCAGTGCGGTATCGGGACAGAGGACATGAAAACAGAAGAGCTTGTTGATAACGCCTTGACTGTTTATAATTCCGTGCTTCATGTTTTGCCGAATGAAAAGCACAATATAAAAGACATTTACATCAAGCTGACAATGGGAAGGCCTATTAGGATAGGCGAAAAAATAGAAGTGGCAAAAGAAGCAAAATAAAAATTTTCAAGTAGATAAAATGGAGCAAATAGCAGAAACAAAGCATGAAGCTCACGTAGCGGAATATAAGAAGGAGATTGTCAAGGAGCTTGTAAGCCTCATCAATGAGTACCCTATCATAGGGGTAGTCAATATGGAAAACCTGCCAGCCAGGCAGCTTCAGGTAATGAGGGCGCAGCTAAGAGACAAATTCTTCATAACAATGACAAAGAGAAGATTGATGCACCTTGCCATTGAGCAGACAAAATCAAGGAAAAAAGAAGTGGAAAAGCTTGAAGCCCACCTTGGGGGAATGCCTGCACTGATATTCACAAATGAAAACCCGTTCAAGCTGAGCAGAACTCTGCAAAAAAGCAAAAGCCCGGCTCCTGCAAAGGCAGGCCAGACCGCGCCAAGGGATATAATGGTGAACAAGGGAGCAACTTCATTCGCACCGGGCCCTATCATAGGGGAGCTGGCAATGGCAGGCATAAAGTCAGGCGTGGAAGGGGGGAAAGTTGCAATCAAGGAAGACACTGTTGTCGTAAAAGCAGGAGAGAAAATAAAGCCAAAGGTAGCAGAGATTTTGACAAGGCTGGGCATACAGCCCATGGAAGTCGGCCTTGACCTTGTTGCTGTTTATGAAAACGGAGTTATATACGGAAGAGACACCCTTTCAGTTGATGAGAAAGAATACTTAAGCAGACTGTCAAACGCTGCAAGGTGGGCATTCAATCTGGCGTTTAATGCTGCTTATCCAACAAAGGGCAACATTAATTTGCTGATTGGCAAGGCATATAATGATGCTAAGGCATTGGGGGTTTCACAGAGCATATTCGATGCTGAAATTATTGAAGTATTACTGGGCAAGGCAGAGCATCAGATGCTAAGCCTGAAAACAACAGCAAATATACAGGTTGTAGAAAAAAAAATTGAAGAAGCCAAAGAGGAAAAAACTGCCGAATCAAAACCTGAAGAAAAAGAAGAAAAAACAGAACAAGCTGAAATAAAAGTACCAACAAGAGAGGAGCTGGAAGCAAATATAAAGATGAGGGAAAAGCAAAGGGAAGTAAAGGAAGTTGAGAAGATATACCATGATTTGCACAAAAAAGCTATTCAAGAGCAGGATAAAAAGGAATCTCAATAAAGTCAAAACAAACTAACGGAGGCAAAGACTATGGAATATATATATACGGCGATGTTGCTTCACAAAGCAGGGCAGAAAGTTGATGAAGCGAATGTCAAGAAAGTGCTTGAGGCAGCTCACGTAAAAGTGGATGATGCGAGAGCTAAAGCGCTTGTGGCAGCTTTGGAAGGGGTCAACATTGACGAAGCTATAGAAAAGGCAGCAGTTGCGCAGGTTGCAGTGGTAGCCCCAGCAGCAGGCGGAGCAGAGCACAAGCATGATGCAAAGGCAGACGCCGGCAAGAAAGCAGCTGAAGAGAAGAAGTCAGAGGAACAGGCTGCCGCGGGCCTCGGGGCCCTGTTCGGATGAGCTCAATATTTTTTTAATTTTTTTGGTTTTGAGTATCTCCAATAATGCAAATGACACTTTGTCAATTTCATGGCATCACAGAATGCAAAAGAGCTAGTTGAAGAGCTTAACAGGCTCAAGGCAGAGGTATCCAAATTAAGGGGCAGCCTGAATGAGCTCGACAGGGAAAAGGAATCCTGGTTCAGAAAAAAAGATGAGCTTTCAAAAAAAATAAGGGCAGGCATACAGAAGATAAAGAGCAATAAAGCGCAAAGGGATTCCTTTACAAATGAAGTCAGGGAGCTGAAGCAGAAAAGGGATGCGCTCAATAAAGGGATAAAGCCGAAATTAGAGTCGCTTGATGGCCTCAAAAAGGAAAAGGGCGAGCTTTCAAAGTCGCTTGGCATCAAAGCGTCTCCTTCTAGGATCAAGCAGGTTATTGAAAAGCTTGAGTTCAAAATAGAGACTGATACAGTTTCCTTTGAAAAGGAAAAAGAGCTGATGAAAAAGATAAAAGAGCTGAAAAAGCTGCGGGAAAGCGCATCGGCTGTCCAGGAAATCGGAAGCGAAATAAGGAAAAGCTCCGAAGACGCAAGAAGATCAAGAAAAGATGCCAATGACACCCATAAATTAATACAGGAAAAAGCAGCCAAAAGCCAGGCAGCCCATGAGGAGATACTAAAGCTGTCCGCAGAGATTGATATTTTGAAGGCTGAGGAAAAAGCCGCATTCGGGAAATTCTCTGAATTCAAGAAGCAGTTCAATGAGGTTAATTCCCAGTTCAAAGATAAATTGAGAAAAATGAATGAAGTCAAATCCCAGCTTGACAGGATATTTGTGGATAAGCGGGAGAAAAGAAGGCGTGATGAAGAATTATTCCTGAAATCGAAGGAAGAGCAAGTCAACGAGAAGATAAAGAAAAGGCAGAAATTGACTACAGAAGACTTGCTGGTGTTTCAGAAGTTAGGCAAGGATTAGCAAAAAATTCTATTTCCCTGAAACCATCTCAACATAGCGACACGTTCCACAGTACCACCTGTTTGCGTGCTTTGCCATGAATGTTCCAGGACCGCATTTGGGGCATGACTTGTTTTTTCTGTTAATCTTGTCGCCTGATTTTTCATAAAGGCTCCACTTTCCCCTTGATTTTTTCTTTGCAGCTTCTTTTGCCATTTTGATTAATTATTGATTATTATTATTGGTTTTATTTCTTTGCTGGCTCTTTGGCCTTCTTATCTTTCTTGACCTTTACCTTCGGCTCTATAAGCTGCTTCTTGGCCTCGTCAGAATAAAGATAAGCTTCCACTCTTGCCTTTTTGGCTCCGAAATGGCTGTAAACATGCCTTATGGCTATCAGCTTTTCATCAGTTTTCAGCTGCGATGCGAGCAACGCAGTAACTTCATTGTAGGAAGGGGTCGATTTTTCAAATTCCAAGGTGCCTAACACCATAGTCCTTGACAGCATAGGCTCTTCTTTCCTGCTTAGATTAGATAACTGCATTTTCTCACCTTACCTTGATTGCATATTCGCCTTTCGCCTTGAGCCCAATCTTCTCTGCAATAACTGATTTAACAGGATCAACTACATAAATGCGCCCCTGCCAACTTGTTGAAAAATTGCTTGCCTTGCATATGGGGCATTCGCTGCCCTCAACAAGCATCTTGCACTTCTTGCATGCCTTTTTCTTCATTTTGAAACCTTACTTGCGCTCTTTCTTATCCTTATCTTTCTCTTTGTCCTCTTTTGCGCCTGGCTTTTCAAGCTCTTCCCTGATCCAGTCCAGCCTGCCAAGGCCCTGCTGCCTCATTGTAAGGCCGATTTTTGGATTTAACGGGTCTTTGAATGAGACTGCAATTATCCTGGCCCTGCAAAAATCATTTACTTTCAATGCCCTTTTTGTCTCCTTGCCGCTTAATGTCTTGTCCTTGCTGAAAGAAACAAAATCATCCATTGTTTGGCTTATGTGAATCATCCCGTCTATTGGGCCTGTGTTGATGAATGCGCCGAACTCTGCAATATCCTTTATCTTGCCAACCACTACTTCCTGCATCTCGGGCTTGAAAGTGAGAAGCTCAAATGAGACATCATAGTAATTTGCGCCGTCACCCGGGATTATGATTCCTTCGCCTATTTCCTTAATTCCAGACACATCTATTACTATGCCCAACTCCTTTGAGATAAAGCCGCTGTACTTTGCCTTTATCCTCTGAATTACTGCGTCTTCCAAGGGAAGAGCAAACAGGTTAGGAGGCACCCTGATATGGTCATTTAGCTGTACCTTGTAGAACATTTTGAAACCTTTTATGTCAAGCGGCTTCGACTAGCCGATGGGCTTTGGATATATCCTTCATTTATAAAGGTTTCTTCCGATGGGCTAAGTCAAATTAAGTGATAAACTCTATATTCTTGTTTTCTTAAGAAAAATCGAGCGCGGGCAGCTTTAGCTGCCCAATGCTCGGAGCGTGTAAAATGTTACAAACAGACTTAAGTAGCTTTAGCTATAAAAAAGGTT
>JACOUX010000042.1 GCA_016177615.1 Candidatus Woesearchaeota archaeon | reverse complement strand
AAAGTTGTCATTTATTGAATTTGCAGTTGTCACTATTTTTATTAAGTCTGGGCTTGATTTTTGAATGTTTTTGTATATTAAATTTAAATCTTCCGATGGGGGCGTTTTTTCAAAATCATGATGTGAGATTATTATTTTGGAAGTTTTCCTGCTTTTTAATAATTCACCAGCAATTTCTGAGCCGAATTCTACATCGATAAAATCAGCTTCGTTTTCTACAGCTGTTTTCAATAATTCTAGCCTGTCTTTTTCATTTCCTTTGAATAATCCTCCAAATTTAACCGGTCTGCATGCCACAATAACATTTTTAGCTTTATTTTTTAATAAATTCTTAACGTCATTTTTATTGATGCTCTTAATGAAATCCAGCCTTAGCTCTATCAAATCAGCTGAAGAGGCAGATTTCATTTCTTCCAGGGCGTCTTTTGCGTTGTTTGCGGTAATTACAGCGCAAATTTCTGTTTTCATCATTTTATTTTTAGTTTTATTATTATCGAATTCGTCAATTATTTTCATTATTAACTTTGCGGCTTCTGACGGCTTCTTGTCTGATGTTTCAAGCTCAAAGTCCGCAGCCTGCTTGTATAATGGGATTCTTCTTTGCAGCACTTCTTCTATTTCATCTGTAAAGGATTTCTTGACGGTTATTGAAGGCCGATTTTTTGTCTGTTTTATCCTTGCTGCCAGAGTTTTGGCTGGGGCTTTTAGCCAGAATACTGTTCCGTTTTTCTTTAGTATGCTGATATTCTCGCTGTCTTCAACAACTCCCCCGCCGCAGTCTATTATTGCTCCGTAATGGTTTTCGAGAGTCTTGATTATTTCACTTTCCGCTTGCCTGAACTTCTTCCACCCGTATTTTTCTATAAAATCTGCAATTGGCATTTTGACTTTTTTAGAAATTTCATTATCTGTGCTTATTGCTGGCATACCAGTTAATTTTGATAATTCAGTTGAAATGGAGGTCTTACCAGCTCCCCTGTAGCCTATAAGGACGATGTTTTTTGGTTCTTTAACTTCAGTTCCAATTTCTTTTAGTTTATCCAGGAATTGCGGAAATGATTTGCTGATGCATTCCGGGTTTTTTATCTTCATTCCAATTTTTAATCCAGCAACCGCAAAACTCATCGCCATCCTGTGGTCGTTATGCGAATCTATGAGGGCAGGATTTAATTTTGACTTTTTCTTTTTATTATTGATTATGATTTCATTATTTTTGGCTTCAACATCTGCTCCAAGTTTTCTTAATTCATCTGCAGTATCGTTTATCCTGTCAGATTCCTTGAATTTAAGGTTTTTAATGTTTTTTATTTTTGTAACTCCGTCTGCAAATAGGGCAACAGCTGCCAGAGTTTGCGCTGAATCAGGCATTGAGCCCATGTCTGCGTCTATTGATTTTAGTTTATTATTTCCTGTAATTTGAAGAGAGTTTTCACTTATTGAAACCTTGCAGCCCATCCTTACAAGCAGGTCAATGAATCCCGATTCAGGCTGGCTGGATTGCATTTCAAGATTTTCAACCTTTATAGTGCCTGGAACTATTGCAGCTGCTGCCAAAAAGTAGTTTGCAGAAGCCCAGTCTGATGGAATTGTGAAAATTTTTGGTTTGTATTTTTGATTGGATTTGATTTTGAATGCTTTATTTTTTCTTTCTACTTTTATTCCAGAATCCCTCATCAACTTAATTGTCAGGTCGACATATTCAGAGGAAACTAATTTTCCCTCAACATTTATTTCGACATCCTTCTTGGCGAAAGGAGCAACCATTAGCAAAGAGCTTATGAACTGGCTGCTGATGTTTCCTTTTATCTTTGTTTTTCCGCCTTTAAGATTTCCGCCAAGAATTTCCAAAGGTGCGTTTCCATTCTGGGAAATGGATTTTATTCCTAAATCATTCAGGCTGTTTAACAAATCCAAGATTGGCCTTTGCTGTATCCTCCTGCTTCCTGTAATTGTCGTTTTTCCTTTGGCTAAAGCTGCAAATCCTGAGATGAATCTTAACAAGGTTCCAGAATCACCGACGTTAATTTCATTTTTTGGAGCTGTCAGTTTTCCATTAGTTCCTCTGATTATCAGTTCGTCATTATTTCTTTTGATTTCGATTCCGAATTGTTCCAAAGCGCTTATCGCGTTCTTTACATCTTCATTTTCAGGAACATTTTTTAGAATTGAGGTTCCATCAGCCAAAGCGCAGATTATCAATAGCCTGTTTGCCGTGTACTTGCTTCCCGGAACAGAAACAGCTGCATCAAGCTTTTTTATCGGCTTTATTTCAATCATTTTATTTGCCTTAATCTAATTTTTGCATTCTTCGACGGCTTTTGCAACCACTTCAGCCTCTACTTCAAACGAGAAATTGTTTTCTTTTGACTTGGTCTTTCCTATTTCATCTATCAGCACGAATCTTGGCCTGTTTCCTCTCGATTTCTTGTCTGATTTCATCAGCTCAAGGATTTTGGAGGTGTCAACATTTCTGTCTATGCTTGTTGGGAAGCCAAATGACTTTAGCATATTGATTATTCTTTCTTCTTCATCTTTCTTCAGGTTATTAACAATAACTGATATTCTTGCTTCAACAATTATTCCCTGCGCTACGCCAAACCCGTGCCTTATCTTGTAGCTGTTATATGCTTCCAAGGCATGGCCAAAGGTATGGCCAAAGTTGAGGATTTGCCTCAGGTTCATTTCAAAAGGGTCCTTTTCAACTACATCTTTCTTTAGCTCGATGTTTTTCTTTATTACCTGCTCGAGGATTTTTTTATCCCTGGACAGGATTTTTTTATTATTTGATTCAAGGAATTCAAAGAAATCCTTGTCCATGATGATTGACATCTTTATTACTTCAGCGAGGCCATTTCTGAATTCTTCGTCAGGTAAAGTTTCAAGGAAATCCATGTCATCAAAAACTGCATTTGGCTGGTAGGTTGTGCCAATCAAATTCTTTCCGTGCTTTGTGTTTATTCCTGTCTTTCCGCCAATAGAAGAGTCAACCATTGCAAGCATTGTTGTAGGAACATGGATTATTGGAATTCCCCTGTTGAATGTTGAAGCTGTGAATCCTGCCAAATCTCCAATAACTCCACCGCCAACTGCAATAATTAAAGAGTCTCTTCCAAACTTATTATCCAGCAGCTTATCTTCTATCTTTTCTTTTATTTCTCTTGATTTGGAGGACTCTCCTGAATGGACTGGAATGAACAAAGGGTTTAGCTCTTTTAATTCAGCTTTTAGCTTGTTTCCGTGCAGTTTGTTAGTGTTTTCTCCAATTATTATTGCAACTTTCTTTCCATTATGGTTTTCTTTAATGAAATTGGCTAATTCATTTAACAGAGAGCTGCCTACAAATATTGAGTATTCCTTATCTTTCATCTTGATTCTTGTGTTGATGCTATCCATTTTTGGTTTGTATTTGATTTATTATTTTTAATTTTATTTTTATTGGATTTTTTATTTAATGTTAAATAGTTAATGTACTTTTTCGTCATTGAACTTATTCCTAAAATCCAATTAACCCAACTTCCTCCCAATAGCCTCGCACAATGGCCTTAGCTCATCCATCAGTTTAGCTAGCTGCTCAGGGTACAATGACTGGGCTGCATCGCTTAATGCCTTTTCAGGGTTTGGATGCGCTTCAATTAGTAATCCGTCTGCGCCTGCGGCAACTGCTGCCTTGCTTAGTGCAGGTATTAATTCCCGATTTCCTGCTGCGTGGCTTGGGTCAGCTATCACAGGAAGATGCGTCATGCTCTTCAGGACTGCAATTGCCCCAACATCAAGAGTGTTCCTGTAGGCAGATGCCTCGAATGTTCGAATGCCTCTTTCGCATAGGATTACATCCTTGTTTCCGTGGTATAGTATGTATTCTGCTGCCATTATGCACTCGTTTATGGTTGCTGACATTCCTCTCTTCAGGATTACAGGCTTTTTTATCTTTCCAAATTCCTTTAATAAGTCATAGTTCTGCATGTTCCTTGCCCCTACCCTTAGCATGTCAACATATTCTGCAGCAATAGGAACGTCTCTTACATCCATTACCTCTGTTTCAACCATTAATCCTGTCTTTTCCCTTACTTTCTTTAACAGCTTTAATCCTTTTATGCCTAAACCCTGGAAGTCATAAGGCGAAGTCCTTGGCTTGAAAGCAGATGCCCTCATTATCTTTATATTTAGCTTCTTTAGCATTTCAGCAGCTGCCATTATCTGCTCTTCTGACTCAACAGAGCAAGGGCCTGCAATCATCACTACATTTTCGTTTCCTATTTCAACATTCCCAACTTTTACCACCGTAGTTTCTTCATGATGCTCTCTGCTTGCTAACTTGAAAGGCTTTAGGATCCTCATAACCTTCTCAATGCATTTTCCCGAGAAGCTGTTTACTATGTCATCAGTCACGTTTCCTAAAACATGAATAACTGTTCTTTCATCTCCTTCGAAAACAACCGGCTTTAGGCTTTTTTCTTTTATTCTGTCTACTAGGTTAGCTATCTCTTCCTTACTTGAATTTGGCTTTAAGACGATTATCATTTTGATTTCCTCCATTAGTTTGATTTATTGGTTTTATTTTTGATTTATTGGTTTTATTTTTGATTTATTGGTTTTTATTGATGTTATTTTTTTATTTTTGATTATGTTTTTTGTTTTATTTTTCTTTACGACGATAATGGGTTCGAATACGGGTTTTGTTGGTCAAAACCCTATTCGCAAAGGAAAAATCCACACTTCGCATGGATTTTCCCTCTGCACTCAATTCTCACCCAAGGACGAATGAAAACTATAGCCCTATCAAGGCGCAGTATTGGTTAATGTTTAAATTAATAGTGGTCTGGCTTACTGCCAGAAATAGAAATAGCTAAAGCTGAAAGAATTCAATCTTGAACTGGAACTTATGTTTTGCATACTAACTGCTAATTATTGATTCTTTTTAAAGCTTTCGGAAATGTAAAAATGGGAATTGGAATTTGGTTCTTATTGATGATATTATTACACGTGGCTCTACTCTACTTGGATGTGCAAGCAGATTAAAGGAAATTTTTTCTGACGTACCTATTCGGACATTTGCAGTTATTAGAACAATGAGTGATCCTAATGACTTTACAAAGATCGAAGACCCATGTGTTGGAACAGTAACTCTCTCTAACAATGATACATCTAGTTTTATATTAATGGGGGTGACTACATTTTAGGCTGTTTGTAGTCACCCAGATTTTTGAATGAAATGTCTACTACAAAATATATCTTAAAACACCACTGGACACTGGACATTCTTGCCTATAATTTATAAACCCGAAAGTTAACCTTTAATCCATGGATGCGAAAAACGCACTTGTTGTATTTCAGGGAAAGAGGATAAGGAGGGTTTGGCATAATAATGAATGGTATTTCTCAGTTATAGACGTAATTGCTGTTTTGACGGAACAAGAAGAATTTCAAACCGCAAGGAAATACTGGAATAAATTGGGTCAAAGGTTAAGGGACGAAGGAAGTGAAGTGGTGACAAATTGTCACCGTTTGAAGCTTCAAGCAGAAGATGGAAAATTAAGGGAAACTGACTGTGCAAATGTAAAGTCGATATTCAGGATTATACAATCAGTTCCATCGCCGCGGGCAGAGCCTTTCAAGCAATGGCTGGCGCAAGTAGGCTATGAGCGAGTCCAGGAGATTGAAAACCCCGAGCTTGCGCAAGAGAGAATGAAACAGCTCTATGAGCAGAAAGGATATTCAAAATCATGGATTGATAAAAGATTGAGGGGGATTGCAGTAAGGCAGGATTTAACTGATGAGTGGAAAAAGAGGGGAATTGAAAGCCAGCAGGATTTCTCAATCCTTACTGCTGAAATATCCAAGGCAAGCTTTGGCATGACACCATTAGAATACAAGAAATTCAAGGGATTAAAAGATGAAAACCTAAGGGACCATATGACTGATTTGGAATTAATATTCACAATGCTTGGAGAGGCTTCTACCTCAGAAATCGAAAGAGTAAATAATCCAAGTAATTTTATCCAGCATAAAAAAGCATCAAGAGAAGGCGGCAAGGTTGCTAAAACCGCCCGCCTCAAGCTTGAAAGCAAAACCAAGAGGAAAATCATAAACAAAGAAAATTATCTGGATGCTCCGGAAAAAGAAAAGAGAAAAAGGCTCGATAATTATGCAAAATCTGGCTGATTAAAACTCTTGATAAAATTTTCAATCATCAAATCACTTCAAAAGCGGCAAATCACCGATTACATTCCGAACGCTCTTCTGCTCGCCAATCAACCCGACTCCAAGTATCTCCCTTGCTTCTTCAGGAGTTGATTTGATGTCAGTCTCATAACCGTTATAATCACTGGCTCCGACGGCATGCCTGTCATACAGGACAAACTCAAGCTTGTTTCTTTTAGCCCTTCTGATTACCTCATTGATTCCAAGCTTGTTTTCATTAAGAACTACAATTGGAACCTTGGTGATTGCCTTGTAAGTGATATCTTCAGCTACAATGTCATGGCCGATTATTTGATTATTCAAATTCATTATACCTGTTGCGAGGCATGCGCATATATTTCCAGTCAGCCCAATAGGAAGTTCTTTTTTTATTATTATAGCTATTGACGTTTCCATTTGAAATTCACTTTTTTCTAATTTTTGTTGCATCTTTTAGATTTTTTATATAATCCTGAATGCTTTCAATCATTTTGACCTTATTTTTAGTGTTCTTCCCAATCAAATCAACAATCGCGCTCCCAACAATCGCCCCATCTGCTCCTGCTTTAAGAACATCTTTAACATGAGAAAGCGTGCTTATTCCAAATCCGATGCAAAGTGGTTTGGAAGTGAACTTGCGAACTCTTTTAATCGATGAAAAGGTTGAGCTGCTTAAATCATCTCTTGTGCCTGTGACGCCCAAGCGGGAAACTAGATAGATAAATCCGTTAGATAATGAAGCAATCCTCTTTATCCTTTCATCTGAGCTTAGCTGGCTTACCATAAAGACAGTGTCAACTTTATTTTTATTGGAAGCCTTAATCACATCGGCTGATTCTTCTATTGACAAGTCAGCAATCAAAACGCTATTGACTCCTGCTTTTCTTGAATCAGAATAAAACTTTTCAATCCCGCGCTGATAGACCAGGTTATAGTAAGTAAGAAATCCGATTGGAATATCTGTATATTCCCTAAACTCCTTGACAAAATCAAAAGCCCTGTCAGTGTTCATTCCACTCTCTAAAGATCTTACATCAGCTGCCTGGATTGTCTTTCCGTCAGCTATAGGGTCAGAAAAAGGAATTCCAAGCTCAAGTATATCCGCTCCAGAATCAGCTATCTTCTTAGCTATCTCAAGGCTAGTTTTATAGTCTGGATCGCCAATTACAACGAAAGCTACCAAAGCGCCTTCTTTCTTCCTTTTCAGTTCTGAAAAAACTTCTTCATAGGTTTTCATTTTAGTCGTTTTTTAATAATCTAATTCCTTAATTCTGAAATCAATATCTCTAAATCATTCCCTCTATCTGCTCCAAATCCTTATCCCCTCTTCCGCTTATGTTAACTATAACGACATCATCCTTCTTTAATTTGCCAGATAGTTTAATCAAATGGGCAACTGCATGGGCAGATTCAAGAGCAGGAATTATCCCTTCCTCTTTCGAAAGCAGCTTGAAAGCATCAAAAGCTTCTGAATCAGTTGCGTAAGTATAAACAACCCGTTTAACATCTCTAAGCAAACTATGCTCAGGCCCAACTGCGCAGTAATCCAAACCGGCAGCTATTGAAGATGTGTTTTGTATCTGGCCGTACTTATCCTGCAAAACATAAGTCTTGGTGCCGTGTATGACTCCAACTCTTCCATTTTTACTGTCGGCAAACCTTGCTGCGTGCTCTTTGGTCTTTATGCCTTTTCCTCCTGCCTCCACCCCAACAAGCTGCACTTCTTTATCTTCAATAAATGAGCTAAATATCCCGATTGCATTGCTTCCGCCGCCGACACAGGCAACTATCATTGAAGGCAGTCTTCCCCCTAACTCAATTATCTGCTTTCTTGCCTCTTCGCCTATCACGCTCTGGAAATGCCTGATCATTGTTGGAAACGGATGAGGGCCAAGCACAGAGCCAAGAAGATAATGTGTATCCTCAACATTGGCAGTCCAGTCCCTTAAAGCCTCGTTAATCGCATCCTTCAGCGTTTTAGAGCCACTTTCAACTGGAACAACATTTGCGCCAAGAAGTTTCATCCTAAGAACATTTAGCTTCTGTCTTTCAATATCAGTAGTTCCCATGTAGACATCTGCCTTCATTCCGAGCCTTGCAGCAGCCGTTGCAACTGCGACTCCATGCTGGCCTGCGCCCGTCTCTGCAATCAGCCTGTTCTTCCCTATGTGCCTTGCTAACAGAGCCTGCCCAAGCGCATTGTTTATCTTGTGGGCGCCTGAATGAAGCAAATCCTCTCTTTTAAGGTAAATCTTGAAACCCAGCTTCTTGCTTAAATTGCCACAGAAAGTAAGGGGTGTTTGCCTTCCTGCATAGTTTGTTAATAAATCGTTAAGTTCGAACTTGAATTTCTTGTCATCTTTTAACTTAGTAAAAGCAGCTTCCAATTCTTCCAGTGCAGGAATTAATGTTTCAGGAACAAAAACGCCTCCAAATCTTCCGAATTTTCCTAGTGATTTCATGTCAAAAATCACCTCGATTGCCATTATATCTTTCGCTGATTGCAAAGTATAGCAGTGATTTTTGATCATGCTCGAAAATTTTTGCAATTCCAATAAATATTAAAATTTTCGACATTTTACAGCCTCAATAAATTTTTTCATTTTAATATAATCTTTTTTTCCCGGCTTTGATTCTATGCATGAGCAAACATCAACAGCAAAAGGGTTGATTTTTTTAATTGCTGTTTTGGCATTTTTGGCATTTAAGCCGCCTGCAAGGAATAAATTTTTTTTATTGACATTTTTTATCAAATCCAAATCTATCGTCTTTCCAGTTCCGCCATAAAGGCCATCCTTAAAGGAGTCAAGCATTAGATAATCATATTTATAATCGTTAGTTTGTTTAATATATTTGAAATTTTTAATATGAAAGCATTTTATTATTTTTTTGTTTATTGAATTTTTTAATTCTTTAACGTACTGGGCAGTTTCATCTCCGGATAACTGGATAAAGTCCAAATTGCACGTTTTATCAATTTTTTTGATATTTTCAATAGGCTCATTGGCGAAAACACCGACAATATTTATTCGTCCATTAATTTTTTTAATAATATCCTGAACTTCTTTATAATCAACAAATCTTGGGCTTTTGATGTAAAAGTTAAATCCCAAAAAATCTGCTCCTAAATCTACTGAGTTCTTTGCATCCTCATAATTCGTTATTCCACAGATTTTTATTTTGGTCATTGTATCAGTGTCAGGATTTCTTTTTCAATATTACCGGAATTCATAAAAAAGCTTCCAACCAATATTGCATTGACCTTATCTTTTATTTTTTCAACATAATCCCTGCTTTTGATTCCGCTTTCACCCACGATTATCATGCCTTTTTGGATTTTACCTGCCAGTCTTAACGTCGTATCCAAATCCATCTCCAAAGTGTCCAGATTCCTGTTATTTATCCCAATTATCTCGGCTTTTGACTTCAAAACCATATCCAACTCTTCCTCTGTATGGACTTCAACAATGCAATCCATTTTCAATGACTTTGCAATTCCAATAAAATGATTAATCTTATTTAAATCCAAAATTGAAGCAATCAGCAAAATGGCATCTGCATTATGCAACCTTGATTCATAGATTTGGTATTCGTCAATGATGAAATCTTTTCTTAATATCGGAAGAGCAGTTAATTTGCTTATTTTATTCATATCATCCAGGCTGCCTGAGAAGAATTTATTATCAGTCAAGACTGAGACTGCATCAGCATATCCGTCGTAAATTTTTATAATATTTTTAATTTCAAATTGTTTTTCATTAATGTTCCTTGACGGGGAACCTATTTTAAATTCGGCAATCAAATTCAATTTATCTTTTGATATTGCCTTTTTAAAATCTCTAGTGGATTTTTTTAATTTAGGCTGAAAGTTAGACAGAGGATTATTTCTTTTGCTAATTTCTATTTCAACCTTCTTATTTTCAATTATTTGTTTAAGCATTTTTGGTAAAATCAATAAGTTCATTCAATTTCCTAAGCGCATTTCCAGAGTCTATTGCGCGCTTGGCAAGCGCAATACCACCTTCAAAATCTTTTGATAATCCTGCTGTAACCAATGCAGCCGCTGCATTCAAAACAACAATATCCCTTTTAGGGCCTTTAATTTCTTTTAAAATGTCAGTTATAATTTTTGCATTCTCTTCAGCAGAACCTCCTTTCAATTCTTCAATTGAGCAAAGATTAAATCCAAAATCCTGCGGATTAATGGAATAATTAATTATTTCTTCATTCTTGAGTTCAAAAACATCTGTGCTTCCAGTCAAAGTTATTTCATCCAACCCATTTCCATTTACAATAATTGCATGCCTGCTTCCTAAGTTTCTAAGCACATTTGCCATCAAGGGCATAAGCCTTGGGTCAAAAACTCCAATCAGCTGCGATTTTGCGCCTGCGGGGTTTGTCAACGGTCCAAGTATATTGAAAACCGTCCTTGTTCCAATCTCTTTTCTTGCTTCCATTGCAAACTTCATTGCAGGATGGAATTTTGGAGCAAAAAGAAACCCAATCCCTACTTTTTCAATGCACTCTTCAACTTTCTTAGGCTCAAGCTCTATTTCAACTCCTAAAGATTTCAAAACATCAGCGCTTCCGCATTTAGAGCTTATTGATTTGTTTCCGTGCTTTGCAACAGAAGCGCCTGCACCTGCTGCAACAAAAGCTGCTGCTGTCGATATGTTGAAAGTTCCTGAATTATCACCGCCAGTTCCGCAGGTGTCAACCAAAAATTTTGCATCGGGGTCAATTTTTATTGACTTATCGCGCATTATTTTGGCGCAGGCAGTTATCTCTTCTGTCGTCTCGCCTTTTGATTTCAATCCAAGCAAAAAGTCCTTGATTTGTTGAGTTGTAGCCTTACCTTCCATTATATTTTGCATTGTTTCTTCTACTTCATTTGTAAGAAGGTCTTTCTTTTCCGCAAGTTTTAAAATCGCATTTTGAATCATTTTAATTCATCAATCAAATTTTCTATTATTAATCCGCCGTTTGGCGTTAATATACTTTCAGGGTGGAATTGAACTCCTTCAACAAAGAATTTTTCATGGCGAACGCCCATCACAATGCCTGAATCAGTCTTGGCACTTACAATAAGCTCTTTGGGAATATCTAATCCTGCCAAAGAATGGTATCTTCCAACCTGGAAAGGAGTTTCTATATTCCTGTAAATAGATTTTTTATCATGAGAAACTCTTGACGGCTTGCCATGCAAGACTTCAGAAGCCCTGCCAACTTTTCCATCAAATGCTTCAATTATGCATTGGTGCCCTAAGCATACGCCAAAAATCGGAATCTTTCCAGAATATTTTTTTATAACTTCAATTGAAATTCCTGCATCTCTCGGATGAGAAGGGCCTGGTGATATTACTATTAAATTAGGATTAAAACTATCAATTATTTTATCAAACTGCTCCATTCCGATATTATTTCTGTAAACCTCTACTTCACAGTTTCTCTTCTCGAATTCATCAACCAAATTGTAGGTGAATGAGTCAAAGTTATCTATCATTATAACTCTCATCTTAATCTAACTCCAAAGCTTTCAGGCATGCATGCGCTTTTCTTTCTGTCTCAACAAACTCTGATTCTGGGTCGCTGTCATAAACGATTCCTGCTCCTGCCCTTACGAATGCCTTATTATTTTTTATATTGATTGACCTGATAATGATCGCGCTGTCAAAATCGCCGCTTGGAGTGAGGTAGCAGACAGCCCCTCCGTAAAATCCTCTTTTGTTTTTCTCGTATTTCCTAATAAGCTTCATCGCCTCCACTTTAGGGGCGCCTGTCAAAGTGCCCATGTTCATCGTGGCAACATATGCGTGCAGAGCATCAAGATTTTCCTTTAAAGTGCCTACGACATTTGAGACAAGGTGCTGGACATGGGAATATTTTTCGACAACAAACGTTTCATCCACGTACCTGCTTCCCGGCTTTGATATCCTGGCGACATCATTTCTTGCCAGGTCAACCAGCATTATGTGCTCTGAAATCTCTTTCTTGTCTATCTTCAATTCTGCCTCATATTTTGAATCCAAGTCCAAATCAATCTTATTGTTTATAATTCCTCTGGGCTTTGTTCCGGCAATTGGCCTTATCTCAACTGTTTTGTCTTTCCCGCCTTCCACTTTAAGACAAGTTTCAGGAGAAGCGCCAAGCAAAATGCCATCTCCGTGATTTATGTAGAACATGTAAGGGCTTGGGTTCAGCTTTCTTAGTCTTTTGTAGACTTCAAAAGGCTCTTGGCTGAATTCAGAGATTATTGTCCTGGACAAGACTGTTTGATAAACATCTCCTGCGTTGATGTGCTCTTTTAGTTTACCAACAAGCTCCATGAATTCTGCTTTATCAGTATCGGCAGTTCTTTTTAAATTATTTTTTTCATTGATTTGAATTTTATTTTTAATGGAGTTGTTTATTGTGATTTTTGATTGTGTTTTATCTTTAATGCCATCAGCCAATGCAATCTTTTTATACTGCTCAATTTTAATTTTGCATTCATCAATGTCGTCAAATAAGGCATTTGCGGCAAAATAAGTCTTGTTTTCCTTGTGGTCAATAAAGAACAGATTATCAAGAAAGTAAAGCACATAGTCTGAATCATTTGTCAAATCTTCCCTGTTCTTTGGCATATCCTCGAACTGATCAATAAAATCATATGACAATGCTCCAAACAGGCCGCAGTATGGAACAAAATGCTTATCTGTTGGCATGAATTTAAAAGCAATCTTCCTTAAAATACCGGTGTGATTAGCTAATTTTAATCTTTCATCTTCGCTTCCAAACTTTCTTTTGGGCTTTAGCGTCCCATAAATCCTTAATTTTTCATGTTTAACCTCATCGCAGAAATCAAAATCCCCATGCAGAGCGTCAATGAATTTTATCCCTACCTCATTTAAAGCCATTATTTCAAAGCTCTCGCCTTTTCCTATAATCTTGAGGCAAGGGCTTGCGCTTCCAACGCTTCTCTCGCCGTATTTTGGGACGATGCTGGCTGACTCAAGCATTATGCAGTCCCTTTTCCTTCCAAAATCAGAGAGTTTTGCGAAATATTCAACTGGGTCTATTGCATAAGGAAGAGTTTCAACTATTGTAATTATTTTCCTTTCAGCCTGCATTGATTCCAGCTTAGTAATTTGTGTGTTTATCATTTTAGTCAGAGAAAAAAATTTATTTCCAAAGAATGGAGATTAGATTGTAAAAGAGAAATTTACTATTGCCATTTCTAAAACCAGTTTCCATAAGAATCATTAACCAACTCTTTTATTTAAGCATTGTGGCACAAAATAGTTAAATTTATAAATAAAGACTCATATAAGCCTTTTATGACACAATATAATATAGCGGAACAGGTAAAAGCGTATATTGACAGCGATTTCGTGGTTAAAAGATGCCTTTCCAAGAATATAGTAAGTTTTAGAGCATTAGCAAGGTATCTTATTGAGAATCTCGGACTGAAAGAGAAAAATCTTCATGCAGTAATCAGCGCGATAAGAAGGTACAAGAAAATAGGAAAAGAAGATTCTGAAAAAAACTTAAAAAAGATTTTTACAAAGATTTCAGTCAAGACAAGAAGTGATATTGCCGACTTGAGAGTCAGCAAGAATAAGAGAAGCGTAGAGTCAATAGGCAAGCTAAACTCAATTGTGGACATAGAAAAAGGGGAGATATTAAGGGCAATCCAGGCAGAGCAGAGTATAACAATAATCATTGATGAAAAAAACCTGGAGAAGTTCAACAACATTTTCAACAAAAATGATTTGATATCATTGGACAAAAAGCTGGTTGAAATAAACCTGCAGTTCACTCCTGATGCCAAGGATGTCCAGGGAATAATCGCACTAGTATCATCAAGTCTTAATTCTGAAGGAATAAACATCGTAGAGATAATGAGCTCCGCTCCTGAGCTCCTTGTTATTGTAAAAAAAGAGGATTTACTGAAAGCGCTGAATGTCGTGGACAAATTGCAGAGTTATTAATAGAAAATTTTAAATACGATTGCAATAACATTGATTTGATGAGAACTGCAAACCCTGCTTTGAACAAGAATACTTTTGAGAAGTTTGCTTTCACTTCAGGAAGCGAGCACATGACTATTGAAGGCACTGTAAACAAATCTTTCATGTTTCTGTTCTTGCTTTTAATAACGGCGCTTTTTTCCTGGAACCTGTTCCTGAGCGGCCAGTTGCAGGCGTATATGATCTGGTTCTATGCTGCCATTTTCTTAGCGCTTATTGTGGCTATAGTCACGATTTTCAAAAAAGAATGGTCGCCGGTCATGGCTCCGATTTATGCCTTGCTTGAAGGATTTGTCCTTGGATTTTTATCCTCATTGATGGAATCATTATTCCCTGGAATCGTTATCCAGGCAGTAGCTCTTACTTTCGGAACTTTTATCTGCCTTCTTCTGGCTTACAGGTCAGGCTGGATAAAGGCCACGGAGAATTTCAAGCTTGGAGTTTTTGCAGCAACAGGCGCGATTTTCCTTATTTATCTCGTGACTTTTATCCTCGGATTTTTCGGAAAATCAATCCCATACATTCATGAAAGCGGCTGGATAGGGATTGGATTTAGTCTCTTTGTCGTTGTGATAGCTGCGCTCAATCTTGTCTTGGACTTTGACTTCATAGAGCAGGGCGCGCAAAAGAATGCTCCAAAGTATATGGAATGGTATGCTGCGTTTGGTTTGATGGTAACGCTGATATGGCTCTATATCGAGATTCTTAGATTATTGTCAAAAGTTAGGAGCAGAAGATAGTTCTGTTTTTAGATTTCAAGTTGAGAATTTGTCAAAAGTGGCATAACAAAACTATTTTCTGTAATTTATAACTCAAATAAATCTTTTAGGAAAACTTACTCCATCATCTCTATTTCTATATTCAGCCCTTCTGGAATAGGAACCCTCATGACCAATCTTAAAGCACGCTCATCCAATCCTAAATCAATAAGCCTTTTGTGAACCCTCATCTCGTATCTTTCCCAGGTTGCTGTGCCTTCGCCATCAGGTGATTTTCTTGTTGTGACCCTCAGCCTCTTTGTAGGCAAGGGAATAGGGCCTCTCATATCAACGCCTGTCTTGTCAGAAATATCCTTGATGTAGCTGCATACCTCATTGATCTTGTTGATGTCAATGCTTGCCAGTGCGAAAAAAGTTTCATCAAAAAATGTGCCGTGAACGGCACGGAACTCATCGGTGTTGAACATCAGCAACCTTGTGCCTCATGATAATTTTTAGTTTACCATGATCCTCAATGAGGTTTGGTCAAACTTTTTTTTGTTTTTTGTTTAATACATATCTGTTATATTTTTAATAATTCTTTTTATTGGATTTTTTTAATGTTATTCGTTAATGTTTCAATCGTCAATGAACTTTGTGTTTTGATTTATTTTTAATCTCGTTGCGTCATTTGACAGACGCTCACGATATCTAGTGCTCGGGTTTCGCTTGTTGCCAGGCGCTCAACCCTCGCCATCTATGATTTAAGATAACCAGATATACCACCCGATTCCATAGTTAATGGTTCGGTAGTTTCTGATTTTCTTATATAAAAATAAAAACTGTTATCTTTGAATCTTTCGGCAACTCCAAAACCTAGATATTGCAGTGCTTCTTTAATCAATTCTTCCCCGCGGGCCCTATATTCTCTAAATGATAAGTAAAGTCACCAGGCATAATAAATCTCACAGGTTTCTGTCCATCTTGAGATGCGCTTGCAATTGCTTGAGCTATTCCAAGTGGCGTGGCACCCAAACCTCCAATGTCATCAAGCTTAACTATTCTAAAATCAGCCTCCGGAATTGAATCAAAAAATCTTTGAACTTTTCTTAATTCTGAAAGACTCTCAAAGATTTGCGGGTTAACCATTTTGTTATTTTCAGTTTTTTTAATTGTAATATTCCGAGGCGAAAAATTCTTGGCAGTAAATTTTTCGCCGAGTGTAAATATTGTCGCCGCAAAGGCGACGGAATGAATTAAATTATAAATAAAATTAAAAAAATAAACCTACTTCTTTACCAAATCGATGCACATTCCAGCTGCAACAGTAACTCCTGAATCCCTAACAGCAAATCTTGCCATCTGGGGAATCTCAGACTGCTTTTCTATGCACAACGGCTGTATAGGCTTTATCTTGACGATAGCTGCATCCCCATTCTTGATGAAGTCCGGCTTCTCTTCCTTTGTTGCGCCTGTTGCAGGGTCAAGCTTCTTCACAATCTCTGTGATCTGGCATGCTACCTGTGCTGTGTGAACGTGGAAAACAGGCGTGTAGCCAACTGTTATGACAGTCGGATGGTTCAAAACAATCATTTGTGCTGTGAATTCTGTCGCAACCGAAGGCACATTATTGACGTGGCCAAGAACATCGCCTCTCGCTATGTCCTTTTTCTCTATGCCTCTGACGTTGAATCCTATGTTGTCGCCCGGCTCCGCTTCTGTAAGCTGCTCATGGTGCATCTCGATTGTCTTGACTTCTCCCTGTATGCCTTTGCCTTCTCTTGCTGGTACAACAATAACCTTATCATTTACTTTCATTACGCCTGTCACAACTTTGCCAACCGGAACAACCCCTATTCCTGTGATGTTATAAACATCCTGTATAGGCAGCCTTAATGGCAGCTGTGTCGGCTTTTGCGGCTCCTTAAACATATCAAGAGTCTCAAGCAGGGTGTTTCCTTTGTACCAAGGCATGTTTGCAGATTTCTTTGCAACATTATCGCCCGGGAAAGATGCTCCTGCAACAAAATGCACTTCCTCCACTTTATAGCCAACAAGCTTCAACTGCTTTGCAACCTCGTCTTTAACCTCATTGAACCTTTTCTCTTCAAATCTTGCCATATCCATCTTATTTACATAGACTATAAGCTGGTTGACGCCAAGTGTCCTTGCCAGGAAAATGTGCTCTTTTGTCTGCGCCTGCACTCCGTCTCCTGGATTGGCTGAAACAACAAGAATTCCAGCATCTGCCTGCGCAGCACCAGTTATCATATTCTTAATGAAGTCCTTGTGCCCTGGAGCATCTATAATTGTAAAGTAATATTTAGAAGTCTCAAACTTCTTGTGGCTCAAGTCAATTGTGAGGCCCCTTTCTCTCTCCTCTTTCAAGTTGTCCATGACAAACGCGAATTCAAATCCTACTTTTCCAAGCTCTTTTGCCTGTTCCTTGAGCTTCCTCATGGTCTGCTCATCAATATTGCCGCTGTCATAAAGAAGCCTGCCTACTGTAGTTGATTTTCCGTGGTCAACGTGACCGATAAACACGATATTCATGTGCGGTTTTCCCTTAGCCATTTTAATATTAACCTCCAAATTTTATCCTGTTTAGTATGAAATTTAGCTTGCTTGGGAAAGTTGGAAGATTTATAAAGGTTATGGTTTTTCCTATACAAAATGTTCAAATTCCTCAAGGAGAAGCTGAAATCCGCAATATCAAAGATTTCTGAGGGCGTTGAGAAGGAAGGCAAAGCAGAAGCACTCGAACCGAGTTCGGTGCCACCCTCGGTGGAAACCATAGTTGAAAAGCCGGCTGAAAAGGCAGAAGAAATTGAAGCAAAAGAAGCGGTTAAATCAGCCCCCCGGGAAGAAAAGGGATTTTTTGCAAAATTAAAGGAGAAAATTGTCGGAAAAGAAGAAAAGCCGGCAATTGAAGAAAAAAAAGAGGATATTCCAATTGTAAAAGAGCTTTTCAAGCCGGAAGAAGAAAGGAAGGTTGAAACAAAAAGGGATGTTAAGCCTCAAGCAGAGCATAAAAAAGAAGGGGCATTAAAAGAAAAGCAAATTGAGCACAAGAAAGAAGAAATCAGAAAAGCTCATGAAGGGAAAAAAGAGGCTAAGCCGCAGGCTCATGTAAAAAAACATGAAGAAGAAATAATTAAAGCTGAAAAAGGTTATGAGTTAAAACCAAAATTAGAAGCAAAAGAGCAGCAAAAAAAGCCTGAAATTAAAGAAGTTCCAAAAAAAAAGCCATTGGAAGAAGTTAAAAAGCCTGAAACGGCAAAAATACCCGAAGAAAAGCCGATTGAAGAGCCAGAAAAGAAAGGGTTCTTCGCAAAGCTGACTGAAAAGATAATAACCACAAAAATCAATGAAGGGCAGTTTGAGAAATTATTCTGGGACTTGGAATTGGCGATGATGGAAAACAATGTTGCTGTTGAAGTCATTGATAAAATAAAAAATGACCTGAAAAATGAGCTTGTGGAAAAGCCGATAAGAAGGACGAAAGTCGAGGAAACTATAGTTTTTACCTTAAAAAATTCAATTGAAGAATTGTTCCAGGATAACGGCATTGATTTAATCAGTGAAATAAAAAACAAAAAAGAAAAGCCCTATGTCATTGCTTTCTTCGGCATAAATGGAAGCGGAAAGACGACAAGCATTGCAAAGCTTGCGAATATGCTGAAAGAGAATGGAATATCTGTTGTCCTTGCAGCAGGAGACACATTCAGGGCAGCCTCGATTGAGCAGCTGCAATTGCATGCCGACAAAATCGGAGTGAAGCTCATAAAGCATGATTATGGAAGCGACCCTGCTGCTGTTGCTTTTGATGCGATAAAGCACGCAAAAGCAAAAGCTATTGATGTTGTGCTGATTGATACTGCTGGGAGGATGCATTCAAACACAAATCTTATTGACGAGATGAAAAAAATAATAAGGGTGGCTAAGCCAGACCTGAAAATATTTGTCGGCGAAAGCATAACTGGAAATGACTGTATTGAGCAGGCAAAGACATTCAATGAATCGGTAGGAATTGACGGAATTATTCTGGCGAAAGCTGATATTGACGAAAAAGGAGGAGCTGCGATTTCTGTTTCTTACATTACTAAGAAACCTATTTTGTATCTTGGAGTCGGGCAGAATTATGGGGATTTGGAGGAGTTTGATAAGGAAAAGGTAATTAGGGGAATTGGACTGGGTGGATAGTTCCAGTAAATTCTGAAATTTTATTTATGGATTAACTGGAACTGCGAGTTTGCTTTCAGCACCTCTGTTTCTCGCGGCAATATACTCAGTATCGCCAATTCTCATCAGATCTATTAATGCGCCAGTTGCATCACTTTTTGCCTTTTGAAGTAAAATGTTGTTATCGAACCTTCTTGCAAGATTTTTCACTGTTTCCGAGCTCCTTGTCAGATAAGCGACTTTTAAAATATAGCCTGCAGCCTGCGCCTGAATTTCTCCGCTAAGCTTGGCCAAAATTTCATAGACATGGTCCTGATCTATCAGGCTGATGACTGATTGCAAATCTCCGGAATTATCAGCCATGGCTGCCACGTTTCCCATAACTGTCTCCAAGGCTGCTGATTTTAATCTGCCGGCAACCTTGCGGACTATTGGCCGGTCAAACGCTTGGGCTACAGCCAGAACAGAGGATGGGTCGCCAGTAAGAAGTGATGATTCTGCCACATAAAAAGCCAACATTCCCAATGCAACTTTGTTTCCCTTGTATCTTGAGATTACTGCATCTATATCGCTCGTATAGGGAAACTTGCTGAAGAACCTGCTTGTTAAAACTTCAATAGAGCCGCCTTTGGCAAGACCTTCGGCAACTGAGTCCAGGCTGCCGTCTGTAAAAATTTTAAAATAATCTTGCCCGTCTGTGCTATTTACTTTTCTTGAATATGCGCGTGCATTTTTTGGCATACGGGCAATGCCAAAGCAGCGGGCTTATAAATATTTTGGTTTTTATTACTATAAAGTTTAGGTGTGGCTCAATAAAACTCCACTTCACCGTCAAGATAAATAGTTAAATCATTCACAAAAACTCTATATGATTTTTCATATCTTCTTCACTAGCAATGCTTACTAAAAATTCTATTTTTCTGATGAGCTCTCCAACGTTTAATTTGCTCTGCTGCACAAAAATTATTCCAGAATGGTTGAGTTTCTTTTCAGCAATTATCCGCAAGAAATCGGCGTCATGAGTCAAAATCACTAATTTTCTTGAATTTGCAAACTTTATCTGGTCTTCGTCTCCTAATCCTATGTTTCCAAATTCTTGGCAAGAATATGACTTCATTCCCCTTCTTTTGAGCCCTTCGGTGACCGCTATGTTAACATCTTCGTCAGAGTATATTCGTATTTCAGTCATTGAGCAATAACTGCAATTTTGCTTTGATATTTCTGCTTTAATTTTTCAATATATGATTCATCTTTCCTTATTTTTTCACGCATATCTTTAATATGCTTGTAGAAATAAGCCAAAGCCTCATGAACCTGAGCCAGGGAGATATGGGGATGCGCCCTTACAACCTCATCAGGAGACATTCCGAGATATTCAAACTCTATGCCAATGTCCACTATCCTTATTCTTGTGCCTTTAATTCTTTTCGTATCCTCCATCCTTGCATATTTCATTCAGAAGTATTTAAATCTTTTCAATAAAACTCCACTTCACCGTCAAGATAAATCCCCTTATGCAGCTTGACCGGCCTCCAGTCGTCTATGACCAGCTCTGCATCAAGCCATTTCGCAAGCTCTTCAGCGTTTCCAATAGTTGCTGACAATCCGATAAACTGCGCATTCTTAAGAATCTGCTTCAGTATGGTGAGCAAAATTTCAAGCGTAGGCCCTCTTTCTATATCGTTAAGCAGGTGAATCTCGTCAACAATTACTGTTGCAATTTTTGAAAGCCATGGCGTGTGGTGCCTTATCAAAGAATCAAATTTCTCCGATGTTGTGACGATTAAATCATAATCGGCAAGGAACTGGTCTGATGAGTCAATGTCGCCCATAGACAATGCAGTTTTTGCAATATTTGAATATCTTTTCCTGAAATCCCTGTACTTTTCGGATGCAAGCGCCTTTAACGGCGCGATATAAACTGCCTTCCCTTTTCCCCCTATGATTGCCTTCATTGCAGCAAGCTCCGCAATAAGCGTTTTCCCGGATGCTGTAGGGGTGCATACCAAGAGGTTTTTTCCCTCGAGAAGTCCCTTGTTTACTGATTTTTCCTGGGCAGGCCTTAATTGGGTTATTTCTTTTTCAAGAATTCCGAACAGCTCCTTTGGAATTTCCTTTTCGATTGATTTAAGCTCCATAAAAACACATATTTTGGCTATAGGATTTAAAAGTTTTGCAAATAAAGATTAAATCAATTTGCTATTTAAAAGTAACAAAAAAATAGAAATATTTAAAAATAGATGCATTTTAACAATAGTATGGGCTTAGAGGAAAAGATAAGCGGACAATCAGACACAAGGGGGGAACATTTTCTTGACATAATCCAGCGCTCCAGTATTTATGGGGCCATATACTTTGCAGCAAAAACCACTGCTGCAGCTTTGGGCGGGATGTATGGTTATTATTCCGCATCTACAAGCGGACTGGGTGCTGGGTATAAGGCATTATACACTTTTGCAGGTGCAGCTACTGCGTATGTAGCCACAAAATTATTGTTGGTTCCATCAAAAATCAAAGAAGCATATAGAAACACTGTTAGCTTATTTAAAGGTATTTTTGGAGAATCAAGCCCAGTGCCAGCCCGCTAGGTGTATCCCTAAAATTCTAATGCCCAAAATCAAGGGGATAAACAGAGCCTGTTGATCTTGCAGTTGACAGGTAAAGAACAAGCTTTGCAAATTCATTTACAGCCTCTTCATCTGTTATCGGATAGTTGACTGCAGACTCTTTTCTTAGCTTTTTCCACTCGCTTTCCTTTAAATGATCGGGCTTGAGCACAGGGCCTGGTGCTATTGAGTTTATGAAAATGCCCTTTTGCCCAAGTTCAAAAGCAAGCGACCTCATAAGGTAATAGTTTGCGCCTTTTGTGACGAAATAGGGAATGTATTTATCGTACATCTTTGCCATTAAGTCATTTTCCACTATGGTTATTATATGGCTTCCTTTCGGCATAATTTCCATAGCTTCCCGTATTGGCCAAAACGCCCCAAGGACATGGATCCTGAAGTTCCTGATGAAATCTTCCTCATTGATTTTTTCAAGCCTGGCATGTTCGAAAATCGAGGCCATCAAAACAAGAATGTCAATTTTTTTGAATTTCTTTCTTATTTCAAAAGCTGCTTTTGCCGCATCTTCATGGGATGAAACATCAGCCTTGATGGCAAGGGTTTCTATCCCGTATTTTTTCAATTTGCCGCTTGTTTCTTCTGCTTCCTTCTCGGATTTGTTGTAGCTGACTACAATGTTTGCGCCGTGCTGCGCCAATACTTCGGCGACAATCTTTCCTATCCTTTTGCCGCCTGTAATCCAAGCAGTTTTTCCTTTTAGGCTGAAGAGACCATCCATAATCTGCATATGCCCTATATGATTAAAAAACTTTCGAAAAAATTTATAAACTATGGCATAAAAAAGCAAAAAATGGAAATATGGGTGCATGGCATGGTATCGCTTATCTTGGCTGCGGTTTTATACCCTGCCTATGGATGGCAGGCATCATTTGTTTTAATTGGGGGGGTCTTAATTGATATAGATCACTACATCTGGTACGTGTTAAAATACAGGAAATTGGGCTTCAGGGACTGCTACAGGCATTTTACTGCTGATGGAAAGGCAAATAACTATAAAGATGTGACGGGAGTACTCATTATCTTCCACACAATAGAGTTTCTTGCAGTTATGGCAATTCTGTCAGCCTTCTCTGCATTAGCATTATTGTTTACGATAGGGCTGGTTTTCCATTTCTTTCTTGACCTGCTTTGGCTGTATCTCTATCATAAGAGGTTTATTGCCGACCATTCGCTGCTGCACTGGATTTACAGGAACAGGATTCAAAAAGCTTAAATAATTCCGCCGCAATTGAGGCTGTATGGGAATAATAAGAAAGGACTATGTTCTTAACAGATGGGTTTACTATTCCATTGAAAGAAAAAAAAGGCCGCATGATTTCAAAAAAACAGAGATAAAGGCGAACTCAGGCGTATGCTTTTTCTGCCCTGGAAATGAGCACTTGACTCCAAGGGAGATAGGAAGGTCCGAATACAAAGGCTCCTGGAAGATGAGGTGGTTTCCTAATAAGTTTCCCGCAGTGGAACCAAAGGGCAGTATAAAATTGAAATCAAAGAGATTGTTTACCCAATGTGATTCTTACGGCTATCATGAGGTCATAGTTGAGACCCAACATCACAAGTCGCAGCTTGCAGATCTTCCTGCCAGCCAGATAAAAGAGCTTCTTGAAGTCTGCAGGGTCAGGGTTAAAGAATTAGGCAAAAAGGATGGAATAAGATATGTTGATGTCTTCAAAAATCATGGCAAGGATGCAGGAACCTCTTTGGCTCACAGCCATACTCAAGTAATGGCGCTGCCTCAGATTCCTGCCTTGGTTGGAGAGGAATCAAAAGCCTCTGTTAAGGGCAAGAAGTGCCTTTACTGCGAAATAGCCAAAAAAGAATCAAAATCCAGGAGGAAATTTTTTGAGACAAAAAATGTAGTCGCATTCTGCCCTTATGCCTCAAGATTTAACTATGAGGCATGGGTATTTGCCAAGAGCCATAAAAGAACAATGGAAGAGCTGGAGGAAAAAGAGCTGGATGATCTGGCAGCTGCGCTGAAAAAAATATTAATAAAATTAAAAAAATTAAACGCTTCCTATAATTTTTTTATTCATTACTCGCCTGAAAAAGAAAATCTCCATTTTCACATTGAAGTTGCGCCAAGAATTGCCAGCTGGGGCGGGTTTGAGCTTGGAACAGACTTCACGATAAATTCTGTCTTGCCTGAGGATGCGGCAGGGTTTTACAGGGGCAAATGAGGAAAGATTTAAATATAAGTAATACTTGTAATACTTTGGTGATTAAAATGCAGCTTAGCGTAAAAAATGTGCAAGAGGCAGTGTTCCGGGAATTCAAGGCGGAATCTGTAAGGGAAGGAATGAACGTAGGCGATTCCCTCACGCTGGCTATGAAGCTTTGGCTTCAAAAAAGAGCGAGAAAGCCAAAAATGAGCATACTTAAATTGAAGCCAAGAGATTGGGGAAAAGGAACTGAAAGGATAAGCGAAGATATAGATAGGATTCTGTACTAAGATGACAATTATGATTGATGCAAGCGTTTTCTGCGCTTATTCTAATACCAGAGATGTCCATCACAACAATGCGGTAAAAGTAATTTCTGATATGCTATCTGATAAATACGGCAGCCCAATCACTACTGATTACATATTTGATGAGACAGTAACTGTTGTAAAAAGAAAATGCAATAGACATTTTGCCAACGAGATTGGGAATTTTCTTCTTAATTCGGAATTTCTTGTGGCCAGAATCGATGATTTTATCTTTCAAAAAGCATGGGAAATTTGTCAAGAGGAGGATGGGTTAAGCTTTACCGATTGCGCGAGCATCGCTTTTATGCGGGCATTTGGAATAAGGTATATCGCAACTTTTGATAAGGGATTCAAGAATAGAAATGAGATAGAGGTTATAGGCAAATAAAGATGTTTATCCATTTTTAATTTTTCCCCTTTTCCTTTTATATATGTTAGTACTGCTCCAAAATGCGTATTAATTCGTCATATTCCTCTTGGCTGCCGCCTCTGTAGTTTAATAGGAAGGTTACTGTGGCGCTAGTTTCTTTTGCCGGGTTTGGCGGAATATACTTAATATATATGCCCGCCAACCCAAAGCCCGTTACAGACCAGCTCTTTTCTCCGGTGTTTGAGGCGTATTGTTTTGATTCGAGCCTAAGTTCTGGCACTCCAAACCTTTTCTGTATTAAGCTGGCAAGGCCGTTAATTAAGGCTTCCAGCTCACCGCTATTAAAATCCAGGCCAGATGATCCAGGCTCAGCCGTTTTTGTTAATGCAATGGGGGTAAACCCACCATGAATCGCAGCCATAACCTAAGAGAATGCACCCTCTATAAAAAATTTACTTCTTCAGGGCTAAGTCAAATTAAGTGATAAACTCTATATTCTTGTTTTCTTAAGAAAAATCGAGCGCGGGCAGCTTTAGCTGCCCAATGCTCGGAGCGTGTAAAATGTTACAAACAGACTTAAGTAGCTTTAGCTATAAAAAAGGTT
>JACOUX010000006.1 GCA_016177615.1 Candidatus Woesearchaeota archaeon | reverse complement strand
TATGCTCACCCCTATTCTTTTCTTGACTTGATAGGTTGTTGCTCCGTTGTTTTTTAGCCTTATCAGCTCAAATACCTTTGATTTGTTTAGTTTCATAACCAAACAAATCTTGTCGTAGGAAAATACTTTCGGGATAGTACATTAACACGCAAAACCACTATCTTTAAATAGGATAATTCTCATTGTTTATTTTATGGGAGAAGTTGTTGATTTGAAGGATAAAATAAAAAGGTATTACGGGTTTTCAAGGCATGAGCTAAGGGGCCTTGCAATAGCCATCCTCGTGATTGCATTTGTCATATCATTTAAGGAGTGGGGCGCTGATAAGTTTAACCCTTCCATTGGGATTTTCAATTTTTTCAAGGCAATTTTGATTGTTGCCCTGTCGCTTCTTGTACATGATGCCGGCCAGCGAATTTGGGGGCTGGCGATAGGCTATCAGCCAGAATTCAAAATGTGGTCATTCGGCCTATTAATAGCGCTGATTGCAGCTTTTATAAGCAATGGCAATATTTGGCTTATTTTGCCTGGCGGATTTCTGCTCCATCACCTTGCCGGGCACAGGCTTGGATGGTTTAGATATGGGATAAACTACTTTGGCCAGGCAATGGTTGCATTGGCAGGCCCATTGTTCTCGCTTATGCTTGTCATATTTCTGAAAATACTCTATATATTTTTCCCGGACCCACTTATAGAAAAGGCAATCATGTTCAATGTCGTCTATGCAATAACAAGCATGCTTCCACTGCCTCCGCTGGACGGCAGCAAAATATACTTCGGGAGCAGGATGCTCTACGCATTTGTGCTTCCTGCAATGGCTGTCGCATCAATATTAATGATTATAAAGATTCCGATATTTTTTGCGCTGGTGATATCGTTTTTAGTCGGAATTATACTCTGGCTGATTTACTACATAAGTTTTGAGAGAAATGCATGGAAAGGCTGATGACCTATGATGGAATTTTACAAGAGCTACATGGAAATTTTTTTCCTTTTGTTCGCAATAGTAGGAATATTTATTGCCTTATCGGCGCCCAGCACAGTCATAAGCTATGCAATAGCCCTGATATCCGGAATGTTTGCCGGCAGGCTGCTCTATGAAAAAAGGGGCAAAATACAATTTCCCTATATAATCATCATTTTGGGTTTTTTGATTGGGTATCTTGTAGGAGTATATTATGGAAGCAGAAAGATAGCCATCATCATGTTCGCAATAGGAGCTGTGATGAGCTATAAATTATACGAAAGGAATCTGTTAAAAGACACTAGATTTTAAAATGAAGCTTGTGTGTTTTGTGATTTTGGCATTTCTTGTATCTTCATGCTCACAGCCTATTGAGATAAAAAATGAGGATTCCGGAGTATTGGATATTAAGGAAGCAGTGATCAGAACTTCCGATGCAGAAACTTATGAAGACTGGCAGGAAAAGCCCAAAGAGCCTAAGATAAGCATTATAGCGCCGAAGGATATGGAGATGCTAAACAGCAGCGATATCTGGGTAGTGCTGGACATCTCGAACTTCAAGCTTGTGCCGCAGGAAAGCTATCCAAAAAATTGGCAGGGCATTACAAGAGTATGGTTTGATGGAATCTGGCAAATGGGGGCTAAAAGCTACTATGTGTTCGAAAACGAAAGCAACGGAGAGCGGACAATTACAGCAGAGCTTATGCTAAGCAATTACACTGTTTTGCCATACAGCGACACTATCAGGATTGTTATAAACAAAACAAAATAAAAAACATATTTAAACCCGAAAGGCACTCTTTTCTTATGATCAGGAACTTTGAGCCGAGGCTTTACCAGCAGACTATTCTTGCAACAGCAGTTGAGAAGAACACATTGGTCGTGCTTCCGACTGGAATGGGAAAGACAAATATTTTCCTGATGCTTGCTGCGCACAGGCTTGGGCATTATCCAAGCTCAAAAGTGCTTTTTATCGGGCCGACAAGGCCATTGATTGAGCAGTATTTTAATGTTTTCAGGGAGCATTTTGAGATAAGCGAGAGTGAGATGTCGGTATTTACAGGAATGGTAACTCCTGAAAAAAGGGCTGAGCTATGGAAAAAATCCAGGATTATTTTCTCAACTCCGCAGGGCTTGGAAAACGACATCATAAGCAGCAGAATAAATCTTGGAGAAGTCTGCCTGCTTGGAGTTGATGAAGCCCATCGCGCTGTTGGAGATTATTCATACGTTTTTGTTGCAAAGCAGTTTATGAAGCTTTCAAGGTTTCCAAGGATTATTGCGTTGACTGCCTCGCCAGGAAGCGACATGGACAAGATACAGGAAGTCTGCAGGAATTTGTTTATTGAGGACATTGAAGTAAGGACTGACGAAGACCCTGACGTCAGACCATATATACAAGAAATCCAGATAGATTGGGTAAAGGTTGATTTGCCTGGGGTTTTTGCCGATATTCAAAAATTTCTCATGAGCTTTCTACGGGAAAGGTTTGAGAGACTGAAAAAAATCGGAGTGCTGAAAAGGGCAGATGTAAGGTTTGTCTCAAGGTCTGACTTATTGCAGTTGCAGGCGGAACTTAGAAGCAAGATTGCGCAAGGAGAGAAGGATTTTACCGTGTGGAATGCCATTTCCCTTCTTGCAGAGGCAATGAAGATTTACCATGCGCTTGAGTTGCTCGAGACACAGGGAATAGCTGCACTGCACAAGTATTTTGAAAAGCTGGTTTCTGAATCAAGAACTAAAAAAACAAAAGCAATAAAATCTATAATGTGTGATTCAAATTTCAAGACAGCGATGATTAAAGCCAGAATTCTTTATGAAGATAAGGTAGAGCATCCAAAGCTGATAGAGCTTCAAAATATAATTGATGCTGAAATCAAGAAGAGCAAGAATGTCAAGATTATGGTATTCAACCAATACAGGGACAATGCTCTTGACATTGTCGGAAAGCTGAACACCATTCCCGATGTCAATGCAAAAATCTTTGTCGGCCAGCAAAAGAAAGGAGAGACGGGATTAAGCCAGAAAGAGCAGAAGCATATGCTTGATGAATTCAGGAACGGCATGTTCAATGTTCTTGTGGCAACTTCAATTGGCGAAGAAGGGCTTGACATTCCAAAAGTTGACTTGGTTGTTTTCTATGAGCCTATTCCAAGTGCAATAAGGAGCATACAAAGAAGGGGAAGGACAGGAAGACAGGAAAAGGGAAGGGTCATAATACTTATGGTAAAAGGCACAAGGGATGAGGCCTACAAGTGGGTTGCTCATCATAAAGAGAAAAAGATGTACAGAAATCTTGCCGCTTTAAGAAAGAAGATGGGGTTTTCGCTGCATGAGAAAAAATCTGAACCGGTAACAAAATTTGTTGAGGACAAAATAAAAATCTTTGCAGATTACAGGGAGAAGGCAAGCGGGGTGATAAAGGAATTGGCGGAGAATGGGATTACTGTCGTTCTGGAGACTCTTAACTCAGCAGATTATATATTGTCATCAAGATGCGGCATTGAGGCAAAAACCGTGGAGGATTTTGTTGATTCCATAATTGATGGAAGGCTGCTGGAGCAGGCAAAACAGCTCAAAAATAATTTTGAAAGGCCGGTTATTGTGATTGAAGGCAGTCAGGATGTTTATTCTGTCAGGAACGTGCACCACAATGCCATTTTGGGTATGATGGCAACAATTGCCGTTTCTTATGGAATTCCCATAGTGCAGACAAAAAGCTTCAAGGAAACCGCTGCATTGCTGCAGATAATAGCAAGGAGGGAGCAGCAGGAAACTGGAAAGGACTTTAATATTCACGCAGACAGGAAGCCATCAACTCTCAAAGAGCAGCAGGAATATGTTGTAAGCTCATTGCCTGGAATAAATTTGACATTATCTAAGCCTTTATTGAAACATTTTAAGAGCGTGAAGAGTATTGTTAATGCTACAGAGAAAGAGCTGCAGGAAGTGGGGAAGATAGGGCCTCAGAAGGCGAAGGTGATAAAGGAGGTTGTTGAGGGGGAGTATAAGGACAATTAACATTTTTTAATCATTTTTTATAATTTTTCTATCATTAAAATAATTGAAGGCTTGATTGCAACAGGGCAGTGTTTTACTTTTTTTGGAATTTTTACGCCTTCCATCTTATTAAGGGTAACATTGCCAATTTCTGTTTTTATACTTATTTTGCCTTCCAAAACAATAAACAGCTCATCCTTATTTTTGTGGCTATGCCAATGATAACTATTTTTGAATTTCGCGATTCTTAACCCAAAGCCATCAATCTTTTCAATTTCGATGGGGTTCCAGGGTTTTTTCAGCTTTTTCGAAATGTTTTTGAGATTGAATTTTTTAATTTGCATCTTCGAATTTGATGAATAGTTTTTCTACTGGTTTTCTGACAAGCTTCTTAATTTTCTTGCTGTAAGATACATCGTGCTTGGAACATCATAGCCAAACTCTGTTTTAATTATCGGCTGCAAAGGTAATGATCTATCTGAATCTATTGTGACTCTGTCTTTAGTTATTCGCAAAGCTTCAATCAATGCCCTTACATTTGAATCGACACATCCAGCTTGGTTCTCTTCGTCTACATGCTCCCCATAAGCAGTTATAGATATTGTTTTTGGGTTGTAGATAATGCCTGAATTGCATGCTTCCGCCAATAACAAGCTTACATCCGCATTCCTTGCAAACAAAGAGGTTGCATCCAGCATTGGATAAAAATAAAACAGTCTTTCGCCTAATGACATCCTGGCATATGAAACAATTTCAAGATACAAGAGTCTGTAAGGATTTGATTCCTGGTAATCCCAAAAAGACCAATTTCCAATATGAGTGCCGTTTACCAAAAACATCAGTTTAGTGGGATCTTTAGTGACATCAGATATGGAATCCATCCATTTGGATTTCATTTCAATAATATGTCTTTCAGATCCTGTGATCTTAAGCTTGCTGACTACTTTGCTGATGCTGTAAAATGGATGCACCAATAGATCTATGCTTTCAGCAGGCCGAGGATTCTCCATTTTTTAAGAAAAAAGCCAAGCATTTTAATAAATGTTTGACAAAAATATTCTTATAAGAATAAAATTTCAAAAAAGAAACATTTAAATTCCAAATATTTATTTAATTTCTTATGCTGAGGAAATTCGGAATATGGCTCGTAAAAAATCTAATTATCTTGCTTCTCGTAGCTTTGGTTTTTTCAGGCATTTCCCTTGACTTGCCGGAAATGGCAAAGGGGATTTTTAGGGATATATTTGCCTATGCGTCGCCTGAAGCGCAAAGGGATGTAGTGCAAAGGCTGGCAGGGGCATGCTCTCTTGACGAGAAAAGCCTTGAAGAAGCCCAGAAAGACATGACAAGGCGATCTATGCCTCTTGATTTCACAAAGATAGTTGCTTTATGCAGTGATTATAAGTCAGGAAAAATAAACGGAAATCAGTTCTTTTACAGCGTCATAGGAACCGCCATTCCGGAAAAGTTCGAGCTTCCGGACTCCGGCGCAATCCAAAAATACACGGCTGCTTTGGATTATTTGAACAATAATAAAATAATTTATATCACGCTTATGATAGTCCTGCTGCTTTTCCTTTTCTTCCTTGCAGGAACTCTCGAGCAGTTCACAGCGATTTTAACTGATATTTGCATGAGCATGGGAATACTTATTATTCTACCTTATGCCGTGATAATTATCTATGAAAAATTTGTAGGCATTGACACAACCCCGATACTCGCGACAGTACTTGGCGAAAGCTCGTCATTAAGCATCAAGGCAATTGTCAGTGTAATACTTCTTTTGATATTAAGGACTTACACATCGTTTATCCTTCTTATTGGAATATTTTTCCTTGGCGTAGGTATGTTTGGAAAAGTATTCAAGTATTATAGAAGCCATCGCGCAAAGACAGAAAAGCAGAGAAAAGAGGCAAAAGCAGAGGAGTTTGCGGAAAAGGAAAGGTCAAGGGATAGGAGCACCAAAGAGATTTTGGATGAGCTAGAAGATATTCAGAGGAAAAAGTTAAAAGAAAAATGATATTAAGATTTTGTAATTTCTCTAAATCTATGATTTTTGCTTTTGTAGGGATTTAAACCTATTCTTTTATACAATTCTTTCATAGTTACAAAGTCCCAAATATGTTTGATTCCAAACTTTTTACCTACATCTGAACTTCTCGGGTAATGGCCATTTGCTATTTCTTCTTTCATATAATCAAGAATTAAATTTATTTTATAGTAACCAACTGTGCTAAATTTTTGTTTTATATCTTTATAAGAGGGATAGTTTCCCCTATCAATTTCGCTTTTTACATAGAAAATTATTTCTCTTAATTTGTTTTCTCTATCTTTTCGAATTGTCATTCTAATCATCCTCCAAAGGTTTTTGTTTCTTACAAAGCCTTTGGAATTCTTAGAAAAAGAGAATGTTAAGCGAAACTGCATAATTGATTTTCGTGAAGAAGACCGAAAAGCATTATTTAGCAGTTTTGCGTATTCTCTTTTTCAGTTTTTAGATGTAGAATGGGTTTATATATTTTAGGCGTCCATGTCCAGTGGTTTTAGAAGATTAAAACTTCATTTCCCTAAGCCTTCTTGTACGATCTTTGGTCGGTGGATGCGTTAAGAATAGGCTAAGAAAAGCTTGTCTCCGAAATGGCGAACTTATAAACAAGTGCGCAGTCGCCTGGCTTCCAAACCTCATTGGGTTGACGTCAACATTTTTCTCTATCTTCTCCAATGCGTCTGCAAGGGCATTTCCGTTCCTCACAAATTTTGCTCCTGTCTCGTCAGCGAAGTACTCCCTGCTTCTTGAGATTGCTAGCTGGATTATAGAGGCAATTATCGGCGTAATTATAGCCAAGACCAATAAGCTGATTGCATTTCCCCTGCTGTCATCATCCCTCCCTCCAAACATGGCAGACCACATGAACATATTGGAAATATATGAGATGACCCCTGCAATTGTGCCTGCTACTGTGGAAATTAAAATATCCCTATTCTTTATATGGGCAAACTCATGCGCTATGACTCCTTTTAGCTCATCTTCATCCAGCAATTTTATAATTCCTTCTGTTGCTGCGACTGCAGCGTGTTGAGGCGAGCGTCCGGTGGCAAATGCATTTGGCGAATTTGTTGGCATTACATAAACCTTTGGCATTGGCAAATTGCTTAATCTCGCGACTTCTTTTACAATCTTATAAAGCTTAGGATATTCGCTTTCTTTAGCTTCTTTTGCCCTATACATCCACAGCACAATTTTGTCGGAAAACCAGTATGAGCCAAAGTTCATTATCCCTACAAATATTAAAGCAAAATAAAATCCTGTTCTGCCAAATAAGCTGCCTACCCACAAGAATACAGCGGTAAGCAGCGCCAGCAATACTGCTGTCTTGAGCTGGTTTTTGATTGCCATAGCTAAATGCTAAGATGCACTTATTTAAAAATTTATAGGAAATAGCTTCAAGATTCCTTCAATCTGCCTGAGCTTCGTGCTCTTAAACAGGAAGTTCCTTAGTCTATTGTCAACCTTTACCCCTCTTTCCTGTAAGCCAGAATTGAGTTTCCCGTATAACTCCCTCCCTTTTCTATCAAGATCTGTGAGTATAATGCATTCTTTCTGCCCTGCCGCTTCTTCGACAATGCTGAAAAGCGGCTTTTTATTTAACTCTATTATGTTTCTGATTCCAAGCTTGTTCAACGCGTTTTTATCCTTCCTCCCCTCCACAATAACCAAAATGCCGCTTTCCATGGCTTTCCCTATTAAGTTATTGAGTTTTCCTGTTTTTTCATCCATTACGGGTTTCAAAACTATTAAAAACATATAAATTTTCCTAATATGATGATTCCTATAAGCGTTTCGCTGAGCCACTACAAAATAAGCGATGTGCAGGAAGAGATAATTGCAAATTCTGAAAACAGGGAGGTCGCTGCAAGGTTCAACGATAATTTTTCCAAAAGGCCGGATATTCTGAGGAACAAAAGCGACATACTTGAGCTTGCAAAGCAGGGCGCGACTTCTTTTCATGCCTCTGAGGAGCTTTGGAGGAATCCGCTGCAGCTCGACCCTTCGCTAAGGCGGCATGAGCTTGACAACCTGAGGATTGGCTGGGACCTTGTCATAGACATTGACTGTGGAGTGTTTGAGTATTCAAAAATTGCGGCTGATTTGATAGTCAATGCCTTAAAGTTTCACAAAATCAAGTCAATATCCTGCAAGTTTTCAGGCAATAAGGGGTTCCATATAGGTGTGCCTTTCGAAGCTTTTCCGAAAAGAATAATGGACAAAGAAACAAAAAACATGTTTCCCGAAGCGCCAAAAAAAATAGCCTTGTATATAAAGAGCATGATAATGGAAGAGTTCGGAAACAGAATCATGGATTTTGAAAAGCATGATTTTGGCGCCCTGCTCGAAAAGACTGGAAAGGCATATTCTGAAGTCGTATTGGTCCAAAATGGCACAAAAAAATTCAATCCCGAATCTATTTTACAGATGGACACTTTGCTGATCTCTTCAAGGCATTTGTACAGGATGGCTTATTCGCTGCACGAGAAATCCGGATTAGTTTCAACTCCATTGAATCCCGACAAAGTTTTGCTTTTCAGAAAAGAATTTGCGCTGCCAAAAAATGTTAAGATAAGCCGTCACAGGTTTCTGGACAGCTCGGATGCCGATTTAAATGAGGCAAAGCAACTGCTGGTGGCTGCGCTTGATTTCAGCCTGAAAAAAGAGGAGGACTATAAAGATAAGGTGCCAAAAGAGTTCAAGAGGCCTGAAAAGGCGCTGCCAGAAGAGCTGTTTCCTCCCTGTGTCAAGCTGATCTTGAATGGTATGGAAGATGGAAGAAAAAGGGCTTTGCTCATTCTTATTAATTACTTCGCCTCGATTGGATGGGATTACGAGATGATCGAGAAAAGGCTGAAAGAATGGAATGCGAAGAACAAAGAGCCGATAAGGGAGCCTTATTTGCTTGGCCAGTTGAGGTACCACAAGCAGATGCGGAAAAAGGTGCCGCCTCCAAATTGCGATAATGAGATGTACATGGTCGGCATCGGTGTGTGCAAGCCTGATAATTTCTGCCAAAAGATAAGGAACCCTGCACAGTACACGACAAGAAAGGCATGGCTCATCAGCAAAGGAGGCAAGATAGGGAAGAAAGCTGGTGCTGCCAAGCAGAGTCCAAATAATGATTTGTGATTTGGCGATTTGCGAAAGCTTTATAAATAACCAGATAAATAATATGCAATAGAAAAAATTGAGGTGATATGATGGCATTTGAAGTTCAGGAAATAACACTTGCTATTATCATAGGCACATTGGCTGCCATTGTTTATTCTTTGAGGATACTTGTCCTTATGGAGCGGAGGATTGCAAGGATAGAGATGCATATTGAAAGAGTTGTGGACAAGGTTGTCAAGGAAGAGATAAAAATCGAAAGGGCAGTCAGAAAGAGGTAATTAAAATTTTTGATGAAATTATAATAACTCTATTTTTGCCTTTTAATTATAATCTTTTTACGGAAATTGTCGCTTGGATTATTTTTTTCTTTTCTGTATTTTATTTAATCAAGCTTTCTAAAAAATTAGGTTTATTGAAAAAAGTATTGTTATCGTGGCTTATTCCAGTAATACCCATCATTTTTATTGTTGGCAGGTTATATCCGAAAAGCGAAGCGTGTGGTTTTGGCATATGTATAAAGGAAGTTTTTATTGCACTCGGTTCTGGTGCTGCATGGTTCATATATTTTCCTTTAGTTATAGGAATATTTCTTTTTATTAAATCTTCAAATAAAGTGCATAAAAAGAGCGATATTCGAAAAAAGACAAAAAAGTAATTTATTTATATTCTATTAATTCATTAAAAGATATTCCTCTTAACTCAGCTTTCTTCTGGTCCACTGCATATCCTGTCGGCGTTTTCTCCAAATCTTCTATCATGATGAAAAGCCACTCTTTTCCTGCAAATTTAACAGCAAACCAGGGCCTTGCATCAAAGATGGCTGAGAATTCTTTGAGCTGGATTATATCATGCTCGTTTAGATAGACTTTGTTTGTTTTTGTAGTCTTGCATTCTATTGCCACTCTTCTTGTCTTGTCCTTGCTCCCTGCCAGCAAATCAGGTCCCGGATATTTCATTGAACCTGAGCCTGCAGATCGCAAACAAGGCCATCCTCTGCTCCAGAACATGTGCAATAATTCTCTTTCCGCGTTTGAGCCTTTGGATTTGTGAGACATCATATAATCTCCATATCGATAATTAAATATTATCTTTTATTAATTGGTTCAAAGTTTTTATTATACTCAAATTGCCTTAAATTCTCATTAACCCAATCATATAAATCAATCTCTAAAAAACTCAAGAATTCTTCAAATTCATTTAATGTTTCATCTTCATAATATTCTTGATAAATTTTATAAATTTCTCTCCTTCCCATTAATGATTTAGTTACCATAAAACACCTCCATTATTCTTTCCAGATAATATGGTTATTTATATGATGCTTATCATAAACTTCCAGTACTTCTTTACAGAAATTCAAAATTTCTTTATTGTCCTTTTTCTTAGCTAATTCGTACAAACGTATAAACATCTTCTTGCCAGTTTCTGTCTGATTTAGATGTTTTTTTACAAAATTATGTTGAGAGCAGAGTGTTTGGCCATTTTCAAGAATTGCTTTACCGCCTAAATATTTAGGATCAATGTGGTCTACTTGCAGTTCAACGCCTTCTTTAGGCCCCCTGCCGCATCTGACACATTTATAATCGTCTCTTTCCAGAATTTTTTTCTTTTGTTGCTCGGTAAATTCCTCTATTTTTCGCTTCTGAACTAAATCGGGGTCATATCTGTAAACTCCTTTTTTAACCTTGATTAAAAATCCTTCTTCATGCAGCTTCCTTATGGCCCTCCATGTATCACGAGGTTTCTTTTTATACAATTCTATATATTTTTCTTCCACCCAGTCAACCACTGGGCCATGTGTCAAATCCTGTTTAGGATGACTTTTGAAATATTCTACAATTAATTCACTAACAGATTTGTCCTTTTTCATATTTAATCATATCAGAGTGGATTGGGTAATCTTGGCTTCTTTGGTCAATCTTCTTTTAGCGAGTTCACAATAAGTTTTGTCAATCTCCACTCCAATGCCTTTCCTTTTTGTCGAAGCGGCAGCTAAAAGAGTCGTTCCACTTCCTAAAAAGGGATCAAAGACAACATCGCCAACAAAACTAAACAACTTAATGCATCTTCTTGGCAACTCAACAGGAAAAGGTGCAGGATGTCCTATTCTTTTCTTGCTCTCTCCATTAAAATTCCAGACTCCATTTGTCCATGCCATAAACTCATCTTTATTAATATCAGATTTTTTACTACCCCCTTCCTTTTTCCATTTATCCTTATAAAGTATAGCTATCATTTCAACTGGGGCTATGACGTGAGGTGCAGACGCAGATAACCATGAACCCCATGCGGTTCTCTTAGACATGTTCTGCTCATTCCACACAATAGTAGAATGATATTTCCATCCTATTTTTTTAGCTAAATTAATTATGTCGGAATAAACAGAATGATGGCCTCCTTTATTTTTATCCAATGGAATATTCAAGCAAAATCTACAATCATCTTTTGCTAAATCAAAGCATTTTTTAAGCCATTTTGCAGTAAAATCCAAGTATTCTTCATAAGAAGCATCATCTTTATGCAAATTGTAATCAATATCGACATTATACGGTGGCGAAGTTACAATTAAATCTACAGAGGATAATGGAATAGAGTTAATGGCCAAAATGTCGTCATTGAATATTATGATATTTTTTTTTGATAAATATGGTTTATTTACACTTTTAGTTTTGTTTTTACTCTCTTTTGGATAAATTAGTTGTGCAATACTCATAAACCTAGTTATAGTTGCGTTCTTTAAAAGCTTTACGTGAGCATGTCCAGTGATAGCACAATATATATGTTAAAGAATATATTAATTAGAATGGATTAAAATCACAGTTCAATCTTCATGAAGTCTTTTGCACAGATCACATTATCGAAAACATTTCTTGCGTCTTCTTCTATCTCCTGGGTGTTTTTGTATCTTGCACTAAAGTGCATCAAAACCAACTGCTTTGCATTTGCCTTGTTTGCCAATTGGCCTGCCTGCTTTGCAGTCATATGGCCGTATTCCTCACTTTTGTCAGTCAATTTTGAGGAATAGGTTGCTTCTGCAATAAGTACATCAGAATCTTGCGCAGCTTTGTAGCAGCCGTCACAAAGCAATGTATCTGTCACATAGGCTATAATTTTTCCCTCTTCAATGTAAGTGACATCATCTGGATTAATTTTTTTTCCATTATGAGTTATGGAATTGTCTCTCTGAAGCTCGCCAAGCAAAGGCCCTTCAGGAATTCCAAATTTTTTAATCTTCTTAATGTCAATCCTCCTTTTGGGTTTTTCAACAAACCTGAATCCTAAAGTTTCTATTCCATGCTCTAAAGGATACGATTCTATTTCAAAATCATTGTTCTCAAAGAATTTTCCTGACTTGACTTCAATAACTTTGAAGTTTAGCCTTTTGTCAAAAACAAATGCTTCAAACATCTTTTCCATCCTTTTCTTTGTTCCTGTTGGACCATAAATCTCAAGGGTTTTTTCGTATTCTGTCGAGCTTAATGTCTGCATTAGCCCAGGCAATCCAAGAACATGGTCGCCGTGCCAGTGACTTATGAGCACTTTTGTGACTTTTGTAAGACTTATTCCTGCTATTTTTAATTGCCTTTGCGTTCCTTCCCCGCAATCAAACAATATTCCCTCAGAGCCGTAGCTAAGGAAAACCGCTGTCTGGTTTCTCTCTTTTGTAGGAACCATTGAAGATGTTCCTAAAAATGTCAGCTGCATACATTGTTGTATTCTAAAATGCTTTAAAAACCTTTTTAAAGTCCCTACTATACCAAAAATCTCATATCTAAAATCATGACGGCCAAGAAAAAGGAAGAGTCAGAAGAAATTCTTCCGCATAAGGAGACAAAGGAAGAAAAGTCCAAGGAGCCAAAAGAGCCTGTCAAGGCATTTTTTTCAAAGGAAAGAGTGCTTACAGAAAGCTCAGATAATGCTAGAGAGCTCTATAACCAAAGCAGATATGGCACTTTGCTTGATGATGGACGAATCCAGCTTTCACTAATTGAAGCAACTTACCTGATTGAAAAGAAAAGGCTGATAGTTTATGATTCTAAAGACAAGCAAATTGATTTTGATGCTCTCTTCAAGAAAGGCCAGAAATCAGAAACAAATTTCTGGGTCAAATACTCTGTCTTCAAAGATATAAGGAACAGGGGCTACATAATAAAAACAGCGCTGAAATTCGGGGCCGACTTCAGGATTTATGATAGGGGAATAAAGCCGGGAGAAGACCATGCGAGATGGGTTGTTTTTCCTGTGCATGAAGGCTCCAGCCTGACCTGGTACGAGTTTGCAGCCAAGAATAGGGTTGCTCATTCCACGAAAAAAAGGCTGCTTTTGGGCATTGTTGACTCGGAAAATGATGTAACATACTACGAATGTAGATGGTTAAGGCCTTAGATTTTTACATATAAGCCAAAAATATATAAAAACACTTGTTCTATTCTTTGTTTATGGAAAACCGCGATAAGATTCTCCAGTTTATTAGAGTAAAAGGGCCTGTATTGCCAGTTGAGATATCAAAGATTATAGGAACAGACATACTCATATCATCAGCTCATCTTGCGGAGCTTACAGCAAGCGGCAAATTGAAAATTTCCGCAATAAAAGTAGGAGGCTCGCCGCTTTATTATCTTTCCGGGCAGGAAGCCATGCTGCAAAAATTTATAGGAGGCATGAATGACAAGGAAAGAAAGGCATATGATCTGCTGCAGCAAAGCAAAGTTTTAAGGGACTCTGAACAGGAGCCTGTTATAAGGGTTGCGATGCGAGAAATAAGGGATTTTGCAGTGCAGCTTAATGTAACGCATGAAAATAAAACAGAAATATTCTGGAAATGGCATCTTCTCAGCAATGAGGAAGCTGAATTATTGATAAAATCAAAGCTGAACCTGCCGGCGAAAAAAGCTGAGCAGCCGCTTCCAAATGCGGTTGAAGAGAAGCCAATCGAGAAAACGGCAGAAGAGGAGCATGCCAAAACAGTTCAAAGAGAGCTGCCTGCTGAACAGGAGCCTGCTAAAAGGGAAAGGAAGCCAAAGCAAAAAGAAACAGAAGACAGCTTTCTTAGAGAAATATCCAGATTTTTTGAAAAGAACAAGATAAATATAGTCAATTCAGAAGTTATAAAGAAGAACTCTGAGATTGATTTTGTTGTTGAAATCCCAAGCGTTGTTGGAAATCTGCAGTATTACTGCAAGGCAAAGAGCAAGAAAAGGGTTAGCGATTCTGATTTGAGCAATGCATATGTCAAGGGGCAATTCAAGAAGCTGCCTGTTATTTTTTTGTCGCCCGGAGAGCTGTCAGCAAAAGCGCAGGAGATGATAAGCAAGGAACTAAGGAATTTGACGTTTAAGAAAATATAATTAACCAAAATGGGAGTTGCCTTAACCGAATTATTGCTGATGAAAGAGATTGACTTAGATTTTCTCAGAAATAAAACATTAATTGTTGATGCCCCGATGTGGCTTTACCAATTCCTGAGCTCGATAAGGCAGCGGGACGGCTCTTTGCTTACTGATTCAAAGGGGAATGTGACCTCCCATTTAATGGGGCTGTTGTCCAGAATATCCAGCCTAGCCCAGAGGAGCATCAGGCTGGCTTTTGTGTTTGACGGAGAGCCTCCTGTCCTGAAAAAACTGACTCTTGAAAAAAGAAAGGCAATGAAGATTGAAGCTGAAAAAAATTTTGAAAAAGCAAAGGAGAAAGCAGATGAAGGATTAATGAAGAAGTACGCTGCAAGGACATCAAGGCTGACAGATGAGATGATTGAAGAGGCAAAAAAGCTTGCAGAAGCGTTTGGATTGCCAGTCATTGAAGCGCCGACAGAGGCAGAGGCCCAGGCATCTTTGATTGTAAGAAATGGCGATGCTTTCTCTATTGCCACAAATGACGCTGATGCATTGCTGTTTGAGTCTCCAAGGATTATAAGGAACCTCAACATGACCGGCAGGAAAAAGAAGGCAAACAAGCTAAGTTTTCAGACTATAAATCCCGATTTGATTGTGCTTGAAGATAACCTTAGGCATTTAGGCATAGGCCATGGACAGCTTATTGCTCTTGCCATGCTGATAGGCACAGATTACAATATGGGTGGAGTCAAGGGAATAGGCCCAAGGACTGCCCTTAAAATTGTAAAAAAGCATGGAAATGATCTTAAATCTATATTCAATGAGGCAAAATGGAATGAGCATTTTGAATTTGGGTGGGAAGAAGTGTTTGACTTGATAAGAAACATGCCAGTAAGCAATGATTACAGCCTTAACTGGTCAGATATAGATGAAGAAGAGATTACCAAGTTGCTTGTTGACAAGCATGACTTTTCGGAAGAAAGGGTAAGAGGGCAGATTGAAGGGCTCGTGGAGTCAAAAAGGAAAGCGAACCAGAAAGGGCTGGGGGAGTTTTTTGGATGAAACAAAACCTAAAATTTTACCTAAAAAATAAATTAAGCAAAAAAGAGCTGGAGTTGCTTCCTACCTCATTTGATGTAGTCGGCGATATTCTTATTTTCTCTGAGTTTCCAAAAGAATTAAGCAAAAAAGAAAAGTTAATCGGAGAAACCATATTGAAAACTTATCCGCATATTAAAACAATCCTCAAAAAAACCAAAAAATATTCAGGCAAATTCAGGACTCCTAAACTGAAAATCATTGCAGGCGGGAAAAGAAAAGAAACAACACACAAGGAAAACGGCGTTTTCATAAAGCTGGATGTTGAAAGAGTTTATTTCTCCCCAAGAATGTCAACAGAGAGGAAAAGAATTTCTGAGTTGACCAAGCCGGATGAATCTGTTCTAGTGATGTTTTCAGGCGCCGGACCATACCCTTTAGTCATAGCAAAAAACTCCAAATGCAAAGAAGTTTATGGAATCGAAATAAATCCTGTTGCACACAAATATGCTCTGGAAAATGTAATAAGAAATAAGATGGAAAGCAAAATCAAGATTTTTTTGGGAGATGTCAAAAAAATCCTGTCTAAGTTAAATAAAAAGTTTGACAGAATTCTGATGCCGCTGCCCAAAGGCGGAGAGCATTTCCTTGAACTGGCATTAACTCATATTAAAAATAACGGAATAATTCATTTTTACGATTTCCTGCATGAGAATGAATTTTACAAGGCAGAAGATAAGATTCAAAGGGCCTGCCAAGGATTGAATAAAAGGTTTAAAATACTGAATATTTTAAAATGCGGGCAGTACTCTCCTGGATTCTATAGGGTGTGTGTTGATTTTAAAGTTAATTAAGTGTGTACGCTCAGCAGTTACTTTCCGCATTTCATCGCCGTGAATTTGTGAGCGAGTGAAACGAAGCTCACCCGCATGTCACTGCTCAAAGGGTGTTCACGAAGTCATCGCGTACACATCAGCCAGAATGAACATTTGTTTTTAAGGCTTTCTACCCAAAAATCCCCTTGTAATCGCTATCTTTCTCTTCCTGCCTGACCCTTTCAATTCCTTTCAGAAAATCTGATTTTGTAACTTGAGTCCTGTTATCCCTGATTGCAAAATATCCTGCTTCTGTACATATCGCCCTTATCTCTGCCCCGCTTAATCCTTCTGTTTCCCCATTGATGTGCGCTATGTCAACGCTTTTATCAAGGCTCATGCTTTTTGTGTGGATTTTGAATATCTCAATCCTGGCTTCTTTTGTTGGAATCGGAATTTCAATAAGCCTGTCGAGCCTTCCCGGCCTTATTATTGCAGGATCCAGTATGTCTTTCCTGTTTGTCGCGCCTATTATCTTTACATTGTCCAATGGCTTGAAGCCGTCAATTTCGGCCAGCAGCTGCATGAAGGTCCTGTTTACTTCCCTTTCTCCTGAAGTGCCGACTTCCATTCTTTTTGCGGCCAATGCGTCCAGCTCGTCAATAAACACTACAGAAGGTGATTTTCTCCTCGCCAGCTCAAAGATTTCCTTTACCAGCTTTGCGCCTTCGCCTATGAATTTCTGCACCAGCTCGGAGCCTACAACCTCGATGAAAGTGGAGTTTGTGGATGCTGCAACGGCCTTTGCCAAAAGTGTTTTTCCGGTTCCCGGCTCTCCATAAAGCAATATGCCTTTTGGAGGAGAAATTCCGATTTTCTTGAACAGCTCAGGATTTTTCAGCGGAAGCTCCACGACTTCCTTTATTTCCCGGACTTGATGATTTAACCCACCTATTTCTTCCCACGAAACCTTGGGCTTTTCAACTATGACAAACTTTTCAACATTAAAGCGCCTTGCTATCGGGACTTTTTTTATTATAGTGAGGTTTTTCTGCTCGACAAGGATAAGGTCTCCTGATCTCAGCTTCTCACATTCATTGGAGATGTTAACAAGAAACTGGTTGCCATTCGGGATTTTTATTATGGCATTTTTGCCTATTAGGTCTCTCACTTCGCAAACCATCAAAGGAGTTGCTTTAAACCTTTCAACCTCTTCCCTCAGCCTTGATACAGTCTCCCTAAGAATCCTGTTTTCCTCCTCATGTATGTTTGCGGCAGTGGAGTAGCTGTACATCACGCTGTCAATTATATTTTTTGTCTTTTCTTCCTGGATAGCCATTTTTCCTAGGACAATAAAGTAATATAAAAGTCTTTGGGTTTAGGATATTTTTCCTTCTTTATGATTTCTCCATCAGCATAAATCATCGGATTCTTAACAACAAAGTCAACATGGAAAGGAACATCAACTTTTCCGCCAAAGTGCATATTGTTGCCGAAAGCCACATGGAAAGTGCCTGAGACTTTCTCGTCTTCCAGGACTTCTCCGGTTATTTTTGCCTTGTAATTTGTCCCTATTCCAAGCTCTGCAACATTTCTGTAAAGCCTATTTTTCAATAATTTTTTGAATTCGGCAGCAACATTTCCTCCTGTGATGGACTGAATAAACCCATTTTTGATTTTTACAATGATATTTTCATCAACTTTGCCTAATCCTCCTACGCTCGCATCAGCGACAATTATCCCATTTGCCTTGTTTTCAAGAGGCGCTATAAACACTTCTCCTGCAGGAAGGTTGCCAAAAGCTCCCTTTTTTGTGTAAATACCATCATCAGAAATCCATTTTCTCCCTTTAAGCTGAAATAAAACATCAGTCCCTTTTTTTGTGGTGATTCTTATTTTATTTTTATTGTTTAATTTGTTAATGAGTTTTTCGTTGATGGACTTAATTTTATTGAAATCAACATTTAATGTCCTTTTCATCATGCTCATTGTGATGCCAGGCATGCTAGCTATTCTTGCCCCTTTCACTGAAGCAGTTTTCCTTGCAGTTGTATGGCTCAGTGATTTCGTGGTTGGCATCAAAATAACGTCATATCTCAGCATTTCTTTTGCAATACCAGAAGGAGGCTCGCTGCCGTGGGCTTCTGGAATTGGAATAAGGATTATTTTTGATTTTTTTGTAATTTTTAATGAGTTTTTGTATAATGAATGCCCTATTCTGCTTAATTTAGAGTCTGTTATTATCAAGCAGCTTTCATTCTTTTTGAGAGCCATGCAATTTCTAAGAATCGTGTTGGAGGGTTTTTCCAGCATTTTAAGCTACAAACTCCCCTTCCTTTAAAATCCAATGAATATTTCCATTCTTGTCCTTTCCAAAAACATCAAGCTTCTGCCTTGGTGCATTGAAGACGATGTCCATGTGGTATTCTGTGCTCCGGTCAGGCTCGAATCCGGAGCCCAAGGCAATGTGCATCATCTTTGCTATCTTCTCGTTTACAATAAGGTATTCACATAGCCTGGCCTTCGGGTTTGTGTTGATTGCAAACTCGCCAACCCTCTCAAAATTCTTTTTTTTCAAATCAATTATTTCGTGCGGAAGGCTATTATTTTTCTCAGCCTCGAGCAACAGCTTCATTGCTTCCGCTTTCCTCTCGTTTATTTTTGTGATAATCTCCTTTGGGCCATCTATTATTTTGTAGCTGTCGCCATAGCATCCTATAACAAGAGGATTTTTTTCATCCAAAGGATAGCTCTGGTCGACGTGAACAACAACATCCCCGACAAAAACTCCTTTAATGTATTCCGGCGTTGTGAAAGCCTCTCCTCCAGGTATATTTCCCATGTTTCCTGCTCTTATTCCTGTCATCTCAAAATAAGTCTTGTTTATCTTCTCCCTTACATCAGTATCTGACCTTCTGACCCATCTTCTTGTGCCGTTTTCTTTCACTAACCCAACTTCAAGTTTAGTTACATGCCTCTCTTTCAGTTTTCCTTCAACGTAAATGACATCGCACCTATCCATCTTGTCCTTTATCTTTTGGTTTCTTTCCCTTATGTCTTTCCAGTCGACAAGGTTTGTTTCTATGAAGATGTCTATTGGGATTGTTTCAGTAAAAGCAACCCTCGCAATCGGGTCTCTTGGCTCATACTTTGTCTGCGGGTAGAAATCAAGCTTGTAGACTATCTGCCCAGGTGTCTGCCATCTTGTTTTTTTATTTGATGACGGATATCCGATTATTTCTCCAAACAAATGTTTTCCGGGGTATCCTTTTGCGCTTATTGAAAAAGACAAATCGATTGGTTTTATTCTGTCTAAGCCTAATAATTTTGAAAGTTTTTTGTATTTAATAAAAGGCTCTTCATCTATTTCCTTGTCTAATTCACATCCCAACAATGTTGACCTTAGTTCAGAAACCTTTTCGCTGCTTTCAAGCATAGACCTCCTGAAAGTATAGCCGCTCATTGTAGGCTCTGCTATTTTTGATGCGCTTTGCGTCATTGCCCAGATTATGGAATATGAATCTAGATAGTCTTCCAAAGGATGCCCTATTAGCTCAGAAGTTGGTATGAGAGAAAATCCAATTCCGACTTTCTCACCTTTTTTTAAAGAATAAACATCTCTCCATAGGATATTAGAAGTCTGCATTAATTCATCCATCCTGTAATCATTGAACCATTCTGAATGGAATGGCAGCTCTAAATTTCCTTTGAATTTTCCGTTCTTTGCTTCAAGAATAAAATCCGGCTTTTTGAATATTTTTTTGAATTCACCTTTTGCTTTTTTGTCGACTTCTTCTATGAATTCTTTCAGAGCAGAAGTTTTCTCATTGCTGATTCCATTTTCAAGCTCTTCAGAAACATTCCAGACATCTTTTACCGCATCAAGAGCTTCTGATTTCCCGTTAATTCCAATGCAGCTTACATCGGCTTCAAGATCATGCAAAGCTCTTGATAAAGGAGCAATAGAGTAGAAGGCATTTTTATGCAGAATTAAAGGCGCTCTCGTTGTATTTCATCAGAAAAGGCAAGACTAAACGATTAATAAATGTTTTGATGTTCTGGTCAAAACTTTAACTCTCCCCTTAAACAAAATAGTATCCTCGATCCTTATCCCGAACTTATTAGGAAAATAAACTCCCGGCTCAATAGTAAAAACCATATTGTCTTTTATCCTGTCTGTTGAATTTAAGGTAAGGTTTGGCATTTCGTGGATTTCAATACCCACTCCGTGCCCAAGCCCGTGAGTAAAATTATTTTTATATTTTCCCAGCTTATTGCATACAAAATCATAAATCCCGGAGCATTTGATGTTATTTTTTACCATTTTAATTGAATCTTCCTGAATTCCCAATAATAAATTATAAATTCCTCTTTCTTTTTGGCTCGGCTTTCCAATATAAATTGTCCTCGTTATGTCAGAGCAATATCCCTTATATTTTACCCCAAAATCAATAACGCAAAATCCATTTTTTATCTTGATATTTTTTGGCTCGTAATGGGGCATGCTTCCGTTGCTTCCTGATGCTATTATTGGATTAAAGGAGAGTTCTAAACCTAATTTTTTCGTCTCGTATTCCAGAAATGCAGAAACTTCTGATTCAGTTTTGAATGATTCGAAGTTTTTAATCGTTTTTTGAAGAATATTGTCAGCATAATTGCATGACTTCCTTAAGATTTGTACTTCCTTTTCTGTTTTTCTCCCCCTTAATTTCAGGCATTCTAAAGCAATATCTTTTGTTTTTGATTTTTTGAATTGCCTTTTGAAATGCTTGTAAGAATTTAAAGTAAAATTATTCTTGTCAATAGCAATGTTTTTAGTTTTAATGCTATTTTTCTTTATTATGGAATGGGCTGATTCAAAAAATCTTTTCTTCTCCATGGAATAAACTTTTTTGATTGAAGATTTCTTGGCTCTTTGAAATTCCATCTGCGGCGCAATTAGAAAAGGCCTATGTTTTTTCGGAACGACCAAAATTCCTATTCCGCTGTAGCCGGTAAAATAAAACAGGTTTGGATTTATTCTTGAAGAATCGGCAGTATAGAACACTGCAAAATCGCAGTTCTTTTTTTCCAATATATTCTGGAATTCGTTTAACTTCATATAAAATCCATAAACTTATATATGTTTTAAAGTTTTCCTATTTGGATGATTAAGCAGAAGCTAAAAAATGGAATTACCCTTATTTTCGAGAAAACTTCTTCTAAGTCTGTTGCAGTTGAAGTCATGTACAAGGTCGGCTCCAATTTTGAAAGCAAAGAAATGGCCGGCATTTCCCACTTTCTTGAGCATATGCTTTTTGAAGGCACAAAAAAAAGAAAAGACTCAAGAGAAATAGCAAACGAGATTGAAAAATACGGCGGAGAATTCAATGCTTACACAACAGGCGACAGGACCGCGTTCTTCATCAAGATAATAAGCAAGAGGCTTGATATTGCGCTGGATATTCTTTCAGACATGGCTGCAAATCCTGTTTTTGACTCAAAAATTCTTGAGAAAGAGAAGCAGGTTGTTCTGAAGGAGATAAACATGGTAACAGATGATCCTAGGCTTCATCAATGGATTCTTTTCCAGAAAAATCTTTTCGAAGAGCACCCTGCTAAAAATCCGACTTATGGGACAGTGAAAACTGTAAAAAGCTTTGACAGAAACCATGTTTCAAGATATTATTTCAGCCATTATGTTCCGAATAACATGATAATTTTAGTTATCGGGAATGTTGATAACGTAAAGGAAAAGATAGAAAAATACTTTGGAAAGCTTAAGCCGGGAAAACTTTTGAGAAGGCCTGCTATAAATGAGCCATTGCAGAATAAAATAAAAAATTTCATTGAGAAAAAGAAAACTTTGAATTCATACATGGTTCTTGGGTACAAAACTGTTTCAAGGACTCATGCTGATAGCTATGTTCTTGATGTAATTTCAGCAGTGCTTGGAAGGGGCCAGTCAGGATGGATGTTCAACGAGATAAGGAACAAAAGGGGCCTTGCATACCAGGTTGGCGTGAACACTGAGCATGAATCTGATTACGGGATGTTTGCGGTTTATACTGGATTAGATAAAAAGAATATCGAAAAGGCAAAAGAAATAATCCTAGAGCAGCTTAGGAAGCTGGAAAACTTAAGTGATACTGAGCTGGATGAAGCCAAGACTTACATTGAAGGAAACCACACTTTGCAGATGGAAGATAATTTCCACCATGCAGACAATCTTGCAGTCTGGGAGTCAATAAAAGATTCAAGATTGGCAGAATCTTATCTAAAAAATGTAAAAAAAGTTTCCATAGAAGATGTTAAAATGGTCGCAAAGAAATACCTTAATGCCAATTACACGATGATTGTGATTGAGCAGGAATGATTAGATTTCTTAGGATAAATTTTAACTACTTTTAAGTTATAACTATATGGAAAGATTTATAAGCACTAGTTTATTAGAGTAATTTGGTGAGAATCTTGGCAGATGGCGATAAGCACACTATTGACTTTAATTTATTACGTGGTGCCTCAGAAATTAGAACAGGTTCTAGTGGAAAACAGGCTATAGTTCCTTATACTAGGCTTGCTAAGCCAGAGCCGGCAAAAGATAAAACGCTTGACGAAGTATGTGTTTTCTGTCCTGATGCTCGGCATAAATTAGGGGAAGTATATTTTGGTGGCGCCAGGCTGGCTATGATGGAAGACCGGGGTTTGTACGTTATTGACAACAAATTTCCAACAGTAGTGCCTCCAGAAATCACAAAAGGAATTGATATGACTTATCTTAATCAACTTAGTATTTTTTCCAATAGAAGATTGGCAAGAGGAAGACATTTGGTTATGATTGAAACACCAAATCACTATCTTGATACATTTGAAGATTCCCCAATGACTAGAAATTACTACCACAACATTGTATGGGGGTGGATTCAAATGCTGCGAGCATTAAGAAGTGAAGGGTATGGTATGTATGAATTTGGCGGTGTAATAAAAAATAGAAATGGCGGGTACAAAGATGGCATGAAGAAAGATGCAGGCGATTCACAACCACATTTACATTCCCAGGGAATTGCACTTGACAAAACTCCAAAACGTATAGAGGAGTATGATCTTCCATCCGAAAAATATGAGAAAATATTAAAAACTGACAATTTAGGAAAGATATTAATGGGGTGCAAAGGATGTATTGAACTAAGAGATTTGCCTCTAGCAAGAGAAAATGATGGTACTCATATAAGCTATTATGTGCGAGATCCAGATATGCCCCCGTATCATTCAGAGATTAAGATTGTTCCAATAAACCATCAAAGCCTGTTTGATGAAATAACCGATGAACAAGCTTCATCGTTTGCAGATATGTTGCATAGAACCATGATTGCACTAGGCAATACATATCCTGATTGCGGATATAATTATGAATTGGTACAAGCCCCTTGGAAATCCAGGAGAGATTCAAGATTGTATCATTGGAAATTTAGCATATATCCCGCTTCGCCTGAATTAGAAACTGAAAGGCGCAGTGGAATTATGTCACACTTTTTAGGTATTCCAGTTCTTAAACATGCGCCAGAAGATATTGCTGCTAAAATTGAACAAAATAGACCTAAGAAATAACTACCTAGTCACTTCAAACTTCTTTATAGTTTCCAGAAGGGCTTAAGATAGATTTAAATACATATTAAAAATATCTTATAAAATGATTGTGCATAACGAAGCGTTAGATATTCCAGAAGGAGCACCTTTAGAAGCTAGGTTTGACTCGAGTACGGGGCTGGATAGAACGTATTACGGACTTGTTGAAGGACAATATAAATCTCTAAACCATTTAATAGCAAGATTAATATCGCCTATACCTGGAATAGCGGTTATTGAAGGAAGCGAAAGTACCGGTTACAGTCTTTATGTTGTATTTTCTAATAAACCACCAGAACGGAAAAAACTAGCGGATATATCGGTTCATTAAAAATCATTTGATATCTTTAATTCTATTTTGTGACAAGATTATCTAGTTACTTCATACTCTCTTATGGTATGCAGCAATTTTTTCAGTTTACTATCTTTTTCAAATGCCCCTCTTACAGGATTCACCATCTCGTTGATGTAAAAAACCGCTGCATTTTTCAAATCCATCGGGTGTATTTTTCCTTCTGAGTACAGCTTTTCCAATTCTTTATAATTTCCCACAACTAAGTCTCCGCCAAACTTTTCAGGCCGTTTGAATTCCATGGCATTGAATTTTTCAAAGACCAGGTATTTGCAGTATTCCAAAATTGGATTTTCCTCAATAACTTTAACAGGGCAGTAAGCCTTAGATATTTTTCTTTTAATCTCTTCTTCAGAATCATTCATAAAGATTGCCGTGTCCGGCTTTGATTTTGACATTTTCAAGTCAATAACCCTGTCAATGTCTTTTGTCTTTGGAGGCTCTCCAAGGCCCATAAGCATATGATGAGAAACTACAACAGGCTTCCAGAAGCCCAATGAGGGGCCCAGCTCCCTAGCCAAAACATTGACTTTTCTCTGGTCCATTCCTAGCTGGGTTATATCAGCTTTAAGCTGGAAGATGTCAGCGCACTGCATGCAAGGATAAAGAATCTGCGAAGCCTGCTGGACTTCTGCCTCTTTCCTGCCCATTATCTGGCCTGTCCTGACTATCCTGTTAACAGTGGAATGCCTTGCAACCTGCATAACCTTCTTCCAGTACTCTGGCTCTTTGACAAAATCATTGGCCCATATGAATTCCACGTTTTTTAAGTCCATTCCGCAATGCTTCCATACCTCAATCATATATTTGCCGACTGATTGTATCTTTTCCAAATCGCCGGACATCTTGTTGTTTGCCCACGCATGCCAGTCTGCAACAAGCATCTTGAACTTGATACCAGCCTTGACCATCTTGTTGATGTTTATGGATCTTAGAATTCCCTGAGCAATATGTATATCGGTGCCTGAAGGCTCAAATCCGTCATAGGCAACTGGATGATCTTCTGTCTGCAGAAGATGCTTAAGCTCCTCTTCTGTAAGAATTTCCTCTCCAACCTGCTTTACAAGCTCTAATCTTGCCTCAAAGTCCATATCAAGAACAAGTTTTATTATTTGTATTTAAAGGTTGTTGGATTTGGAAAGAAAAAAAATAATTTTTTCATTGATTGTTATTCGTATTGCCGTATTTCCTCAAAGCCATCTGAGAGGCTATTCCTGCAGATATGCCCAACACCTCTAAACCAAAGAACACTATCATGCTGAAAGGGAGATTGGATACATAACCATTAAAAGCAGCAGGGCTCGATATTGCATGGCCTGTTGGCATAATAGTGGCTGGCTCTCCGTTTTCGCCATAGATAGGCAGCATTAGATAGACCAGAAAAGCTGCAAAAGCACCTATATATGCTCCTTCTTTCATAAATTATGTTATTTAAAAGGTCATTAAAATAGTTTTCTATGTACGCAGACCACTGGACATGCCCACGTAAAATATTTAAAGCAATTCTGCCATGAAAACAAGATGAAAATCTCTGTTACCCTTCTTTCAAGCTATCTTTACTGCTCCAGAAAGCTCTTTCTTGAGAAGGTTTTGAAGCTTGAAGAGCCTCCAAAAGAAAGCCTTGTAATGGGCACCATAAGGCACGAGGCCTATGATTATATAAACAAAAAAGAAGAGCTGATTGTTTCCTCAATTGAGAAAAAGATTCCTTTGGGGGAGGTACAAGAGCTCTATAAGAAAGAATATCTTAAAATCTTACGAAAGGTCATAGTCAACAACAAGCTAAGATTGAAAGAAGTTAATATAAACATGCTTGATGCATACAAAAAATCATTTCCTTTCATTTTGGAGGAGTCCTCTACAAGAGCCCTTAACATATTCAATTTCATCGAGCAAAACAATGTTTTCGGTGAGGTGCTGTGGGAAAGGCTGACTCCAAAAATAATCTCGGAATTAAGGGTGGAATCTGATGAGCTTAGATTAAAGGGAATAATTGACCAAGTGCATGTTTATGACAACGATTACGTGCCATTTGAGCTGAAAACAGGCAAAATGCCTTTTGATGGCATCTGGCCATCCCACAGGGTACAGATAGCTGCTTATTCAATGCTTCTTCAGGAGAGATTTAACAAAGATATAAAGGAAGGATTCGTGGTTTATCTTGATACAAAGGAAAAAAGGCACATAGCCATAAATCCCTATATGAAAGAGGAAGTAATACAACTGGTTAATGAGGTAATTGATTTGTTGGAGAGCAAAGAACTGCCTGATTTTTGCAATAACAAAAACAAGTGCAGGAAGTGTGGATTAAGGGAAAAATGCTATAGTAAGGGAGAAATGGAGAATCTACTGAAAATAAGGGCAAACCGCAGCGAAACGCCCATAAAACAAAAACATTTAAATATAACTTGATGTCTAAACTTTAGTATTAACTCAAGAGGGAAGAAAATGCCTGAAGAAGACAAGAAATTCTCAAAGCAATTGATTGGAAAGACTGTTGTAAGCAAGACGGGCAAGAGGTTCGGAGAGGTTGGAGATCTTATTTTTGAGACAAGAACAGGGGAGCTTGTTCATGTAGTGCTCCATAACCCTACATCATATACTGAAAAGCTTGAGCTGGAGAAAGACAAGGAAAGCCATATACTTATACCTTTCAGCGCAGTCATAGCAACTGGAGACTTTGTTGTTGTGGCTGAAGAGGATATTGTTTAATCTTCAAATACATTTTTAAACGTTCTTTGATTACTCGTCCTTGATTTTAATGAACCCTGAAAGTGCTCTCTGGACTGAGAAGTATAGGCCCAGCGACTTCTCTGATATAAAGGGCCAGAAAGAGATAGTGCAAAGAGTGAAGGCATTTGTCGAGCAGAAAAACCTGCCGCATTTGCTGTTTGCAGGGCCTGCAGGGGTTGGAAAATCAACATTAGCCATAGTAATCGCAAAGAAATTGTTTGAATCTCAATGGCGACAAAATTTTCTCGAGTTAAATGCTAGCGATACGCGTGGTATAGATACTATACGGACTAATGTAAAGGATTTTGCAAGGACAAAATCAATAGGAAATGTTCCCTTCAAAATTATTTTTTTAGACGAGGCTGATGCATTAACAAGAGAAGCCCAGCAAGCGCTAAGAAGGACCATGGAAAATTTCGCCCAGACAACCAGGTTTGTCCTTTCGGCGAATTATTCCTCAAAAATTATCGACCCGATCCAAAGCAGGTGCGTTGTCTTCAGGTTCAAGCCGTTGGACAAAAAGGATATTTTTTCCATTATAGATAAAATCGCTGAAGATGAAAAAATAAAGATAGACGAGAAGGCAAAAGAGGCACTGTACGAAATCTCAGAGGGAGACTGCAGGAGGCTGGAAAACATACTGCAAAGCTCTTCAGCGATTGCAGACCATCTGACAGAAGATTTAATCCATTCTATGGCTTCTATGGCAAAGCCGAAAGAGATAAGGGAAGTTTTGGAATTGGCAATGGGCAACAGGTTCATTGAAGCAAGGACAAAGCTGCTTGAACTTATGCTTAACTACGGATTGGCAGGCATTGACATAATAAAGCAGATTCAAAAAGAAATTCTGGAGCTAAACCTTGACAATAAGTCCAAGATGAGCCTTATCGAGAAATGCGGAGAAACAGAATTCAGGATGACAGAAGGCTCTGATGAATTTGTGCAGCTTGAGGCATTATTAAGCCAGTTTGCCTTGGCTGGAAGCAGGTAATATCAGAGCGCTATCAAATTACGGGTTTGTAGAAGCCAAGTGCTTTATCAGAACTTTTGTTTCTTTATTGTCCAAGACATTATAGGTTAACAATATGCCGACTGCCTTTTCCAAGTCAAGCCTGTCCTGCAGCAAATCAGCTGTGCAGGTTATGGTTCTCTTGCCGTTGACCAGCTTGACTGTTCCGACTGAGTCGCTTTCAAGGCCGCCGCACCTTAAATCGGTTATTATTGGGTCTCCTGCTATTTCTGTGATTTCTATTCCCACATTATTTTCGATTTCCCTTCTAAGCCTTGGGTCTCTTGGGCATGCTGCATCAAACCCGCTTGACGGCGTTCTTTTGTCCCTGCTCCAGAAAATGTCCACATTGCCGCTTAACACAATGTCAAAGCTGAAAGATATTTTGTCTCTTCCTATCACGCTTTGCCTGAAATTTGTGATTTGCACAGGACCTGACGAGCTGTATATTGGCCTGCCTGAGGTGCCTGTTCCGCTTGGCCTGCAGATGCTGTCATCCCTGATATTAATCATGTCCCTTAAAATACATAGCTTTGTGTTAGCCTCGGTCATGTAGTTATAGCATGTGTCTGCCCTGAATGTGAACTCAAGGTTGCCGCTGAATTTTTTTGGGATAAATGAGTCTCCGCTTCTTGGAAATGTTGCGAAGGTGGTTGTTCCCTCTATCAGGTTGCCTTCAGAGTCTCTTCTTTTGGCCAGCAAATCGTCCTGAGGCTGCACATCCTTCATGTCAATAAAGTCCTTGCCAAAATCAGCTGGGTCAAAGCCGACCATGTTTATTCTCATGTCATTTTTGTTTACAGTGTGCTCCCCGTCATTTTTAAGCCTTACAATCGCGTTAAATGCGAAAGACTCGTCATCTGTCACTTCCGGAGGCGGTGAATCCTTTTCAAAGTTGATTGTCACCCCTGCTGTTCCGCCTATAAACGGCGTCCTTGGGGCGCTACCAGTTGATGCTCCGCTTTTCTTGCATGCGGCCATTAGAAGAACAAGAATTACAAGCAATGCAATCGCATAAAACCTCTTATTCATTTTGCCTCTTTAATTATAAAAAATTTCAATCAAATTGAAATTTTTTTTCGATTATATAAAGTTTTCTGTTTTTGTTTTATGGGCTTGGCATTTCTTTCTTTATCAGCACCTTTCGCTCTGCGGATGTCCTGTAAAAGTAGCTTAGCTCAATCCTTAATGGAGTGGTATAAGCTGTGTTTCCTCCCTTGTATTTATCCTTTTTAAGCTCGCAGAATATTGAGCCTTCGCCTTCAAGAAGCCTTATTATGCCTCCGTTCTCTGACCTTACATTCTCCTGTGCAAAAGGCCAGCATACCAATTGCAAGTCTCCTATAATGGCCTTGTCAAGATGCACCCTGCCAATATCATCTCTTCCAACCTTGTTCTTATTGTCGGCAGATGGGTTGCACTTTCCAATGGCGTTTGATGTTTGCGGCTCTTCTTCACCTTTTTGGCCGGGCCAGAAAACATCGCCATTGCCTGCATTTCTAATGGTTATCTTGAACTGTGTTTTGTCTGCAGTGGCGTCTTCATCGACTTGTATTACTGATATTGGTGCTCCCTGGCCTGTCAAAGTCGTGCTTCGGATTTCGCAAACTTTTTTTTGCTTCATTGTGGAATAAGGGTCAGGATCAATGCATACAGAAGGGCCTGCTATTGTGTAGTATTTATAGCATGCTGTTGCCAAAATTGACGGCTCATAACTCTCTACATTTAGCTTGCCCATGTCTATGGTTCCCTTGAATGAGGCAATATCAGAGCCTCCGTTTGGATTGATGTTGCTTTTGCCGTGCAGTTCTGGCTCATGATTCTCAAAAGCATAAAATTTCTGTGAAGACTGCCCTTTCAGATCAATTGTATTAAAGCTGATTATGCTTGTATCAAAGCCGCTTAAATAAATCCTGCCTTCGAGCTTCTTATCCATTAGATCTTCAGGCTGCGGAAATGCGCCGGTATTCTGCACTTCAATGGCAACATCAAATGTGTTTGAAGCCTGCTCTGCATGTATTGTTGACGGGGGGTTATTCGGAAGGAAAGCCAAATTTACTCCAGTTGTGCCTGACCTTATTTCTTCAAGGGATTTTTTCCCGCTGGACTTGCTGCCGCAGCCATATGAAATAAACAACAATAAAAATAATAAAAACCCAGCTATCAAGAATTTATGCGGCTTAGCCATAATTATGCAAAATTGGGGATATGATATTTAAAACTTTTGATAAGGATTAAAGGTTTAGTGAATAACTCAGCTGACTGGCTTTTGTATTGTGTAGCTTGCGGATATGGATTTAGTGTATCCGTATTCCAATGTGATTCTTAGCGGGGCAAAATAGGAATCCTGGCTCCTGTCTATGACAGTCAAGTATTCTTTATTATTCTCTGTATTGCATCTTATTATGTCTTTCTTGTCCTGAAGCTTGATGTGCCCAGGCCCGGGGTCGCGCTCCTTCTTTTCCAGCTGGCAGTGGAGCTCTTTTCCTGAAAGTTCTACCTTAACATATACTATTCCAAAATCATTATGGTCAAATGGTCTGTCCTGTTCCCCTATGCATGATTTTTTAAGTGATTCCTTTTTTATCACAACTCCTCCTCCAAAATCCTCGACATAAATCAGGAACTGCGGCTTTATCTTGTCAGAAGACTCTACATTGCCGAATGCCTGTATCGGAAGCATTTTTGGCTCTATCTTTGTTATTGCAACAGGCGCTCCCTGGCCATTCCCGAATATAATGTCCTGGTTGCTGCATACCTTTTTACCGGGCCTTAGGCTATTGACGTCTGTGTCTATGCATATTGTCGTGTCAAGAATTGTCTCATAAGGATAGCATACAGATGCTGTGATTGTTGAGATGTGCTGCTCGCTTTGGGGATCCAGTTTTCCTGCTATCACATTATAGCTAAAGACTTCTTCTTCCCCTCTTGGGCTCAACATGCTCTTTCCTTTTATTCCAAAAAATCCTGAAAAATCATTTGCAGTATCCGGCGTAAGATGATCTTGTTTGTACAAAAGGCTGACTTCCTTTGTATAGTCCTTTTCCACTCCAAGCGACAGGACTGCCCCTTCCGGAGGAATATCAAAGGCTCCTGTGTTTGCCACCCTTATAACAACAGGAAATGTGTCGCCTTCAAACATCCTTGGAGGAGGGGTGTTTTTCAATAATTCCAAAGCAAGGCCGGTATTTCCTGTGCGGAAATTTTGCTCTGATGCGCCGGATGAGGTTAGAGTGCAGGCTGAGAGGAATATTAATAAACATGTGATCGATGCTAAAAACCTTTGTTCCATATTTTTCATGGCTCCTGCCTACTGCGGGATTTTGTTTTTTAAGGTTTGATAATTATTCCATATGATGTCTACATAATTTCTTGTATAGGAAACGATGTTCCCCTTTTGATCGCGGTGTGGACAATTACCTTGGCCTTCCCAATATGATATTTGTCCGGTTGGACTAGTGATGTACCTCATGGCCTGCTCACCACAGTTGTAGCCTCCAGCAATGTTCCTTAACCCGGGTTTCCAGCTATTTTTTTGTTGGACATCCATTAATTCTCTTATTAACTTTATGCCACATTCTATATTTGCTCTTGGGTCAGTTTCAAAATTGGCTCCGCATCCTAATTTCTGCGCGTTGGTTCTAGAAACTTGCATAAGGCCAAATGAATTCCCTCCATCTCCAACTGCGTTTGGATTCCAACTACTTTCTTGTTGTATTATTGCTTTTACAAAAAGATAATCTACATTATATTGCTTAGCAACTTCAAACACAATACCACTATAATCTGCTTCTCTTTGCCCGGCTGTAAAATAAGCATTTTTATAAACACCTTCGGGTAAGTCTGTTCTGAATCCTGGCGTGGAAGTTTCTGCCGGAGCCGGCTGCGGCAATAAGCTTTCCTCTATCCTCTTTTCAATTGGGACATTAAACTTGTTCTCAAGATAATAATTGTATCTTGCCCTTACCCTGAAATACCTTGTTGTTATGGGTGTCTTGTCCAGAACGCTTTCATCTGCGTTATAGCGGCATTGCACCCTTAGGCTCTTTTCTATATTTTCGTTCAGTTTGTTTTTATTAAGAAACTCTATGTCTGCCTGGTATCCATTATATTTTCCCTGCAGGCCGTCGCCTGTGAAAATACTTCCACATTCGCCTTCACAGTTCATAAGGCTATTGGTGCACTCTGTAGTACAGTCTGTAAGTGCATTGAAAGTGTAAATCTTGGAGCATAAATACTTGCATGGATCACCAACATTGTCTTTACAAGAGGCGATACAATTTAATGCTGTGTAATCCTTAAAAGGCGTGCTGCATATATAATTATTGTTAGCATCTTTCGCAAGAGTTACTCCCGGCGGAGTCAATAAAACAAGCTCTGTCACTTTGTTTATTCTTCCTTCCCATCTTGAATAGACGTTCTCATTTTTATCTGTAATTTGTCCTCTATTGCTCAGGCTAATTCCTATGGCTGGCTTGACTGGATAATCAGTTGCGCCTACAGGAACCAAAGGAACTCTTTCTATGCCGATTGCCACAGGCCCGTTTGTAAAAACTGCAATAGGGTCATTATCCTGAATTCCATATTGAGCCAATATATCTATGTCTTCCCTGCTGCTTGCTATCAGCCTGCTTCTGTCAATAAAATATGTTTTGATATAAGCGTCTGTGCCGAAATTGTAATCTGCGCTTAATTTTGCCTTGTTGGCGCCTGCAGGCAGCTCTCCTGTGATTTTTGGGTCAAATGTGCATTCTGTATCAATCTGGTCAAATGTAAATACAGGAAACTCTTGGTTAGGATAGTGGCTGGTTGGATCAATGGGTGTCTGCTTCTGGGGCCCCTCCAGTTGGCAGTTGAAGCTTACCAAGACAGGATCCTTATACGTCTTGCTTTTGATGGTTCCCCAGATTGTTACTGGCTGGTCTGTGTAGAATTTTGGGTCTGCGCCCCTTACATTTGAAAAGTAAACCCCAAGGCTTTCATACTGGTTCTGCTCAACAGTGCTGCTGTAATATCCTCCTGTTGCATAATCAAGCCCCTGCTGGGTGAATCTTTCTATGCCTCCAGCAATCCTTTCCCAAAATCCCTCTACACCCTGAATAGCCTGCTTTTGAAAGGTATATGAACCTTCGCCGGCTGCGAATACAATTAGATTAACGCCTGAAAATAAGATAATAACTGCTATAAACATCATAACAAATGTAGGATATGGGCTCTTTGACCTTTTTAGGCAATAGAGGTTTACCAGGAAAAGCAAGATCGGAATATGCAGAACTTTATCAAGATTGCCGGCTGTGTAAACATAATTATAGATAATGCCATAACCAAAGAAATCAAGTATAATAAAAACGGGGATTAGTATATGCCATTCGCTAGGGCTTTCCGCATATGACCTTATATAAACAAAACCATAAATCAAAATGTAGATCATATGGATTAATGCCTTTGTATCATCTTTCCATCCAATATTGACCCAAAAGAAGGAAAAAACCAAAGCCATGAAGACGTAAGTTATTTTTTCTTCAAGCTCGGAGCCCTCAATCTTATGCTTAATCAGCAAGTATATGACTAAAAAAGCAACCACTATTCCAGCAATGTAGTAGTTTAGGTAAGGTTTGCTGATTGTTGTTGTGTAATAATTCATGTATTTATTGAAGATTATAAGTATAAGTGAGGCTATGATAAGAAAACCCACTATGCTTCTTTTTAGGATAGTTTTAAACATCCCCAAGAGCAAAAGCAAAAAGACAAGGCTTGAAGCAATAACTGCCGACCAGTTTGTGTTTAAAAGGCCCTGTGAATCAAATGCAAATCCGGTGTAATAGCTTCCATATCCAGAAAAAAACTCTGGCAACATGTCTATGAATGTAATAATCAAGGCAACAGAAATAAAAAAAGGAGCGATATCCCCCTCTTTATTGAGAAATAAACCTGCAAGGACAAACCCAAAAAACATCAATGCAATAACTGATTTTATTATAAATGATGTATTGATCGTTATTCCTTGGCCAAAAAAAATCACAAAGGCTACCACCAATGCAAAAAATATTAATATTCTCAAAAGAAACTTCAGCAAACCACCCCCTGGCATATTGATTTGAATGGGATTTATTAGTCCGCTTCCCCTGCCTTTAGCCTGTCCCTGATCTTCTGGCTCCTGCTCAGGAGTCTTTTGGGCTTGTTTCTTGGCAGCTTGCTTTTCAGAAGCACGGTTCTGTTTTGCTATTAGCATGTTATTTCTCATAGCCTGCCAAGAAGCCCTTAAATTCATTCGCCTTCCTCTGGCAGCTTCGCTTGCCGCGCTTTTGGCTTGGGCAGCCTGTTGCTCCCTTTCCCTTCGCATTTCTTCAGCTATTCTCTGGCTTTCTTCGTTTCTCCTGTCTATAACTTTGAAAGGCGGATTATCATTCTTCGGAGCAGTTGTTGTTGCTCTTCTTTGCATTTCTGCTGCCGCATTCTGTGCCTCTAGACTTCTCCTATCTGTAACCTTAAACAACTGCTTGCCACCTTCCTCTGGCTCTCTTCTTCTTTTATCCACCACCTTAAACGGCAATTTATCGTCTGTCATACCTTAATAGAGAACTCTTCCTAGCCACCTCTTGTTTTTAAGCAATTGAAAGGGAAATGAATTATGCCAGCTCAACTTTCAGCTCTACGACTTCTATGTCTTCAAGCGGCTCGAGCCTTACAAAGTTGTTTCCTTCTGAAATTTTGCCTGTTATGTCCTTTGAAAACAGCATTTTGTCTGTTTCTATTGTTTCTATCCTGCTGTTGACATCAAGCTTTGCCCTCTTAAGGGTTTTCCCGTCTGCAAACTTGACCATGAGCATGACTTTCCTCGAATTGCTCCTGATGCTCTGGAAATCATCTGTCTTTATCTCAAAATAATAAGTCTTGACAGCAGCTCCTTTGAAATCCAATGTCACTCTTATCTGCTCGATGCCGTAGCTTCCCTTGTCTGTCTTGAATACTATGTTGTTTTCTCCTGAATTAAGCACGGATTTTGGAATTGGCTGGTTGTAAGGGTCGTCGCACTTGGGAACTGAAGACACTAATTTCTTGTTGTTTATAAGTATGTTCAAAGCCCCCAAGTCGCGTACATTGCCGCAGTACGGGTTAAACTTCAATTCTGCCTTTTCCATATTTTGGTATTCTGAATCGCTGATGACAAACACATTAGAGCTTTCCTGCCTGCTTGTATCGGTTATGTCGCCTATTATCTTCGCATTTTCGAATTCATATTCATTGGTTGCCCAGAACCTTGCCCCTACTGATGAAACGCTGAACTGCAGCGTGTTGGCCTTGTCCAGGAGCCTTTTGCTAAGCCTTACAGGGGCAACTATGTCGCTTGCAAACTCATTTTCGAATACCACTTCATTATTTAGCCGTATAGTAAGTATGCCTTGCCTCTTTTTTGTCGTGAATGAAAGGATTACATTATCAACATTGGAAGGATCATCAAGTGAAAAGTCAAAAGACTTTGATTTCTTGTCAAACCACCCGTTCCTTATTATAAAAGGATTGATTGTCTCAAATTCCATTGCATTCGTTGTCTCAATCAGGAATAGGTTTGGGATTGGCTTTTCGTTCTCAAGTCCTTTTGAAATGCTGAGCGTCCCTGGGAACACGTCAAGCAAAAGATTGGATTGGGTTTCAGCTCCATCTTCTTCACCCTTATCCAAAACCAGGCGCTCGCGCTCGGAAGTCGGCAGAAAAACTATGTAAAGGACGATAAGCCCTGCGATGATTGCCACTAGTATGGCAGCGTTCATCCCGCTCTGGGCTTTTTTTTCCATTTCAAGGTGAAGAAATTTACATAAACATATTTAAATGTTTTGAAAATTACAGACAGCGATATGAAACTAGTTCATTCCAATCTGAAAACAGGGGAAGTAAAAATACTGGTACAGAATCTTGATGACTTATGGTATCTGAATGGAATAATAGAGCCAGGTGACTTTGTCAAGGGAAAAACCTTTAGGAAGATAAAATCCCAGTCCGATGGCGAAAGGCCAAGGGATGCTGCCAAGATGGCTGTTTTTTTGAAGCTCCTTGTTGAGAAGGTTGAGTTCGGAAAGTCCTCCAATTTGCTTAGGGTTTCTGGAGTCATAAAAGAGGCGCCAGAGGACATTCCGCTTGGAGAGCATCACACCTTTAATGTTGACGAAAACACTGCCCTAACAATAATAAAGGAATCCTGGCTTAAATACCAGCTTGACAAGCTGAAAGAGGCGTGCTCCGAGAAGAAATCTTCATTGCTCATCTGCGTCCACGACCGGGAAGAGGCTTATTTCGCCTTGTTCAGGAAATATGGGTATGAGGTCATCTGCCATCTTCATGGGGAAGTGCAGAAGAAAAGGGAGGAGAACATAAAGAAAGAAAATTTCTATGCTGCAATAATAGGCAAGATGAAGGAGTATGTGGAAAGACACAAAATAAGCCAGATCATTGTTGCATCCCCTGCATTCTGGAAGGAAGACCTTATGAAAAATGTAAGCGATAAAGAGATGAAGCAGAAGATAATTCTCGCCACATGCTCTTCTGCAACGAAAAACGGGATTGACGAAGTAATCAAAAGGCCTGAAGTCAGGGAAGCTCTAAAGCGGGAAAGGGCTGCAAAAGAGATGGGTAAAGTGGAAGAGCTATTGACTGAAATCGCCAGAAGCAACCTTGCAGTATACGGGATGAAAGAAACTGCAGATGCGGCCTCCATCGGAGCTGTAAAGGAGTTTCTGATTACAGACACTTTAATACAAAAATCAAGGGCTGAAAATTTCTACAAAGAAATAGAAAATATAATGAAAATTGTAGATAAGACAAAGGGTGAAATAAATATAATAAGCTCGGAGCATGAAGGGGGGCAAAGGCTTGATGGGTTGGGGGGGATTGGAGCAATATTAAGGTTTAGGCTTAATTATTAAAATGAAAGTTATAATTGTGTCTGGGACCCCAGGAACCGGAAAAACCACTTTGGCAAAGAGCTTGTTCAATAAGCTAAAATTCCATTATTTGGATGCTAATAAAATCATTTCAAAATATAGATTGTCTGAGGGCTATGACAAAAAAAGAAAAACCATGATTGTAGACATAAAAAATTTAAACGGGCAAATAATAAAAGAGATGGCTGATATCAAAAAAACCAAGAAAGCAGACGGGATCATAATAGATTCCCATCTTTCCCACTACCTGCCGAAAAGATTGGTTGATTTCTGCATCATTACAAAATGTGATATTAAAGAATTAAATAAGCGCCTCAAAAAGAAGGGCTTCCACAAAGAAAAAATAAAAGAAAACCTTCAGTCAGAGATATTTGATATCTGCCTTAACGAAGCCAGGGAAAGAGGGCATAAACTGATAGAAGTTGACACTACAAAAGGTTTTAATACATATACAATATACCAAAAAATCAAATCAAAGATTTGATTTTTTGGCTAATAAATTTTGGTGAAAGCATGCTGTCACAAAAGGTAAGAAATATCGCTCCCAGTGCAACGCTGGCCATTGACGCAAAGGCAAAGCAGCTTAAAAAAGAAGGAAAGGATATGGTTATTTTCGGCGCAGGGGAGCCAGATTTCAACACGCCGAACAACATAAAAGAAGCCGCAATCAGGGCAATCAACAATAACATTACAAGGTACACTCCTGTAGGAGGCATTCCGGAGCTTAAGAAGGCTGTTGCCGATAAGTTCAGGAGATTTAACAAAATACAATATGATGTTTCTGAAGTAACTGTTGGATGCGGCGGCAAGCATATACTTTACAATGCAATGATGGCTGTGCTTGGAGAATGTAATGAGGCAATTCTTCCTGTGCCATATTGGGTGAGCTTTGATGAGATGATAAGGCTTACAGGGGCAAAGACTGTTTTCTGCGACACTGACAAAAGATTCATGCTCACGGCAAAAACTGTTGAAGAAAAAATAACCGAAAAGACGAAACTGCTTGTGCTGAACAGCCCGAGCAATCCGAGCGGCGCAGTTGTTGAGCCTGAAGAGATAAGGAAGATAGCGGAGCTTGCAGCCAGGCATAATTTTTATGTAATATCAGATGAGGTTTACGAGCATTTTGTGTATGGGAACAATGAGTTCATTAGCATAGCATCCTTAAATGAGGACATCAAAAATCTTACTATAACCGTGAATGCTGTCTCAAAAACATATGCTATGACAGGCTGGCGCATCGGATATTGCGGTGCTGGCAAGGAAGTAATAAAGGGAATGGAAAATCTTCAAAGCCACTCCACGAGCAACCCGTCGAGCATTGCGCAGATGGCAGCGCTTGAGGCGCTCAACGGGCCGCAGGACAGCGTTGCAAAAATGGTGGAAGCGTTTGATGAAAGGAGAAAGCTCATGCACAAGAGGCTTAATGAAATAAAGGGAATGAGCTGTGTCGAGCCGCAGGGCGCTTTTTATGCGTTTGCCGACATAAGCCAAACCGGCATGAAATCGATGGAATTTTGCTCTGGGCTGCTTGACGATGCCCTTGTTGCTGTTGTTCCTGGCATTGCCTTCGGCTCAGACAGCCATATAAGGCTAAGCTATGCAACTTCAACAAAAGAGATAGAAAAGGGAATGGACAGGATTGAGAAGTGGGTTGGCAAGTCATTGAAATGAAAATAAAAATTTTTGTAAATGATATCGAGGCTGGAGTAGAGCTTGAAGAAACCCAAACTGCCAGAACCATCTACAATTCACTCCCGATTGACGGGGCTGCAAACAGGTGGGGAGACGAGATTTATTTTGTCATTCCTGTAAGGGTTGATGAGGAGAAAAATGCAACAGACATTGTTGAGAAAGGTGATGTTGCCTACTGGCCTGAAGGAAGCTGCTTCTGCATATTCTTCGGAAAAACCCCGGAATCAACAGAAGACGGGATAAGGGCTGCATCAAAGGTTAATGTTTTTGGAAAGATTATTGGAAACTCTGCAATATTCAAAACGGTAAATAACGGAGACTTGGTTGTTGTGGAAAGAGGTTAGTTTAATTTTTATGAAAAGGCAATTGTCTTCATTGGACCTGCACTTTTTGGTCATGGAGCTTGAAGCTCTTAAAGATTCAAGAATAGACAAAATATACCAGCCAGAGAAAACTGTCCTGATGTTCAGCCTGCACAAGGCGAATTTGGGCAAAAAGCTGCTGAGGATATGTGTCGGGCAGTCCATATTCGCTGCAGAAACCAAAGAAGATTATGGGGAGACTCTTGGCTTCGGGATGCTTTTGAGAAAGCATTTGGACGGGCATTTCTTAAGCGAGATAAGCCAGCTGAAGCCGGAAAGGATAATTAAATTAGGGTTTAATATCAAGGATGAAAATAAATATCTTTACATAGAATTCTTCGGAAAGGGCAATGCAATCCTTTGCGACAGCCATAACGTGATAATAAACGCACTTGAGCATCATGAGTTCAGGGAAAGGTCTATCAAGCCAAAATTAAAGTACACGTATCCTATCATGGATTTTAACATGTTTGATTTGAAAAATAATGAGCTTGCTGAGCTGATGAAAAATTCAAAAAAGGAAAGTGTTGTGGTTGCGCTGGCAACGGAGCTTGGCCTGGGAGGGTTGTATTCTGAAGAGCTCTGCTTGATGTCCAATGTTGATAAAAATCTTAATCCCAAGAACATTGATGAAAAGCAAGCGCAGCAATTGCAGGATTCCATTAACAGCTTGCTCAACAACAAGACAGAGCCTTATGCTGTATTGGACGCGGACAACAGCTTAATAGATTTCATTCCATTTGGCTTGAATTTCTACAAAAACAGCAAAAAAACAAAATTTGAAACCTTCAATGATGCTGTGCGGCATTTTTATTCCCAGTTCAGGGAAATAAAAGAAACTGAGCAGGACAAACAGATAAAGTCGCTGCAGAGAATAATTGGGCAGCAGAAGCAAACAATAGAGGAGCTTGGAAAGGAAGGGCACGAGCTAAGGCAGAAAGGCGAATTGATTTACCATAATTATGGATTAATCAAGGACGTGCTTGATGAGCTCAGCAAGGCCAGCAAAAAGTTTTCCTGGAAAGAGATAAAGGAAAAGCTGAAGGGCCGGCGACATTTGGCTCGAGGCGAGAAATTTTTTCCTCGAATTTTGAGGCAACCCGCAAAATTCAGAGCTGAAAAAATTTTGAAGCACTCGAGACTTTTTTGAGCGAAGCGAGAAAAAGTTTGCCTTGCGAGTGTTAGGCGACCGATAGGCGAGTGAGCGTAGCGAACATCGAGTTTTTTACCGCCGAAAATTTAGTGTTATAGTACTTTTTTATTAAGAATCGGGGGCTTTAATTAGTATATCCTGGGGGTTCGGGGGCGAAGAATAGCTTAATTGAATTATTATTAGCTTTTATTCACTTATTTTATATTAGGGTTTTCTAAATGTATCATTGTTAGAGAGAGTTATCGTTCCAATACATGGGTCTTCTATATTTGTAAAGTCGTTAGGATCACTCATCGTTCTAATGACTGCAAATGCCCGAATCGGTACATCAGAAAAAATTTCCTTTAATCTACTTGCACATCCAAGTAGAGTGGAACCACGCGTAATAATGTCATCAATAAGAACTATCTCTTTCGGTCTATGAACAAGTGGTTGACATTCTATACTGTTATAGTGATCAATAGCTTTAGGCCTATTTGGTGGATTTGAATAAGCTGCTTTTTGTAATGGTTTTATTCTTTTTAAACAAGGATAAAAATCTCCAAATGCTTGTTTTGATAGAGCCTTTGCAATTTTCTCAGAAACCCAAAGTGTGTTTGGTTGCATCAGAGAACTTTTGGGTATAGGAACTAATGAAACATTTGGACTAAAAAAATGATTGAATGGCATTTTGTCAATACTTTCCTTTATCCTTTCTGCAACAAGTTGTGACATAAACTTGGGTGGGTTACCAAAATTTCCTTCAGATTTAAGATAAATCATAATATTCTTAGACCGCTTAGCAAGATCAGATTTTCCTCGGGGACTATAAGTTAGATAAGAACCAAATTCTAATTCAGAAAGTAGCATAGTTCCCCGCCTCTAGCATGGGGACTGGTAAAGATTCAAGCACAAATTTGGCTTGAGAAATTGGAAGAATTTTAGCACCATATCCAATTAATTTATGTGGCCATTTTAGATTCTTATTCTTAATTATATCTTCAATAAGAAATAATGGTCGACCCAAACGAAGTGCTTCCCATCCTTGGTGAATTGTTCCACTACCCTCCCCTGCTTCAACAATAATTGAAACATGAGAAAGCAATGCCATTGTTCTATTACGTAGAGGGAAGTTCTTCCTTTGTATGGCTGACCCTAAGGAAAATTGTGAGATTACTAAATTGTCTCTCGCAATTTCATCCTGCAAATCACTATTCTGTTTTGGGTAATACCTATCAAGAGGCGTACCTAACACAGCTATGGTTCTACCACCATTTTCAATCGCAGTTTTATGTGCCACGGTATCTATACCTAGGGCAAGACCACTTACAATAACCACTTCATTCTTAAGAAGAAACTTCGTTAATTTACTAGTGTTATTTATTCCGCCCTCACTAGGATGCCTAGTACCAATAATTGAGACTCTAGGATGATTATCTATAAGTTTACGATTTCCTTTAAGAAAAAGGTAAGGTGGAGCAAACTTCTTCTCAATGTCATTCAATGGGCCTATAAGTTCATCAGGGGTAACTTTCTCTATTCCTAATTCAGAAATTTTATTCATACTAAAAACCCATTTATTTAGAAAATCTAGTATATCACATATATAAAGTTTTCTTTTCTTAATTTCTTAGTTGTAGTTCATTTATTTTAATCTATATATTAGAGTATCACTGGACATCTCTGCGTGAACTATATAAACCCCAACTACTAATACCTATAAAATACCTCATTGAAATAAAAAGCGAATAGCAAAAGAGGTGGTAGTAGTGGAAAATCATAAACATAAATTTGAACCTATATCAAAGAGATTTGAAGATTTAGGATCATACAAATGCAAAAAATGCGGACTAGAATTTAAAATAGAAATTAGTAAAACAGAAGCAGCTTTAGTATCTTGAGATTATCCTAAATTTCATCTTCCTTGCCTTGCACCATTCCTCAGCAGCAGCTATTTTTCACCCCCGAACCGTTATCGTTTTATTAATCGTTAGCCCCCGATTCATAGTATAATAAAAAAGTTTGTTTAAGATACCAATCTTAAGCGAAGATAACAAATCTAAATTTCCGGTGTGCGATAGCAACCTTATAGGCGATAAAAAAAGTGAATATAACACCGTTATGGCGAACTTTTCCATAATCTTAATTCATGTAATAAGGGATGAAATAAGTCATTAGAATCTGTACTGTTTGAAGTAGATTAAAATGCTTTTATAGCTCTTTCCCGCTCTTTAATTGTAATTGGCTGGTTTAGGCTCAATATACTCTACAATATTCCCTGTTGCATGGGCTATGTACTTTCCTTCTGGCAGCTTTTCATCCAGGGCTTTTGCCAATGCTTTGCCTGACAAATGCGCGCCTGGGAAACTGGAGCCCATCATGGCTATAGCCCTCTGAATATCATATCTTATGTCACCAGTTACTACAACCTCAATTACTTTACTCTCCAATGGAACCGCTGGAACTGTGCTCATTTAAATCACCAAGAGCAAATTATAAGCTTCGCTTTAAAAATCTTTTCAGGCAAAACAAAAAAATTCCACAACATTTTTAAACCGGGTTTTCTTCCCTTTTAGCTTGGACGGCCATAGGGGCTTGGTTCACCCGTTCCCATCCCGAAAGTAAAGTGCGTCCGCATTTTAGCGGGTTCACGGAAGTTAAGCAAGCCTCCGTTTCTGTGTGTACTGTGCTCCGCACGGGAAAACAGAAAAGCTGTCCACTTTATTATCATAGGGGAATAATCTCCACTTTTAATTTTCTTAAACTGATTAGGCACTTACAGAATTAGTCCAAACTTTTCAGCTTGCTTTCTATTGCATTTAGCTCTGCCTCGAGCCTTTCCATTTCTGTCATTTCCCGCTTTGGCTCTTTTTTCTGCGGAGCTGGTTTGTTTTTTTTGTGAATTTTTTTTGGGGCTGGCTTGTCCTCCCTTACGGATGATACCCTTAAATTTGTCTGCGGCAGCTTGCCCTTAAGAGTTCCAAGCACTTTATTCGCGTCCTTAATCATTGCCTTAAGCTTCTGGATATTTTCTGACTTTGAGTGCCTGATGTGCCTAAACTTTTCAAATCTCTGCAGCACTTCCAGCATCTGCTTCAGGGCTTCAAGAATATCCTTCCTGATTTCGCTGTGCTGCCTTATTTCAACAAAGAAAAGGTCGTTTGTTTGCTCTTTCAATTTCTCACCATGTGTGCTCCGGCTCAAACATCAGCTTGTCAATGCGGTCCACTTTTTTTTCAATGTCGCTGATCGCGTTGTTCCACATAGCCAGCTCCGCATCTTCCTCGTTTCTCAGCGAATTTATGCTCCCGAGGGTTTCCCTTATTTCTGTTATTTTTGATTTTACCATTTCCAGCACGTCCAGAATTTCTTTGTACTCATCTACCTTTACAAAAACCGGTGCACCTGATCTTTGGTCTTTCATTTCTCAATCACCCTTGAATAAAGTTTTGTCTATGAAAATGAGCTTTTTCTGCAAATCTCCTATGGATGTTCTAATCTTTTCGAATGATGAGTCTTTCGCAGCTTTTACGTTTTCCAATTTAGCCAATGCACCTTCCCATTTCCTTAAGTCGGTTTTAACCATGTTTATGGTTCCAAGCGCGGCTTTAAAGTCGTCAACCCTTACATAAACGGTTTTCCCGGCGTGTGCCCTTGGAAAGTTTCTTCCGTGCACAGAAATCTGGCTTTTTGGTTCTTCAGATAAATGGATTAAACCAGAAATATCCTTTTGTATGTTTTGGGGTTCAATGTTCTGCTCCGGGGTTTGTGGGACTGGAAGTGTTTGGTTTGTGGCTTCCCTATCAAGTTCTGAAGCTGGTTGTTCTGCTGCTGCTTGTGGCCATTCATCAATTTTTGGAATGTCAAATTCGGACACGCCAGAGGCATTATCAAAATCTTTGTCCAAACCCTGCAATTCAGGAAGATCTGGCAGATCTTTATCAAAATCTATTCCGTGCGCGTCCATGCTTAAACCTTCGTCCATGGGTGGCATAGGCGGCAAATCCAAGCCACCTTCTTCTGCCTTCTCTTTTCCTCTTTTCAAGAACTTAAAAAACCCCACTAACATTCACCAAGAGATATGCGAAGCTGTTTTTATTAAAACTTTTGTTAGCATTAAGGAATGGTGATTAGATAAAGAGCTTTACAGCAAAATAGCTTAATCCTCCTACCAGCCCAGACACAGGCATTGTAAGTATCCATGCCCACATAATGTTTCTTGCAATACCCCACCTTACTGCAGATACTCTTTTTAGAACACCAACTCCAATGATGGAGCCGCTTATAACGTGGGTGGTGCTTACTGGTATTCCTAGGATTGTGGAGCCAATCACTACGCTGGAGCCTGCTGTTTCTGCGCAAAATCCATTAACAGGCTGCAGCTTTGTTATTCTCATCCCCATTGTCTTAATCACTTTCCAGCCGCCTGCAATGGTGCCAAGGGCTATTGCTGCGTAAGACATAATAGCAACCCAGAAAGGGACATAAAACTCTTTTCCAAGAATGCCTGCGCTGAAAAGGAGTATTGCAATTATTCCCATCGTCTTTTGTGCATCATTTGTGCCGTGGCCTATGCTATAAATAGATGCTGACACTATCTGGAGCTTCCTGAAATATTTATTGACTTGCGAAGGATCTGATTTCTTAAAAATGTGAAAAATAAGCAGCTGGAACAAAAATGCCACAATCATTCCAAGCAAAGGGGCGGCAAATATAAACAGCAACACTTTTGTGATGCCGGAAAAAATAACTGCTTTCAATCCTGCTGCAGCAACGGCGCTTCCAACATAACCACCTATCAAAGAGTGGCTTGCAGATATGGGCAAGCCAAAATAGGTTGTAAAATAAACCCAGAAAATAGCTCCGGCAAGGCCCGTGATGATTATATAGGGATTAACAATTTCCGGAATTACCAGCCCTTTTCCAATGGTTGTTGCAACAGCAACACCAAATATAAAAGCGCCGATGAAATTGCCTATCGCTGACATAAGAACAGCCTGGCGCAGGCTAAGGCCGCGCGTAGCAATTATCGTAGAAACAGCGTTTGCAGCATCATTTAGCCCATTGCCAAAATCAAATACCAATGCGAGCAAAATCCCTATAAATACCACTATGGGGATTTCAAGCATGTTTGACCACTATGCCTTCAATGACATTGGTGATGTCTTCACATTTATCTGTAACCGACTCAAGAAGCTCGTAAATTTCCTTGTATTTCATAATGTCAATGGGGTTCTTGTAGAAATGAAATAATTCATCGATGCCCTTGTAATATACTTCGTCTGCCTCATTTTCAAGGCTGTGTATCTTTATGTAATACTCTTTCATGTCTTTCATCTTTCTCAAGTCAGAAATGCTTTTGTTCAGCTCGGCTACAGACTTGTAAATAATTTCCACCAGCTCGGTTATGCAAATATCTATTCTTTCTATGCCAAGGAGGCTAAACCTTAACACAACAGCATTGATTAAATCAATTACATCATCAAGAAGCACGGCCATCTGGTGTATATCTTCCTTGTCGATGGGCGTTATAAAGCTCTTGTTGAGCTTTTCAATGAGCTTGTGGGTTGTTTTGTCTCCCTTATGCTCTATTTCCCTTATTAACTGCGACTTTGACTTGCGCCAGTTTCTGTCAAGATTTGAGTAGTTCTCTACAAAATCTTTAAGCTCTTTGGCGCCTTGCAAAGCAATTTCCGCCTGCTCTAACAACATCTCGAAGAATTTTTCATCCCTTGGCATGAGCCAGCGCATTATGCCATACATGTTCGCTAGTGTCTGGGCGCCTATATAAATAGGTTTTGTTGCTTTTGGCTTTGCCCGAAAAGTAGTTTTTGCCATCAAAATGCGAAGCTGATTTACAATAAAAACCAGCAATTTTCGGAGTTCCAGAGAGAAAATTGCAATCAAGTAAGGGAAAAATAAGCTGAGCGATGGTAAAAACCGAGTCTTTGGCGAGTTTTCGGGCAAAGCCGTTGCGTTTTCCCATGCCCTTCATTTCCTTTGGAAAATATTTTATATTTTTTTATATATTTTATTTTTTATATTTTTTTATATTATTTATTATTTTTTCTATATAGAAAAATATTAATTAAACAGACACACAATCAATAAACAACTTCCATACGAAATAAAGGGGAGTCTTGAGCAAAGAAAAGGCTTAAATACCTATATTTCGTATGGAAATTTATGGTAGAAAAGGACACAGAAACCTTCTTTGAAGATTTTTTAAGGAAAAAGAGCGTTTTTTCTGATAAAAAGGCACTTCAAGCATCCTATATTCCAGAAACGGTCTTACATAGGGAAATCCAGATAAAACAAGTAGCCAATGTCCTTGCACCATCTTTAAAAGGGGACAAAACCTCAAACACCTTTGTCTATGGCAAAACAGGCACAGGAAAAACCCTTACGGTAAAACACACCACTCAAAAACTGGCTAGCGTAGCAGAAAAAGAGAAGTTGCCTTTGAAGGTAATTTATGTCAATTGCAAGCTAAAGAGAAGCGCCGATACAGAATACAGGCTCATAGCGCAGCTTGCGAGGGAACTCGGCAAGGAAATCCCCCCAACAGGTTTGCCTACAGAAGAAGTTTACAGATCATTCTTTAAGGCATTAAATAAGCAAAATCAAAACTACGTGATAATACTCGATGAGATAGACCAACTCATTAACAAGATGGGAGACAATGCGCTTTACAACCTAACACGGATTAGTGAAGAAGACACAACATCACAAATCTCTTTGATTGGGATATCTAATGACATAATGTTTGTTGATGGGCTCGATCCTAGGGTCAGATCATCATTATCAGAAGAAGAAATTGTTTTTCCTCCATACAACGCGCTCCAAATTCAATCCATTTTAAAGCAAAGAGCGGAATTCGCATTTAATAAAGGGGTTTTGGGGCAGGGGGTAATTGAGAAATGCGCGGCTTACGCAGCTCGCGACCACGGGGATGCAAGGCGCGCCATGGAGCTTCTAAGGGTTGCAGGGGAAGTTGCAGACAGGAAAAACACAAAAACAATAACTCTGGAAGACATAGATGAAGCAGAGGAAAAGATAGATCGAGACAGGATAATGGATATAGCAACAACTCAGCCAAAACAATATCAGGTTGTGCTTTATTCCATAATCTCCTTGCAGCGCGGCAGGGAATCGCTGTTCACCGGGGAGGTATATGGGGTTTACAAATCCCTGTGCAGCAAGATAAACATAAGCACATTGACACAAAGAAGGGTTTCAGATATTATATCCGAGTTTGATATGATGGGGGTAGTAAATGCCAAAGTGATTTCCAAAGGGAGGTATGGCAGAACAAGAGAGATATCCCTGGAAATCCCAGAAGCAACACTCCAAAAAACCAAGAGCATTCTTGAAGACAGCATTCATATTTAATTGGGACATGCAGCAGGAACTTATAGACAAAAAGCGGGAAGTAATAGAAGCGTGCTTAAAGAAAGGAATTCTCATAAGCCCTGACTTTTTGAGGGGAATTAATGACTATGACAAGATATCCAGAATTTTTGAGGTTATCAGGACGAAACAGCTTAACGATCCGGTAGCGGACTTCAGTTTAACAGAATTAACATGCACAAAATCGCCAGAAATGGCAGAAGCCCCAAAGCAAGGGGAAATAAAAATTGTTTATTCTTACAAAGAAGAGCCAAAGAAAAGGGACATCCAGGATTTTGTGGACCACTTCAACAACAGGTACAAAGCGATCGAAAAAATATTGAAGCAAAGGCAAGAGATGCAAAATACGGTTTCAATAGGGAAAATTCCAAACAAAAGGGAAAAAGAGCCCCTTTCTGTGATTGGAATGGTCAGCTACAAGCAAACAACAAAAAATGGAAATCTCCTCTTGCTTTTGGAAGACCCAACAGGTCAAAGAAAGGTCCTAGTAAACAAAAACAAGCCGGCGCTTTTCAACGAGGCCAAAGACATTGTGCTGGACGAGGTTGTAGGAGTGGTTGGTGTAAACATAGAGAATTTTATTTTTGCCAATAACATACTGTGGCCAGACATACCAGCGAGCAAGGAGCTCAAGAAGCACGAGGAGGAATCTTATGCTATATTCCTCTCAGACTTGCACGTTGGATCTTCAAAATTTTTGCCTGAAGATTTTGAAAGGTTTTTGAAATGGATAAACGGGAAGATGGGAAACGAACAGCAAAGAAGCATATCGAATAAAATCCAATACATCTTTATTGCAGGAGACTTAGTTGATGGGTGCGGGGTGTACCCCGGTCAAGAGAAAGAGCTCATTACAAAAGACATTTATGAGCAATACGAAGAATGCGCAGGTCTTTTAAGGCAGATCCCCCACCAAATACCATTGATTATCTGCCCTGGAAACCATGATGCTCTGAGAATAGCAGAGCCGCAGCCACAATTATCCAAAGACTTTGCAAAGCCACTGCACGAAATGAGCAATGTTATAATGGTATCAAACCCCTCAATGATAAACATAAACTCAACAAGTAACTTTTCGGGCTTTGATGTATTGATGTATCATGGCTATTCTTTTGATTATTTTGTGGCAAATGTAGACTCATTGAGAAGTCTAGGTGGTTATAACAGGCCTGACCTCATCATGAAGTTCCTTCTAAAAAGAAGGCATTTGGCCCCTTCTCACTTATCATCTTTATACATCCCAGACACAAAAAAAGACAATTTAGTGATAGAGAAAGTCCCTGACTTTTTTCTCAGCGGCCATATACACAAATCATCAACTTCCAATTACAGGAACACTACACTAATCTGCGGCAGCTGTTGGCAAGGAAAAACTACTTTTCAGGAAAAGGTTGGCCACAATCCAGAGCCGAGCAGAGTTCCAATAGTGAACCTTGGCACAAGAGACATAAAAATCCTTAAGTTTGGGCAATAAACCAGAATGATTACCAACGAAAAATCCAGCAAGAAGATGGCGGAAGAAATTGAGAAATGCTACGCCATAGCCTCTGAAGCAAGGTCCAAAGGGTATGATCCTGAACCGATAGTATGCGCACCTCTCGCAAAAAATATGGCAGAAAGAGTGGAAGGTATTGTAAGTGTTGTTGTGCCCCAACTCATGAATAGTGGGATTCCGGAAAGAATCAAAGAATTGGAAGCCATTTACGGAAAATCGGACTGGAGGGTTGCACTTTCAATTTCGCTGGAAGTGTCTCAGGAAAGATTCTGCAAATTCGATTCACAGAAGATTGCTATGGAGACTGGCATAAGGATTGGTCTCGCATATTTGACATTGGGTGTTGTGGCATCGCCGCTTGAGGGGTTTGTGGAACTAAAAATCAACAAGCGCAGGGACGGCAAAGATTATTTCTCGCTGATGTACTCCGGCCCAATACGAAGCGCTGGCGGGACAGCTGGGGCAGTCAGCGCAGTTATAGCGGACTATATCAGGAAAAAAATGGGGTTTGAAGCTTATGACCCGTCAGAGCAGGAAATCAGGAGGATGGTAACAGAACTGTATGATTATCACGAAAGGGTTACAAACCTTCAATACCTGCCAAGCGAAAAAGAAATATCCTTTTTGGTAAGCAACCTCCCTGTCCAAATAGATGGAGACCCTTCAGAAGAAATTGAGGTATCTAACTACAAAGACCTAGATAGGATTGCTACAAATAGGATAAGAAGCGGGCCCGCGCTTGTTTTGGGGGAGTGCATTGCGCAAAAGGCACCCAAAGTATGGTCGCAGCTTAAAAAATGGGGAGACGAGTTTGAGCTTGGCCACTGGTCTTTTCTGCAGGAATTTGTGCATCTGCAAAAGGAAATAAAAGCGAAAGAAAAGGCATCAAAGAAAGGAATAACCCCGATTTACACATACATTCAGGATCTGGTTGCAGGACGCCCGGTTTTGGGGCACCCTTCTGCAACTGGAGGGTTCAGATTAAGGTACGGCAGATGCAGAACGTCAGGATATTCTGCTACATCAATACATCCTGCGACTATGTATGTGCTAAACAAATACCTTGGGATAGGCACCCAGCTGAAAGTGGAAAGGCCCGGGAAAGCAACAGCGATAACAGTATGTGATTGCTTAGAGGGTCCAATAGTCAAATTAAATGATGGGAGTGTTATATATGTGCACAGCGAACAAATCGCAAAGCAGTCAGCCAGCCAAATCAGCGAAATAATATTTTTGGGAGATATATTGATAAATTACGGTGATTTTTTTAACAGGGCGCATCAGTTGGTGCCTGCAGGCTATTGTGAGGAATGGTGGGCGCTTGAAGCAGAGCAGGCGATAAAGGAGTTATTCAACAATGACTTTGGCAAATTATCTGAACTGAGCGGAATTCCAGTTGAAAACCTAAAGTCGTTCATTCAGGATTATTTTATTTCAAAGCCCAACGGATACGAGTCGGCAGCGTTAAGCAGAATTTTAAGTGTCCCCCTCCACCCATTTCATACCTACCACTGGAAAATTATTTCAAGAGAATCGCTGCTTGAGATTTTGTCATGGTTTAAGCATGCAAAGATGGAGTTTGAAAACAGCAAGCTAAGCAAAATAATTCTTCCAAAAAACGAGAAAGCCAAGAAAGTACTGGAATCTATAGGTGCACCGCATATCTATGTGAATAATGAATTCACTATTTTGGAGAAAAATGAAGCAGAGGTATTCTATGCCCTTCTAAGCCTGGATAATGAAGAATTTTATGAAAAATATGCAAGCGTTATAAACGAAAACACAATTGAAATTATAAATATGTCATCTGAGATTAAGATAAGAGACAAATCAGGCACATTCATAGGTGCAAGAATGGGCAGGCCCGAAAAAGGAAAAGTCAGGAAAATGGAAGGTGATCCTCATATGCTCTTTCCAGTAGGCAAAGAAGGGGGCAAGCTAAGGTCTTTTCAAAGCGCCCTCGGAATTGGGGGCGTAACAGCAGAATTTCCGATTTATTTCTGCGAAAGCTGCAAGGAGCCAACAATCATGCCTGTCTGCGAGAAATGCAATTCCAAGTCCGTACAGATGCACCTGTGCAAGGTTTGCGGCACGATAAGAAATGAAAAATGCATTCACGGAAAAACAACAACCTATAAACTGCAAAAAATTGACATTAACCACTACTTCAACAGAATATTGGCTAACTTAGGCATGAGCCATTATCCAGATCTGGTAAAAGGGGTTAGAGGGACATCAAATAAAAACCATATTCCCGAGCATTTGGCTAAAGGTATACTGAGGGCAAAATATGGCATACCAGTCAATAAAGACGGCACAACAAGGTATGATATGACGCAACTGCCGATAACACATTTCAAGCCAAGAGAGATAGGGACCTCTATAGAGAAACTCAGGCAGCTTGGGTATACTGAGGATATAAACTCCAACCAATTGGAGGATGAGGAACAAATCATTGAGTTGATGCCTCAGGATATAATACTACCCAAATGCGAGGATGCTCCTGAGAAAGGCGCAGACAAGGTTCTTTACGAAGTCAGCCTGTTTATAGATGAGCTGCTGGGGTCTTTGTACAAGCTTGGCAAATTCTACAACCTTAAATCCGAAAAAGACCTTATTGGAGAATTGGTAGTCGCGCTTGCTCCGCACACATCAGCTGGAATAATAGGAAGAATAATCGGGTTTTCAAAAACACAGGCATTTTATGCCCATCCGCTGCTTCATGCTGCTACTAGGCGCGATTGTGATGGCGACGAAGCTTCAGTAACATTACTAATGGACGTATTGCTAAATTTCTCAAAGCAGTTTCTTCCAGACACAAGAGGTGCGACACAGGACGCGCCATTAGTTTTAACATCCATTTTGGTTCCGACAGAAGTTGATGACATGGCATTCGATGTGGATGTTGTCAAAAGATACCCTTTGGAATTTTATGAAGCGGCTTTGAATTATGAGATGCCGCACAATGTCAAGATACAAAGGATTGCAAACATTCTAGGCTCAAAAGAGGCGTCTGCAATTTACTACACCCATCCCGTCAGCAGCATAAACATGGGAGTAAAGTGCTCTTCATACAAGACAATCCCTTCAATGGAAGACAAGCTAAAGGGGCAGATGGACCTTGCAGACAAGATAAGGGCGGTTGACGCAGCCGATGTTGCAAGGCTGGTCATTGAAAAGCATTTGCTGAGGGACATAAGAGGAAACTTAAGGAAATTCTCCCAACAGCAGTTCAGGTGCAGCAAGTGCACTGAAAAATACAGGAGGCCCCCTTTGGCCGGGAAATGCCTGGAATGCGGAAGCAAGCTCATATTCACAGTTACAGAGGGGGCAATAATAAAATATCTCGAGCCTGCGATTTCCCTGTCCGACAAGTACAACCTGCCCCCTTACCTGAAGCAGACTTTGCTTTTGACTAAAGATAGAGTGGAAGGAGTCTTCGGAAGGGACAAGGAAAAGCAGGAAGGGTTAGGGAGATGGTTTGGGTAGAGAATAATAGTTGATTAAGAAATTCCAAAACCAAAATGGCTAATCTTAAATTTAGAGATTTTCTATCAAGAATCAAATCTTCGCCTTGACGAAATTCTTCGCGCCGCACGCTGTGCATTTCATGTAAGTCAATTCACCTTCTTTTATCAGCTGCGTGTCTGGCTTGCCGCACTCGAAGCAGAGGACAAACTCGTTTGCATACTGCCTTACCTTTTCGTTTATCCTTGAAGCGGGAACTTTTGTTCCAAGAATTAACGCACCGCTTTTCTTTATCTCGCCAGGGGTCGCAAGCTCCTTGAGCACGTATTTCAGCAAATGGCTGACCTCCCTCCTTAAAGCGGATGCAATCTGGAGAAAATTTGATATTATTGTCCTGTTGCCCTGGAGGTGGCCCATTGCCTTTGGTATCTCAAACCTTTCCTTGAGGAAAACAGCCTCAGGCAGGTTTTTTCTTACGCTCTCAAGCATAGACTTGTAGTCTTCCATTGCCGGGAATAACCTGTCAAGGTTTATAAATTTAATTGTCAAAAACCACCAAGATTTATTATATTTGTGGTGGTTTTTGAGCATGCTCGAAAATATATCATCCTGCGCAGGCACATTGGACTTATGTCCATTATATAGAGTGATGGTATATTTTCGACATATCAAAAAATATATAAACAGACTGCCCAATAAAAAATCCATGGTAGTCGAGTCCTTGCTGTTCCCGCTTAATGCAGAGAAAAAGCCATGGCAGATGTTCTTTCTCGGGTTCCTATATGCCTCAATCGGTATAGCACTATCACTTTGGATTTTTATAGACCAGGCAAGCATGGTAATGGTATTCATGATAACAATGGCGGCTTTGCCAATATTTTACAATACAATGAAGCTGGAAGAGAGCAAAGACATGATTATTGACTCAGAATCTATGATTTTGAAGGAGCACAACAAGGCAATATCCTTTTTTATGTACATGTTTGTCGGCATAACCGTGGCATGCGCATTATGGTACGTTTTTCTTCCGACAGACCAAGTCAACAGCCTTTTCGACAAGCAAATCGGGACAATACAGGCCATAAACAACCAGGTTTCCGGAAACGTGATAGTCAACCTTGGCGTTTTCTGGAAAATATTCTTCAATAACTTCAAGGTATTGTCTTTCTCTATACTTTTCGCGCTGATTTACGGCGCAGGGGCGCTGTTCATACTTGCGTGGAATGCAACTGTCATAGGAGCAGCCATAGGGAACTTCATCAGGGCAAACGTAAGCACATACACGAGCTCGCTTGGCCTGCTGGAAGCAGGGAATTATTTTCATGTTTTTTCCTTAGGGCTTCTGAAATATTCGATACACGGAATTCCGGAAATAGCAGCATATTTCTACGGCGGCCTGGCAGGGGGCATACTTTCAGTCGCGCTGATTAGAAAGCACTTCAATACCATTAAATTTCAAAAAATAATATTGGATTTTTCGGAGCTGGTGCTCATAGCAGTTGGGTTCCTTGTGGCGGCAGCATTTCTTGAAGTTTACGTTACTCCTGTCTTATTCTAATACCTTGACTTTGCCTGGGTTGACTTCGAAAATATCCCCATTCTCCAGCAAAGTATTCAATACAGCATCTGCGTTTGTGTTATTGCTCATTTTGATAACTTTGTCTATAAATGCGCCATTCCCATCGTCCAGCTCCCTTATGAGAGATAGAATCCCTTCTCCAGCACCAGCATCCGGATTTTCAGCACCAGCAACACTGGCTTTAGGCTTGCTGGCAACGCCTGACCTCTCCAATTCTGCCTTCCTGATGGATATCCATTCGCTGCTTTGAAGCTTTTTTACAATCTCGGGCATTATATACCTTTCTCCACCAAATTCCCTGATTCTTCCTATCACGACCAGAGGGTCGCCGATGTCAATATTCGCAAACATTCCTATTTTTTCAAAGCTTTTCAATAAAACCCTTCCAGTGCCGTCATCTATTATTCCGGCTGTGCAATTTGGCAGCTCCTGCTTGTTGACAAGAGTTGCAATTATATTGGCTCTCGAAACTTTGATATTGCCAAAAATTATATGGCTGAACATTCCGTCCATTACCAGCTCCCTGTTCAGAACATCAAAAACACTGGTTTTGTATGCAACATCCCTTTTTTGAAATGACTTTTCTTGAGATCCTTCCATTTTCCAGAAACTTATTAAGGCAATTTGCTTACATGGCCTCTCTTAGGCTCATAAACATCTCCCGAGCGCTTCAGCCTCTCAAGGGCTTCTTCAACCTTATCCTCATCCAAGCCGCGGCTCTTTGCTTCTGCCATGACATCTTCCATTGGAACAGATTTTCCAAGCTTGGACTCAAGCTCGATTATTATATCCCTTAAAACCATTATGTGGCTTCTTTGCGACGCTCCAACACCAGTGGCTATCCTGTCAATATCCACCTTTCCAGTCTCTTTGTCAAATCCGACCTGCATAAGGCAGTAATCAAGAAGCTCTATGGCTTTTTTTGCATCCTTTCTGGTAACCCTGTCGTCCAGCCTTGCTTTTGCAGAAGCTTCGCTCAGCCTGACTAGTGCTTCCAGCTGCCTTGCAGATATAGGAACAGACCTTATACCCCCTTCGCCTCCTCCTTTTCGCATCTTTAAATAGAAATCTTTTATCTCTTCAAGAGCGCCATCAGTAAGCTTTGGGGACACTTTCTGCCTCGCATAAGCAACATATTTTCTTAAGAGCTCTGTTGATACCTCAGGCTCATTTACCTCAGGGCTTTGGTGAAGGGTAAGGATATGCTTTGCCATTTTCTCATCTCTTGTCTCTTCAGGCAAGTCCTTTATGGGAAAGATGAGGTCGAACCTGTTGATTAAGGTAGGAGGAAGATCAATCTGGTCGGCTATTATAGCATAAGGATCAAACCTTCCGAATTTCGGGTTTGCAGCAGCGAGAACAGTAGTCCTTGCAATTAATGTCGCCTGTATGTTTGCCTTTGAAATGCTGATTGTATTATGTAAAACCAACCCTTCGCTTATAAAAGTCCTTGTAGGCTCAACGGTAACATCATAAACCCATTCCATCCCATCATTTTTTATTTTCTCTACCTTTTTGACGTAAAGAAATCTAATTTCAGAATTAATAAGTTTCAAAATATAATTTACCTTAGATTTGGTAAATTGTATCTTCTCGTTGCCAAGTTTTTTTATGGTTCTGACTAACTCATGATACCTGGCAGAATTATTTTTCTTCTCTATATTGTATATTGTCCCAGCAGAAACATTGACATTTCTGGCGAGGAAATTTACTTCAATATTCAGTAACCTCCTAAGTTTTTTAGGATTGTTGAGTTGGACAGCTTTATCACATTCTTTTAGCTTATCTTCAATTTTTCTTATATAACCTAAAACTACATCTTTATGCGCGTTAAATCCCCTATTTATGTTATTAATAAAATATCCATCACTCAAATTAAAGCTTTTTAGAAGCAAATTAACTTCAATCAATATTTCCCTTGGCAGAATATCTCTTTCATTTTTCTTGTTTTTGCTTGCATTATAAAATTCGCTTAATCTCTTTATTCTATGATCATCTTCCTCGGCTATGTTATTGAGAAACAAGCCAGCACCTTCTGTACCAGTAATTGCTACCTTATAATATTCTGTAGAATTTCTTTTTTCTGTGTCTATTCGACTGCCGATATTGTTCTGAAGCAATAAATCCTGATAGCCCTTTGCCAATTCAAGAGACGAAGTAGAATAACCAAATCTTCTGCTATCAACAAAACCATCACCTTTAAAAGCGGTTCTCAGAAACTCCAATTGAAACTCTTTATCAGCACATCTCAGACTATTATTGATGTACTTGTTTTTAGCACCATTTGCACTTCCCCGAAAATTTGAGAATATATAATTATAAAATGGCTTAGAGCAAATTCTTACTGTTGCAATGTCTTTTTTTGCCTTTGATCTACTATTAGCAAATTGAACATTGATATTTACTGTAGTTTTAAAAGTTTCTTTAAATAAAAGCGACATCTCATCAATTATAAAAGGATTCGTGTTGGAGATACCAACCTCGGCATATCTGTTTTGTGTGCTGAAATAAGCATAACCCTCGGTTGTTATATAACCAAGAAGCCTAGCAAGACCGTTGTTAAGGCTTGAGGGAAACTCAATTTCCTTATTGTTGAAATGATTAAGCCCACTAGGAATAAATTCCACATTTTTACTTTTAGTAGGCAATTTTCTTGGTGCAGGAGCCAATAAACCCTGTTTTACTTGCTCTGCTGGAGTTTCACTTATCTTGCCATTGTAGAAAACATATACGGGATGTTCTGGAGTTACCATAATGGATCTTCCATTAGAATATGTTATTTTGACAAAGTAATCTGGCGCTTTATGCTTACTAACCATTGTTGCTTTTGTAGGGAAAATTTTCTCAAAATCTGTTGTTAGAAGCTCTACGTTATTTACAGGCAATATTTCACAATTTTTTCCAAAAATAACTTCGTCCCTATTATTATCAATTAGTTCTTCCACAAATTTGCCAATCTTAAAGGTGCTTCCATCAGACAGCATTATCTCTGTATTATAGTGATAGCTTTGGTTTTCCAGGCTCTCATGCATCGCTGCCCTGTCTTCATTGCTCATCTTGTCAAGCTCGTCAACACAAACAACCCCGTCGCTGCTGAGAACCATTGCTCCGGCTTCAAGAGCCCATCCCTTGAGAAATTCGTCGCGAACAACAGCGGCAGTTATTCCGGCCCCTGAAATCCCTTTGCCCGATACATATCTCCCTTTTGGGGCAAAAGTGGTTATTCTTTTGAGCAATGCGCTTTTTCCGCTTCCAGGATCACCGACTAGCAAAATGTGGCAGTCCCCTCTGCTGATCACATTATCGGCCCTGACTTTCCTTACGCCTCCCATAAGCTGCAATAGCAGGGCTTCTTTTATCTTCTCGTAGCCATAAATAGAGGGGGCAATGGAATTGATCAGCTTTTCGTACCCCCTGGGGTCGTTAGCTATTTCCAGAATTTGCTTTTCCTCTTCATCGCTTACCATGACCTCATAAAACGTGTCCTGGGTAGGCTTGACGTAGTTTGCCTCGATCATCAAATCAAATTTTGTAGACTTGGCACCTGTTCTGGAGATTATTGGGACTTCCTTTACAATTCCAATAATCCCAACCTTGCTTCCCGGAGCTGTTCTTTTTTCGCTGATCGGGCTTACAAGATCGTCTGTCAGCAGTACGCTTATGCGCTTTGGCTGCTCTCCGCCTTCAAGATTTTCAGACACCTCTTCCATCACAATGCCCTGCGCATCAACAAGCTCTTTCCCAATCTCCACAAACTTTCCCTTTCTCCCGCATCCGCACCTGGCCGGCTCTTTGAAAGTTCCTTCAAGCTGGAGGACATTTATGATATTTCCGCAGGCAGGGCATTCAAATTTTGCCGAGGTAACCTGAGGCCTTACATCAGATTTTTGCCTTATCAGCCCTTCGACATATACAAGCCGCGATATATGCTTGCTTCTTATATCCCTGATCTTTGTGTGCTGGCCCTGTGGCAGGTTATGGAACCTTATCCTGAATCTGGAAATTCCCTCAATATCAAACTGCTCGATCGCCTTTTCCACTGCCTTTATAGTTTCTTCAGGAGCATCAAGAAGCTGAGTAGCAAGGTCAGGATCGTACTTTGAAAGCTCTATAAAATCTATAATAAGAAACCTATCCCCTTTTCTTGCATTCTCCAGCAATGACTTATAGTAGTTGCCGTCTATAAAATCCTGAAACCTCTTTATCTGCTCCAAAACGTTGATTTCCATACAAGCACTCTTCCATCTCCAAGTTTAAATATTTTAGGCAAGGATGTCCAGTGGCTGATAATCAGATTTTAGATAAAAATTTAAATTACGCCTTGGCCTTCTTCAGGTTTTCTACCAGCTTGTCAAGCGCGGCATGCACTTCCTTTTCGCTCTTCGTGCCTGTGCACACAATTTTTCCATTGCTGAACAGCAAAAATGTTGCTTTTGCGGCAGTCAGCTTGTAAACAAGGCCAGGAAACTGCTCAGGTTCGTATTCAGTATTTTCCAGTTTCATGGCTAATGTGTTCAGGTTCAGGTCCATGCCGACGCTTCCAGAAGCCACAATATTCTGTATTTTTATTTCTGGCTTAACTGTAATCTTGACATTTATCTTCTCAAGACTCTTGATTATCTTCTTGATGCTCTCTTCAACCTTGTCCATCGACCTTGCTCCAGTACATACAACCTTGCCTGAGCTGAATATCAATGCAGACGTTTTTGGCTCTTTAATTCTTATTACAAGGCCAGGAAACTGTTCTGGATTATATTCTGTATTGCTTAAGGTTGCCGCCATCTTTTCAAGCGGTATATCGTGCTTTAAAGATGTAGAAACAACAATATTAACTACTTTTATATCTCTTTTAGTTTCTTTCTTGACCATTTTAGATTCCTCCAATTAAAATAATATATTTGAGCTGAAAAAGCCTTAAAACACCCCCAAATAAAAAATAAGGTCTTTTTTATGCTTATTTGGCATATTTTATTTATATTTATTTATAAACCCACTTTCTTTATAAATACTTTTATTTTTAAGCTTAAACAAAGTTTATTAATCTCAAATAAAAAATCTTAATAAAATGGCCGACATTGTTATGCCTGACAATAACGAAGAAGAATTCATGCAGATGGCACAAAGGCTTGGCATCAAAAAGCTGTGCTTTCTTTACAATCCTGAAAGGCTCAAAGCAAGTAAAGGTAGCAATGTCCTCATAGAGAGGTGCATCCTGATCAACAGGAAAAGCATGAATCTAGCGAGCAGCCGGCAGCTGCCATTGGTGGCAAAAGACGATGGAATGGCGCGCTTTTTTATTGAAACAGGCAAAGTGAAAATGGTTTATGGATTTGAAGAAAGCCAAAAAAAAGACTACCTCAGCCAAAAAGCATCAGGCCTTAATCACATTGTCTGCGAGCTTGCAAGGAGAAATAATGTTATTATAGGATTTTCCTACAGCTCTTTGTTCGGCAAGGACAGGCAATCTACTGTGCTTATTGGAAGGATGATCCAAAACATCAGGCTGTGCCAAAAATACAAGGTAAAGACTTTGATTGGGTGTTTTTCAAGCAACCCCTATGACTTAAGGCCAGGCCATGACTTATCCAGCTTGTTCTCAACACTCGGCATGGACAAGAGAAAAATAATAGAATCCAGGAATTTCAGGCTATAAGCCGCAGACAGCAAAAATAACAAACTATAAATACTACTAACTTAAATAAATGATAATATATCTTTTAGTATATTAAATACATTAAGTTTGCTAACTAAAATAAGCTAAATAAGTAATTTAAGTTATTCAGAGCATGGTTAGGATAAACATAGAAGTAGATTCAGATGCCCACAAGAAGGCAAAGCTAAACTGCGTTCTCCAGAACAAGACCTTAATCGAGTACATAAACGAAGCGTTAAAGGAAAAGCTTGAGAGAGACAAGGCAAAAAAATGAGAAGAAAAAAAAGAGGAAATATTAATCACGGGAGATTTTGTCTGTTATTGTCATTTTTAGCTCTTGTAGTATTCTTTTCATTCGGTGTTTATGCGCAAAGCATAGAGCACGGAGTATTGGAAACTGACTCAAGCAAGCAAATAGACTGCGAAATAAGATTCAGTGGAGGCGGCTGCGGCCAGACCTGCACAAAAACAGACCAGATACAGACAGATGAATGCACTGTTTCAGTCAAGCTCAGGAGTGTTAATGTGGACGATGAAGGCAGAATCAGCACACTGACTCAAAATATATGGAATTGGGATTATTGCGCCTGTAATTGTGGACCAGATCATACTGGCAAAAACTGCGGCAAGTCAGATAGTCCGAATACAGTAATTCCATTTTCTAGGGGATCACCAATAGACATCACGGTCTATGCCAAAAACGATTGCAAATCATTAGATGATTATAATCTATGGGGGGTCATCAGGAGCAATTATGAAATTACAAAAGTAAAATGCGATGAAGACTACGAGTGCAAGGCAACAGGAGATAATGTTGAGTGCGTTCCAATCTGCCAGCCGCCTAAAATATCTGAAGGAAAAATAGGAGAGATAAAATATGTCCAATGCAAGGCAGCTGAGTACCTGTTCGACGGAAGGGATTGGCAGCTCTGCGATGGCAATTTCTGGAACAAACTAGTATCTGGTAGGGAATACTTATGCATAGGAAGGGGAAAAGGCTCTATAGTAGAATGCTGCGGCGATTCAGCAAATGACTGCAAGTCCTCGAATGAGGCTGGAAAAAGGCTGACAACAGGACAGTTGACAAAACCAAGTAATTTTGAGAATGAGGATGTGCCCGGAAACTATTTAATTACAGGTAATGTAGTTTCAGGCCCAGGCGATGAAAATTCAAACACTTATTACTGCAAGTCAAACAAAAAATTTGCAACTGACTTGGACACATCTGATGGCCAATCAGCATGTGAAAAGGCAGGATTAAAATGGACTGGAACAAAATGCTGCAGCGAGGCAGATGACAAGATATGCACGCTGCAATATGCCCAAATAACGCCTTCTGGATGCCCTGCTGAATTCAATGGCTGCATGATTGAAGATGCAGAAGGATGCACAGAAAAAACAGAATCTTACAATGATCCAGGAACAATCGGAGGCTGCTGGAACAGCTCATTTGTAAGGAGCATTGATTTCGTGAATGGAACAAACTTCTCTGTAATAAATTTTGGAGGCGCATTCCATGGGTGCAAGATTACTATAAAGCCGCAGGAAGACAAAATAAAAATACTGGGAAAAACAGATTCACATACTGGCTCTGTTTTAGTTAGGGACCACGATGCATGCTTTAATGATCCAGACAAAAGATACTACTGCTCTCCAAGGGGATGGTGGAACCAGACATTTGGAACGGACAAGACATACTTCAGCTCTGCACCATCTTCAAATGTTCCCATTTACTCAGAATGCTGCTCTGCAACTCAATGCTGGAACGGCTCAGTATGCATTGACAGCCAAAGAAACAGCCCAAATGCAAAGCCGTTTGGAGATACAAATTTAAGGTGCATTGACGGCCAATGGATAGAATTGGGAATCAAATACACTCCTGATGGCGAAAAGACAGGGTTTTGCCCTTCGGATACAGAATGTCTTGTCAATCCGGATGCGCAGGCCACAGACAAATGTATTCCCTCTGGAAACTATACAATTGACAATTACTGCGATAAAGGAAACTGGTCGTCAAGGACAAAGCTTTTGGCGTTAAAGATGCTTGAGATGAAAGGCAATGACTTTATATTGTTCTGCGATACAAGGGAAAACGTCCTTAACACCCTTGAGATTGTGGCTGAATCTGGCGGCGCGGTAGCGGACACATTTTCAAGCCTGCAGACAAACAATTTCTGCATAATTAAGTCAGGAGCAAGGATAATTGCAGCAACTTCCATAAACAGGAATTTGGAAAGCGCTGCTGGAGGAAGCCTCAACATATTTGGAGTCACAGGCTGCAGCAGCGGATTGATTGACGATGGCCAATATCATGCATGTGATTCTTCAAGGAAAGTATGGTACAACAAAAGGCTAAAAAGCCTCATTTACAGCTCGAGTGCAATTCAGGTTCCTCCACAGGGTACGCTGGCAGAGGCATTAAACAGCATAATAAGAGGAATAATAGATTCCATAAGGAGATTGATAACACCCCCAATAGACAATTCTTATTCGTCCAACTTTCTCAAGGGCATCAAGAAATTTGACAGGCTTTATCTGGCAAAGCAAGGGACGCAAACCATCAGCGCATTCATAGAGGGAAAAAGCCCAAACACAAAAAGTGCATCGCTTGAATACAAAGGAATAGGATTTGATATATGCAGCTTCATGAGCCAGTACTCACAATCAAAAGGATCTTCATCAGGAATTTCGTGCAGGAAATCAGGCAATGATTATTACGTTTTGGTGCAGGGCAGCGAGTTTACAAGCATAGACCCTGATTCAATATGGCAGGACTTAACCTCGAAGCTAAGGCTGGAATGAGCAAAGCATCTGCAAGATCGCAGGTTACAATGCTGCTTATTATAGGACTTTTATTATTCATAGTAGTAAGCCTTGTCTTGTACCTCTCCAAGTCCGCCATTAAAAAAAATACCCAGCAGAGCATAAAAAAAGTGCAGGAGACTGCGCTTGAAACAAGTCCTATAAAGGAATTTGTAGTAAAATGCCTTGACAAGCTTACAAAAGACTCTTTAATTTTATTAGGAAACCAAGGCGGAGTTATATACAAAGGACAGGGAGGGGTAACCCTTGCTCCTCCTAAAACAAGCGAGGGCATGTTATTTGTAAAATACAACAACTACAATGTTTCCTACAACATCATGCCCCCAAGCTTTGCAGCAGCTTATGACGACATATCATATTCTTCAAACACAAACAATGGGGATTATCCATGGAAAATATTCCCATATACTGAAAGATATGCGAATGAAAAGTTTGAAGGCTATTTCGGCATCAGCTATCTTCCCCCAATAAACTCGTCTGAAGGCCCTCATTCTTTTCAGGACCAGATGGAATCTTTCATCAACAACAACATGGCAGCATGCGCAAATTTCAACATATTTAAGGAGCAGGGCATAAACGTAGCAATGAAAAAGCCCAATACAACAGTGATCATAGGCAGCGGCGATATAAGCGTCAAGTCAAAGATTCCTATAACAATAACTGATGCAAAAACAAAAGAGTCATCACAGTTAAGCGAATTCTCTACAAATGTAAATGTAAGGCTGAAGGAAATCTATTTTTTTGCGAAAAATTTAATCAGGAATGACACCAGAAGCATAAAATTTGATATGGGCAATGCAGAAAATAGAGATTTTATGACCGTGGCCGTAGTCAAAAATGAATACCCATACAATGATGAAACAAAGGCGAAAGCAGATATAATAATAATCACTGACCAAAAATCGCTGGTGAACGGCAGGCAATTCCAATATATCTTTGCCAGAAAAAATAGGGCGCCGGCACTTTACTATATAATAAACAATGTTGTAGAATTTGATGCAGATGAACTGATAGATGAAAGCAAGCTGCTGCAGGGCTACCAGAAAAATGCAGAGGACCCGGATGAAGACCAGCTTTCATATAGTGTATATGCGCAATTGCCGGGCAATCCCGAATCTGCCATATTAGACCAGCCATCCATTACTTTCAGGGTCGAAGTTGCTGATGGGGCGCTGAAGGACTGGCAGGAAATATTTGTCAAAAGAAAATGAGTCAAAAATAAAAATGGGGATTCAAAAAACAAAAAAAGCAATTTTATTGTACTCATTGCTGTGCATAATGGCATTACTTAGCATCAGTCCTGCCTATGCGCAGCTTGCAGGGCGAGGGTGCTGCATCAACCCAGGCGCACCGACAGCTGTGAAATGCTATTCAGAAATCCTGCTGGAAGCATCCTTGTGCTGCCCAAACAAGGAAGAGAGCCCTGAATACTATAACTGGCCTAATGGGCCAAAAGACCAGCAGGAGTGCATCCAGCTTTTTTACAAGGACAGGCAGGCATGCGATGGAGTCAGTGAATGCCAAGCAAGGGGATGCTGCTGCTCTGCAATCGGCAGCAATGTGAATGTGCTTGAATTCCAGTGTAAAAACCCTGGAACTACATTCTATGGTGGAGTAAGCTCTATACAGGAATGCAATGAAAAATGCGCAATTCCTCAATGCAATGACGGCATCGATAATGACAGGAACGGGTGCGCCGACTCTCTTGATACTGCATGCGCAACCACCAGCACCAAAGTTGAGTCAGGCGGGACATGCAAGACTCCTCCGGCAAACTGCAATAATGCAGCATACACCCCTAAGCTTTCAGAATTAATCATCAACCCTGCCAGAGGAGAGCAGAAATTAAGGCTTGAATGGAGAGATGAATGCAGCCAGAATGCAAAGTCTTATGATGTATTGAGGTGCAGGGGAAGCAGTTGCACAAATTTTGCCCTTGTAGCAACAACCTCGGAAGCCAAATTCGAGGACTCTTCAAGCGACTTATTGTTTGATAATGTCTACACTTATCAGATAAAGGTGCATTATGCCCCACAGTCAGCAACACCAACAATCTCAAAAACAGCAAGCCTTGGAAACATTGAGTGCTTGGGAATAACCTCCAATAGCCCTTTCTGCATCCAGAGAGCTACTTATGAGCAGTACAAAAGCTATCTTGTAAGCAATTTTCCAAATGAGTTCTCAGGGGATTTTGCACTCAAGGTAGTAGCCAAATACAGGGAAAAGTTCAACAAGGCGTTTGCCTGCGACGAGATTAACAGGCTTAAAGGCCCTCAACTGGCATGCACCCCAAACCAGGTTTGCCTTCCATTAAAGCCAACCGGCCAGCAGCCAAGATGTGTAAATAAGGAAGACTGCTCAATTAATGCAAAAGACCCTACTGGGGTGTTTACCACAAAGCAGGAATGCGAAAAATATGATGACGGAAACCAGAAATACTGCTTTTATGATAGATCTTATACAATTGTGAATGCATGCTTCAACTGCAACCCTTCAATGGAATGCTATGACTATAAAACAGAAGGTGCATGCAACACAGACAACTGTGCGCTGAGAAATTGCGTATGGAAGCCCCTGCCCCTAATTGGGCAATTTGGCATCGGGGCATGTGTGAGCACAAAAGATTATAACTGCAAGTGGTGCGACAGAAAAGGAACAGAAACGCTGAAAAACCTGCGCTCTTACAATGAAATATTTGACTTGTGCACAAAAGAAAAATCAGATGCGCTTTCAGAAGGGGCATTCAAATGCTATTACAGCAATGGAAAGTCTGCAAGCTGCAATAATTTGGTGTGCATGGATTATGACACCAGCCAGTGTAACAACCAGGTGATTCTTGATGAAAATAATCACGTAGTATCCCAGTCAAATGATGTATGCGGCATAAAGGTCTGCGAGAATTTCGGAAACGGATGCGCAAAAAATGCTGATGGGGATGATGCTCCGGATTGTGACAGCAGGGAATGTGAGAGCGATTACTTTGCTCCAAACACAACAATAACGGCAGGCAGAAACTCCAAGGGAATATACGACAGTCTGAACATACAGGTTCTCGACAAGATAAGCTTCAATGGATCTTCATTTTTAAGGACATCTGCAGATTACCTTACTTTTTTATGCGTGGAGCCGTGCAATAACCTTCCTTATGACTCGTTCACGGCAGGAAGATCAGTGATAATAAGCAACCTAAACGCTTTTGACGCAACAACTGGTAGCAGGTTTTTGTCATTCAGGGAAGGCCGCAACACCATCAGGTATTACTCCCAAGACCCGTCCAAGAACCTTGGCAAAGTCAAAATAATTCCTATTGACGCATACAGCAATACTGCTGGTCCGAAAGTATTTTCCGTCGATATAATCGGAAGCCAAAAAGTTCTAGGTAAGATCTACACAAGCAACCCAAGGCCAGCAATATCAATCAGGTTTTTCGAGCCTGCAACTATGCTTTCTGTAAAGCTATCTGCCAAGGACAAAAGCAAAATAATTGATTTGCAGAGCAGCCCCCAATTGAGCACACAATCAATCCTGCAGGTTCCGGAACTGCTCCGCGACGGCGAATATTTGCTTGAGTTCAATGCCAAAAACGAAAAAAACATCATGATGGATGCAGTTTATGCTGTTGCAATCGTCATAGATACAGCTGCGCCAACAATCACGCTTATTCCCGAAAATAACGCAGTCATAAATGACTCTTCCAAAGTGCAAATCCGCATGTCTTTCAACGAGGAAGTTATTCTCGGATCCATAATTTTGGACGGGCAGGACATAAAAAGGATTTTTAACACAACAGACAACAAGATATTTTCTGCAGCAGTTAACCTCTCTGACGGCCATAAAAATCTTGTTGCCGAAGCCGCAGACTATGCAGGAAACAGCGTTACCGGCAGGTCTTTGTTCACCGTTGATGCAAACCCAACAACCATAAAGCTTGTAAAGCCGAGAAACGGCGCAGCAACATCCTATTCATTTGAAATAGCTGTCGAAACAGATAATGATGCAGAGTGCAGGTACAGCTTTGACAATGAATTTAATTATGCTTCTATGGCGAGATTCACAAACACAGGATCCACGCTGCATAATATTTTAAATTTTAACAGGATACAGCCAGGAGACTCAAGAACCCACAAGCTCTATGTCAAATGCAAGGACAGGAGGGGGATTTCATCAAATTCGTTTGACTTGAGCGTGGATTCAGCAAAGCCAAAAATAAGCCAGTTAACAGCATTTCCAAACCCAATTTCCGAAGAGCCATTTATTACTACATTGACTGCTGAAACAGATAAGCCTTCTGTTTGCAAATACAGCACAAGCCAAAGGATTTTCAGCTCAATGGAGAATAAATTTGACGGCTTTGACGACAATAACTTTAGGGAAATAAACAGGCAGGAAGTCACGCTCCAGAACCGAAACAGCGTATCTTACTTTGTCGCGTGCCAAAGCCGCTCAGGCCTTGAGTCGGATACAAAGGGAGTTACAGTAAGTGTAGATGTTAATGCGGCATTAAAAATCATGTCCCATACAGGAAGTTTGTTCAATACAACCACAGCAGTCATATCGCTTGAAACAAACAAGAGAGCAATATGCACTTATTCAGACGCGGCCTCTTCAAGCACAGGAAATGTGATGGGCCCTGCAGCATATTTGCATAGGAAGGAGCTAACGTTAAATGTGGGAAAATACTCATTTAACATAGAGTGCAATAGCGCAACAGGAGAAACAGCAAGCACCTCAATAAATTTTGTGATTGACACAACTGCTCCTGCAATGCTTTTTGTAAATGACACAAGCACGCTTGCAATGCCGGACAAGACATGTAACACAGACAAGCTAAGGGTAAAATTTTTGGCAGAGGACAACGAGTCTAATGTAAGGAGCTATTTCTACTCTTTATTTAAAGGAAGCCAGCTGCTTAAAGACTTTGTGGAGATTGCAGCAGGCATAGGGAACCAATGGTTTTGGGTCGAGAACCTTAATTTAGAGGACAATTCCAGATATACATTCAGCGTCAAGGCAAAGAATTTTGCAGGCATAGAAAGCCAGCCAAAAGCAAGCGACGGCATAACTGTGGACATTTCACTATGCGACACAACATTGCCTTGCGGAAACGGAAGGCTTGACACAAATGAGCTTTGCGATCCGGACGCAGGAACCATTGTTTTCGGGCCTATAAATAAATGTACCTCTTATTCAAACTTCATCGGAGGAAGATTAGGATGCAATCGCAACAGCTGCCTTCCAGATACGTCAAACTGCATTTCACCTGCATATTGCGGGGACGGAAAGCTTGACTCAGGTGAGCATTGCGACACAAAAGGAAATCTTTTCGGGGCTGCAAAACTATGCACTGATCTTGGCTTCGCATCTGGACAACTGGCATGCGGGCAAAATTGCTATCTGGATACATCCCAATGCAAGCCAAGGGCTTTATGCGGAAACAGCATCATAGACGCAGGAGAAGAATGCGACGGCAATAATCTTGGGCTGCCAACTACAAATTGCAAAGAGGCATATCCGAATTTCTTTACAGGAGGCAGCATGAGATGCAATGGCTGCAAGCTTGATACGAGCAGCTGCTCCGGAGCCTCTGGAGCATGCGACGGCAAATTCATAAATCCAGGAGAATCTTGCGACTCGCCATTTTACGGCGTCATAGACAGCTGCGCAGATCTTGGATTCCAGGGCGGCAATATAAGCTGCAAAAATTGCGGGCTTGATACAGCAAAATGCACTCCAAAGCCGCTGTGCAACAATGGGCTCATAGACCCGAGCGAGGAATGCGACGGGACAAATCTCGGAAGCCTTACAACAAGATGCATTGATTACAGCCAATATTTCGAAAGCGGGGCAATAAGCTGCAGTTCTGACTGCAAATTAGACACAACAAGCTGCAGGCCAAGCCCGACGTGCGGCAACGGATTTATAGACCCAAGTGAAGAATGCGACGGCAACAATTTCGGAAAGCTTAATGGAATATGCACAAACTTTAGCAGGTCTTTCACAAGCGGCTCGCTAAGCTGCATAAACTGCAAGCTCAACACATCAGGATGTGCCACTCCAAACTTCTGCGGAGACGGTGTTATAGACACTGCATTAGGGGAAACTTGCGACGGCAACAAATTTGGTTTATTCAGCGGAACATGCATAAACTACAGCACAAGCCTCATAAGCGGAGACCTGCTTTGTTCTGGATGCAAAATCAACACGACAAGCTGCCAGGCGAAAACAGCAAAATGTGGGGACGGAATTAAAAATCAGCTAAATGAAGATTGCGATGATCCCGATTTACAGGGAAAAACATGCCAGTCATTTGGTTACAAATCCAGTTCAGGGAACTTAAAATGCACAGGCTGTATTTATGATATTAGCGCATGCATTCCTGATGAAAATAAGCCACGGTGCGGAGATTCAATAGTTCAGAAACCGAATAATGCTGATGTAAACGAGCAATGCGACAAGGCAAATCTTGACAGCAAAACATGCACCTCTTTTGATGCATATAACGGAGGCGACCTTGGATGCAGGAGCGATTGCACTTTCGATTATTCTAAATGCACTCCAATTAATCCGCCAACATGCCAAGATGGCACAATAAATCAAAACATAGAAGAATGTGATAAAACCGACTTGAAAGGAAACACTTGCAAATCTCTTGGCTACCTTTCAGGGGAATTGAAATGTACAACAAGCTGCATTTATGACACTAGCGCATGCATTCCTGATGAAAATAAGCCACGGTGCGGAGATTCAATAGTTCAGAAACCGAATAATGCTGATGTAAACGAGCAATGCGACAAGGCAAATCTCGACGGCAAAACATGTTCAATGTTTGATAGCTATACTGCTGGACAGATTGCATGCAAAGGGGACTGCACATTTAACTATGCCGACTGCACAACCACTCCAAGATGCGGAGATGGAGCAATCAATGCAGGAGAGCAATGCGACGGGTCAAATCTCGACAGCAAGAACTGCAAATCCTTCAATTATGCAGGAGGAACTTTGAAATGCAAATCAACAGACTGCCAGTTTGACTTTTCGCAATGCGACCAGCCATCGCCATGCGGCAATGCCAAGATAGATTCTGGAGAGCTTTGCGATGACAAAGGTCCTGTTTTTGGCGACACAATCAATACATGCACATTTTTCCCAAATTATATTGGAGGGGATCTTGGATGTTCAGGATGCAAGCTCGACAAAACAAAATGCACAGAGCAGCCGCATTGCGGAGACAAGGTGATAAATACAGGGGAGCATTGCGACACCAATGTTTTTGGTTTAATAAGCAGCTGCTCGGACCTGAACTTTTCATCTGGCGCTGTGGGCTGCACTCCAGGGTGCTTTTTGGACACCTCTAAATGCGTGCCAAAGCAAAAATGCGGCAACGGAATCATCGATCCTGGAGAGCAGTGTGATGGAACCAATCTCGGTCCATTAAACGGGCAGTGCCAGCAGTATTCTTCAGAGACTTTCAGCGGCGGAACCTTAAAATGCGACAGCAGCTGCAAGCTCGATACCGGCACTTGCTTTGGAGGCGCAGGCTCATGCGGCAACAATATAATTAATGTTGGAGAAACATGTGATAATGATAAGTTTGGAAGTATACAGGACTGCAAAGACTACAGCAGTTTCAGCAGCGGCCAGCTGAAGTGCAAAAATTGCGCCATTGACACAAGCTCATGCAACCCGATTGACAAATGCGGCAACGGGCTCATAGACCCAAGTGAAGAATGCGACGGCAACAATTTCGGGGCATTGAATAAAAGCTGCTCTGCGTATTCTGTGTTTTTCAGAACAGGAGAGATAGCATGTACCAGCTCCTGCAAGCTTGATACGCAATCATGTCAGGAAGCAGAAAAATGCGGCAATGGGCTTATAGACGCAGGAGAGGAATGTGATGGGAATAATTTTGGCAATCTAAGCACCAGCTGCACCAGCTACAGCAGCAACTTCATAAGCGGAACCCTTAACTGCAGGAATTGCAGGATAAGAACTCAAAATTGCGCAACAAATTCAACAGGAGTAAACTGCAGGGACAGGGGAGAATGCGAATTGAATTCTGCCTGCAGCACCAATTCAGATTGCAGGAGCAAATTCTGCCATAACAACTTGTGCAAAGAGCCTACATGCGGCGACGGGATAAAGAACCAGCTTGAGCCTGATGTAGACTGCGGAGGCCAATGCTCTGCAAAATGCCAGATTGACAAGAAATGCACCCAGAACAGCGATTGCGCAAGCTTTTACTGCAGCCTTGGATATTGCCAAGTTCCCGAAACGTGCTCTGACGGCAAATTGAGCTCAAGCGAGTCAGATATAGACTGCGGAGGATTATGCCCGGAAAAATGCCTGGAGGGTAAGGCATGCATCAGGAATAATGACTGCGACAGCGACTTAAAATGTGTTTCCTCAACATGCAAAACATGCGCAGACAATGATGTGAATTGCAACGGCATTCCTGACAGCGAAGAGGCAGCAGGCGCTAAAGACACAGACGGAGACGGAATTCCAGATGACTGGGAGCTGGAGCATGGGTTGAATCCAAATGACCCAAGCGATGCTGATTCCGATACAGATGGAGACGGCCTGACAAACCGCGAGGAATATGATGCCCAGAGCACATACGGGCAGAGCACAGACCCAAATTTGCTGGACACAGACGGAGACGGATTTAGCGACAAGGAGGAGATAGACAAAGGCACAAATCCTGTTGATGCCAAAGATTTCCCAAAGTCCAGCAAATTAAAAATAATCCTGCTTATCCTTGGCATATTAATACTTGCTTCAGGATTCGGCTATCTTGGGTACAGGGCAATAAGCAGCAGAAAAGAAGAAGATTTTGGGTTCAGGATTGGCCAAGAGCAAAAAATAACTCCGGCTCAAAGACCTCAATTAAGGCCTGCGATTACAGGCTTGCCAAAGCTGCCGCTCAAGAAGAAAGAAGAGAAAGAAGGCCAAAAATATTTCGAAAGGAGAAGAATATTCGAGCCATTTAAAAAAGAAGAAAAGCCGGAATCCAAAGAAATAAAAATTAAGCCAGAGGCAAAGCCTGGGGCAAAGGCAGCAAGAAAAGAGACAAAAAAGCCACGTGAGCATGCAAGAATCAGAAAGCCAAGGCTGAAGAAGCCCAGAGAAGACGTGTTCATCAGGCTGAAAGAGATTGCTGCAGAGAGAAAAAAGGGCAAGAAAAAATCGAAACAATATGACAAATGAAAAAATCCCAGCTTTACGGCCAGGTTTTTATATACATTTTAACATTGCTAATCATATCCTTTGTTCTTGTATATGGGTACAATGCAATAAGGAATTTTCAGGATAGGGCAGAGCAAGTTTCCTGCCTGCGGTTCAGGAATGAGCTAAAGAATGCCATTGAGCTGATACAGAGCGACTATGGCAGCGTAAGGAAGCTTGCTCTTGAGGTATGCGCCGGCTACAGCAAAGTATGCTTTGTCGAGAGCAAAGAAACCCCTTGCATCCTTACATCTACACCGTGCGTCATACAGGACTTGGACCCAATAATAGAAGATAACATAAGGGATAGGACAGGAAAAAATACATTTTTTATTGACAAGGCTGTAGAAGAATCCTACTACATAGGCAGTATATCTGTCAATCCTGATGTGCACTGCATAAAAGCAGTAAATGGAAAGATAAGCATAACCTTAGAGGGAAAAGGAGATTATGTAGAGCTGGGCTGATTTTATGAATAAAAGGGCGTTTGAGATACAATTTAACTGGCTTTTTGTGCTGATTGCAGGCGCAGCCATACTGATGTTTTTTACAGTAATTATAGTAAAGCAGAAAGGGGTGTCAGAAACATATGCCAAATCAACTGTGCTGAAAAGCGTTGAGTCCATTATAAACAGCGCCAGCGTCACAACAGACACTGTTAAAAAGGAGGAAATTCCTGCATCAAGCATAGAGATAGGATGCAACAGGATTTCTGTAGGCAGAGTTTCAAGACAATATCAAAATCTGGTGCTGTTTGCCCCACAAGCCACAAATGGAGAGGATATCATATGGCAAACAATGGGATTTAATGTTCCTTACAGGGCAGCTAATTTCCTGTATATCACAAGCCAGCAGGTAAGATATATCATAATTGGAGACAGCGATCTTTCCAAGGAAATTAACAGGTCATTGCCCTCCGAGCTCAATAAAGGATTTTACAGCGCATCAGGCACATCACAGATAAAGAATAATAATGACCAAAAAATAAGGTTTGTTATTGTAAGCAATGCCCGCAACGCTCCGGACGCTTCTTACCTGCAAAAATTCCAGAAAATGAAAGACTCTGATGTAACAGCCATAGTATTCTCAGGAAACAGCGAAAAGGGCACAATAGATTTTTACAGGAAGAAGGAAAACATTTGGGAAAAAGAAGGGCATTCAATGTACATAGGAAAAGCAGCCTTTATCGGGGCAGTTTATTCTGACTCCAAGGAATTATATGAATGCAGCATGAAAAACGCATTCTCAAGGCTAAGAATAGTGAACAAGGTTTATATTGAAAAAACTACCAAGCTGAAAAATGACATAAGCAATCCAAGCTGCAACTATCAGGCTGCGCTGGAAGAGCTGGAATTAATAGGTGATTCATCAATTCTTGACCCAGCCACATTGGATATTGGGCAATTTCAATCCAAAATCAATAATTTAGTGTCGGCTTCCAAATCACTATCAGACGAAAACAAAGAGCTTCAAAGATATTCATGCCCTCTGGTTTACTGACATGAAAAATGCCCAGATTCAAATAGGCGAAACAATTGCTGTTCTATTTGTGTTTTTTATACTCATAACCATCGGGTTTATATTTTATTCAAAAGTCATAAGAAGCAACATAGAAATAGAAAAGGATGAGTTGTCACAGCTTCAGTCCATAGCTGCAGCGCAAAAGGTACTTTTCATGCCGGAGCTGCAATGCAGCGAGGAAAACATAATAGTGGATAGCTGCATCGACCTTATGAAATTGAGGGCCTTAAGCAGGGATACTATAAGAAAGGAAAACGAGCTGCATTATTATGACCTTTTCGGGTTCAGCAGCATCGAGATAACGCAGGCATACCCATCACAACCTGGCGCATACATACTATATTCCAAGCCGCTTGCAGGCGCAAGAAGCAAGTTCGTGACAAACATCCCGATGGGCCTTTATGATGCTGCAGACAGGACCAGAAAATTCGGAATTTTGAAAATTGAAACATTCATAAGCTGAAATGGAAAAGAAAGCGCAGATGGAAATACTAGGGCTGGCTATCGTGGTCGTGCTTGTTTTAATCGCAACCATCTTCGTTGTAAGGTTTATTCTGCTCAAGACACCTGTCAATTACAGGCAGGGATTTGTAAGCGCAGAGCTCGCATCAAACACCCTTAATACTTTCCTTAAGACAACCGCTGCTGACTGCAGTCTTCTCACAATGACAGAGCTTTTGCAGGACTGCGCCCAGTCTGAAGAATTGTCATGCCGCGGCATTGAAAGCTTAAACTCATGCAAATATGTGAATGACACAATGAAAGGCATACTTGCGCAGACTTTGGAGAAGTGGAGCATAAAATACGAGTTTCTTGCATATGTTGAAAGCAGCAGGCCGCTGATTAGGCTAAGCAATCCTGAAAACCCATGCCCTGCCGATAAAAGATCCAAGATTTTTCCAATCCCGATAAAGTCAGGCACAATGTATGTAAAGCTTGGCATATGCTGATTTTAACCCAAATATTTAAATATAACCTGCCAAACAATATTATCCATGAAAAGAAAATCACAAAGCATTTCTATCAACACAATAATAATAGCGGCAATAGGATTAGCAGTTCTTGTAGTCCTGTTTGCAATATTCACAGGAAGGCTCGGTGGATTCACTAGAGGCGTGCAGGAAACAGACACTTGCGCGCAGAAGTGCTCAAGCCTTGATATGGTTCCAGGAGTCCATCCATCCAGCGACGCTACAAAGGAATGCTCACAGGGCCAATATATAGCAGGAGTATACACCGACGGCAAGTATGGATGCTGCTGCGTGCCGAAAGCTTAGTTTTAAAACATAAATATGATAAATTATGTATAAAAAATCACAAAGCATTTCTATTAACACAATAATAATAGCAGCGATAGCCCTTGCAGTGCTTGTAGTCCTTTTTTTCATACTTACAGGAAGATTTAATATCTTCAGCGAAGGTGTGAAGAGCACAGCGCTTAACTGCGACAAAGCCTGCTCAACCTTAGGGTACAAATTAGGAACCCCGCAGTCTGGCAAGTGTCCAGATTCACAATCACAAATCCCAGGTGGCTTAGAAAAGCTTAAGCCAGATGAAGTATGCTGCTGCTCCTGACGCAATCAAACAACTAAACACAAATTTTATATAGGTGGCTATTTAGAATTCCGGCATGGCCTATAAAGCTAAAAAATCACAGGGAATGCCCATAAACGTCATAATAATTTCTGCATTGGCATTAATCGTTCTCGTTATTCTGGCAGCCATGTTCAGCGGAAAGGTAAAATTGTTTTCAAAGACTTTGGAAGACTGTAGGACAAAGCAGGGCAGCTGCCATGATGCACCGTGCGGCCCAAACGAAGCAGTAATAACAAATACCGAATGTCCAAAGTCAAAAAATCCACAGGCGTGCTGCATTGCAGTATTAAGCACCTGATTGTTAAGATTTAAAATGAGCAACCTTAAGAAAGCAGAAATCTCAATGAAAAAATTGGTAATTTTACTGCTTAGCATAATAGCAGGTTTCGCTTTATTGTATGGCATCTGGAGGATTTTAAGCAATGTCTTTAGCCAAGGATAAAAAAGGGCTTGTACTTGGATCTATAATAGAAATTATCATTTTAATCGTTGCAATAGGGTTTATAGGGACAACAATGGGAATTGCTTTAAACAGAGTAGATGACAAAACTGCTGAATACCAATGCTGGTTTTTCAATACTTTAAGGTTTGGCACAAAGGTCGAAAAAGGTCCTGTGGAATTCAATGTTTTGCCAAAAGCATGCAAAATAATAGACAAAAAAGATGACATTCCAAGCAAAGATTATAAAGGCCATATTGCAGGAGAAAAAGAAGGCGCGCAAGCTGAAATAAGAGACTTAGTAAAAAAATGCTGGTGGATGTGGCTGGAAGGCAGGCAGCAAAATATGCTTGATTCAGAATTTTATAACCTAAAGAACGGCTGCTTTATCTGCTATTCTTTCTCTTTGGATAAAAGTGCAGGAAATATAAGCTATGATGAATTTGCAGATTCCTTAAACAAGCCATATGCTGCTGTTGATGAATCTGACAGATGCGCTCCTTTTGGAGAAGGGGGAAGGTGCATGGCAGAGTGCAGAGCAAACTCTGACTATTTTTCCAAAGAAGTGATTTCTAGCAAGTGTGAAAAAGGATTAAAGTGCTGCGTAGCGGACAATTCAATGAACAAGTGCGTTGACAAAGGAGGAGCATGCCTCAACCCTAAGCAGGCAAAATTGGAAAGTGAATTTACAGAGTTATATTATAATGACAAATGGGGATGCAGATTAGGAAGCTGCTATGTCAAGAAGAAAAACATGGCATCTTACTATGATTATTTACAAGGAACAAAAGGGGTTGGAGTTGGAGCTGGTAAAGTTTTAGTTGCGGCTGCTGCTGACGAAGATTTCAGGTCAGGCTTTAAATATGCCATAACTTTTGTAAGCCCGGGAAAAAATTTTAATCTTGAAGCTGCTAGCGGCACAGCCGCAACAGGCCTAGGATTATTTATATTAGGTCAAGCAGGGATAGCGATTGTTTCAGGAGGGTTTACAATTCCACTTCAGATTGCAACAGCAGTAGTTGGCGGGACTACCGCACTAGCAGCATGGAAAACAGCCGACTCAGGAACAATAAGGGACATAAACTATATAATGATTTCAAAATACGACACAGTGTCAAAAAAATGCGCTATTGAGCCGGGAGTTGGTGCAAAATCATAATACAAAGAAAGGCCATAAGCACAAAAAAAGCAGACATAATGGAGAGCACATTGGCCAAGGCAATAATCCTGCTGGTATTCCTTGTGGTTGCAATTATTTTATACGCTGCATTTAACGATTCATTCAAATCAACATTGCTAGACCTTTTTAATTTTTAATATCATAGCTTCAAAATGGCGCAGATAACATCAGAAACAATGACGAGATGGGTTATTCTTGGATTATTCATGTTATTTTTCTTTTTCGCAGTTTTTGCCAACAACACGGGATTATGGCAGAAAATGGGGAAGTCCGCATTCGGCATAATTGACAGATTTTATCCCTCAAAGCCAAGCCCCAATGTCAAGCAGGATGAATCATTGTCGCCAAATGCGGTCAATGCGCAAAAGGATTTTATGAATGTTGTTTACAGCTCGCGTGAGCAGGGCAATTGCATACTTAATCTTAAAAGCCTGTCCGGATTGGAAGATTTAAGCCTTGAGCTGTCAGGATATAACGGAGTAAGCTCAAGCATTCTTAAGCCTGAAGGAAAAGAAGGGGGCCTAAGATTAGAGCATATTGAAGCCAAAGATAATAAGCTTCAGTTGTGCGTTGTAGAGCCAAAGGCGTTTTACTCATGCTACCTCAGTGTTAAAAATTGTAATAAACAAACATACAAATTGGTAAATTCTATACAGCTAACTAAAAATAGAATTTTGATAGATAAAAAAGATGAACAATCATATGCTTTAAGCCAAGTTTTGTTCAAGCCCGACAAGGACAAAGTTTGCTTTATACCTGTTCACGAATCAAATTCAAGATGGGGATGTGACGCCACAAATAAAACTATTGATGATGATTGTGTTAATGATATTGTAAACAATAAAATAATAACCCCATGCTCGGATTTAGAAAAGGCAGATATAACAAAGGCAAAGACAGAATTTACTTCATTTGCTGATTTTTTAAATTCTCTTCAGCTAAAACAATATACAAATATATGCAAAAAAGTATTCATATTCAGAGTCAGTTACATAACACCCGGCTTATACATATTATTTTCATCCACAGGCAAGATAGAATTAAAGTCAGATAAAAATAATGTAGGAATTATAGAATCAAGAGACATCAACGGCGCGAATTCAATGGCCTATGTTCCATCACTTAAATCAGAAAGCGAAGTCAATTTCGCTTTTTACAAAAGCAGCGATTTTGTAGTCTCTCCATCTGGATATGAAGTTTTTGCAGAAAGCACTATAAATTCCCATAACGAACCTGATTTCATAGCAGTGCAAAAAGATAACAAATGGCTGCTTACAAACCCGACAGAATACACAAAAAATTTACCAATATGCTAATGATGAAATACAAAAAATCGCTTGAATGGGAAATTTCAACTGTTGCAGTACTGGTCTTGCTGCTGATTTTCCTGGTTCTTTATTCAGGCGCATGGACAAGGCTTTTCGGAAAAAGCGTGACAAGCATAGACCAGCAAATCAGCTCAACAGGAGATTTTGACAAAGATGGAGTTATCAATGCTTTAGATAAGTGCCCCTGCGATGAAAATGGCGATCCGGAAAACTATGGGTGCGAGCACGGGCACACGCCGACAAACAACGAGAATAAAGACTGCCTCAATCTTAAAAAATGATTGCTAATAAAAAGGCAATTGTGCTTGAAGCGCTTGGAAGAATAGTGATTGTAGCAATTATTATTTATTTTTTCTTCGATTGGGGGGCAAAAGCGGCCAATTTGGTATGGGGTGATGATGCCAAGGATTCTTTTGAAAACCTGGCTAATAAGCTCAACGCTGATGACTTTAAAGTAAACGAAGGCAAGCCCGCTTTTATTCTATTAAATGACAAAACCGCAGTCATTGGATTCAGCAAGAATTCCAAAGAATTCAGATGCCATAATTGCGGCGTAGGCACAGTAGAAACTTACTTATCTGTCAAGAAGCCATCCAATGAAGAATGCGACAATAAGCCGTGCATGTGCTTATGCAGCAGCGGGCTAGACTCTGAACCTGAATCAGATGTTGGAACAAACATTAAATGCAAGGAATTCTCATGCGAGACTTTAATGAACGATATAACTCCAAAAATCGAGCTTAAAGACACATTAAATAAAATCTACAAAAGGGAGTTAGGCTACGAATATCCTCCACCCTACCCATATTGGGAAAACGGATTTTTCTTTGTCAGAGATACGAGCTTAAAAATATTAAGCGGGATTCCGAAAGGCAAAGACAGAAGAATAACCATAGCTATTGAAAAGGAGAATCTTGGCAGCGTTGACTATGTTGCAGTCTGTCCTGAATTGCCATGCTTTACCTAGCTTGATTTTATCAAAACAAAAGTAATATAAATTATCATTCAAACAGGCTATGCATGCAAAAAAAGGGGCAGCTTGTATATAAGGCTCTTGTAGTTGCCGTGGCAATCGGCCTTATAGTCGTGTCTTTTCTTCAGGCAGGAAGATCCTATGCAAGCAAGGATTTTTACTACAAGATTGCTGTTGCAAAAGACATCGCATTGATAATTGACGGCTTGTACGCAGTCCCGGGCGATGCAAGAATTGAATATAAGCAGGATTTAAGCAGCCATACTGTTTCTGTAAGCGGCAATACAGTCAAAGTGTACAGAAGCATTCTTGGCCAATATGACATTACGTCAGCTGAATATAATTTTATCGGGCAGCCTGTTCCTGAGAAGATAGTAGAGAATTCTGAAACGCTGCTTATTGAAAAAATAAGCGGAAAGATATGGATATTTGGAGCACTTGAGGGCGGCGGAGGAAGGCCGGGCGGTGCAGGATCTAGCCTAAGGGATAACCAAAAATGGTAAAAAAAATATCCACATCAAAAAAAGGAACAGAGTCAGAGATGTGGGTTCCTACAGATTTCCCGATTTGGATAATATCAGGAATAGTTCTCGGGTTTGCAGCCATTTTCTTTGTAATAATAATCTCAACTTCACAATCAGAAGTGGCTGTCATAAAGGCCAATCTTGAAGAATATTTTTTGGCTGCCAGAATATTAAGGTCACCAAAATGCCTTGCTGCTGAAGATGCAGATACTAGGTTAATCCATTCCGGAACTCTTGATTACGAAAAGTTTAATGATTTAAATCTTGACAGCTGCATGTATGGGCTTGCTAGAGATAATGTTGCGCTTAAGCTGACACTAGGCTCAGATGCAGCTCTTCCAGACTTGCCAAAATCTATTTTCACATCAAACTGGAATGACAACAGGCCGATTGAAAAAAAGGAAAGAATTCCGATTGTAGTAATGCATTCGGGCAATTTTTACAATGCAGGCTTGACAATTGAGATGCAAAATGTTAAAAAATAAAAAAATGCTGCGAAACAAAAATGGAGGAGCTCCGACTGACGAGGCCGTGGCCTTATTCATAGTCATGATCTTTCTGGTAGTGGGATTTATCTGGATAAAGATAAGCAATGTTTCAAAAGAAAATACGGTATTGAACGAACTCAGCAGGCAAAAAGAAGCAATAGACGCTCAGTCAAACCTTTACTCTTTTCTTAGCCAAAGAAGCAGCGGATACGAAGTTTCAGACATAATAATCCATTCATATTACAATAATGATTACGCAGCTTTGGAATCTTTGATAAGAAATTTTTTCAATCAGTATTACAGCAATGACTGGATTATAATTATAGAAGACCAAAACAGCAACACAATATTGTCTGAAAACCCCAACAATTTTCTTGTAAGGGCGATGATTAGCATGAGCACGACAAGGGAAGAGGCAGCAACAGCATATCTGCCGGTTAAAATTGGCGATGAGCCATCACTCCTCAATGTAAGGCTTTTGCTCGTGCAGTTATCAGATACAGGTGTTAAAAAATGAACAAAAAGGCATTCGGATTTCAATATGCAATTATAATAGGGTTTCTGGTTGGCCTTGCAGTGTTCTTCCTATATAAAGGCACACATGTCCAGTTTAATGGAAAGATCGGAGACCATGATTTTTATCTTATAAATGCAGCGAATGAAGGGGAAAAAGCTTTGCTGTATATTCAGCAATCGGCCAAAAATTCTCTTCAGCAATCAATCTATGATCTCGCAAAAAATGGCGGAGTTCTGGAAATAGAGGATGACCACAATTCTATTATCCAAAAGCATGAATGCGGAAAATTCAAAGATGCTTATGTTTTGTACCGGCTGAAGAAAACCAAAGACGATTATGAAGAAATCTCCTGCATGGAAACAACATCAATAAATGACAATCTGAAATATTTATTTAATGAGGATTTAAACCAGTATTTATCAAATTATCCGGAAGCATTGCCAATAAGCAATTATGACTATGAAGTTAAAAATGGCATAGAAATAACCGGAAAAGCAAAGTCCCCATTAATATTTAAAATTCTTAAAGAGGCAGGCGCAACGGGAGCGTTAGTTTACGATAAAACAACATCTACAGAACCCATAGCCACAGGATATATCGGGCCAAAAACAACAAAGCCTGGAATTCCAGTTTCTGACAAGTACAAACTTCCAGCACCTGAAAGAAGAAGAGGAGTTGCTGTTGACAGGATAATTCTTCACCACACAGGAGATGATGCAGCATACAAAACTTACAACGCGCTTAAAGCAAGAAGGCTTTCTGTTCATTACATCATAGACAACAGGGACGGCACAATTTACTATGTTGTTGACGAAAGCAAGAGCGCGCAGCATGCAGGGGTATACAATTCTAGGTCAATAGGAATAGAAATAGTGAATACTGCGCATAAAGATATGAATTTTACCGATGCGCAATATGCTTCTATCAAGAGCCTGATAAATGACATAGCTAAACGGTGGCCGTCAATAACAATTGATAACATACACGTCATTTCACATTACCAAGTGCCGAACAATGGTGGAAAGTGGGACCCTTCTCCGAATTTTGATTGGGAAAGGATAGGATTGCCTCCTGGGCATATTACATTAGCTGATTTGGGGAAAAAACCCGATCAGGATCCGAAATACGGGTGGGCTTAAAATGGGAGCAAAGGACCTGGTTTTGCTGATGCTGATTCCGATTCTGGCAGTTGGCATCATATTCTACACCAATAACAGCCCGATAATAACAGGCGCTGCAGCTGCAAGGACTGGTACAAGTGAAAATGTCATAGGCACTTATTCGATAATTCCATCATTCAAGGCAAAAGTAGATTATGATTTTGAAGGGGAATATGTAGAATTAAAACTGCAGTTAAGCGAAGCTGTATCTGCATGCAAAAAAAGAGATGACATCGAAGGCTGCTTTAAGGAAAAATCAGACGAGCTTGGATGGGCATGCGAAGAAAAAGAAGATTCCATTTTGTCGGATTTTTCTGATAAATTAAGGGATTGCAAAAATCTGAAAGAGGAAAATGTAGTTTGCAGGCTTTCTTTTGATAAAAATGGAGCCATCAATAAGGGTAATGGGTACAGGGTTTTCAGGATAATCCTTTCTAACATGCAGGACAGTGCCAGTGCGGAGCTTTATGAAGGAATTGAAAATTTATTAACAAAGGAAAAACTGGATTTCGGCCTTTATTATACTGGCTATGATAACAAGGATGCAAAAGACATTGGTGCAAAAGAAATTTTCCTGAGGGTTGAATATAAAGACGGGAACCCATCAATAGATACATTTTTCGCCGAAACAGAGGACAACAAGAAAATCGAATTAAGCAAGACGATACTTGTTTACAAGGCAGCAGGCAAGCTAAAATTCATAGACGAAGCGCAGCAAAAGGGATTTGAGCCGAGCACGCCGGTAAATAAGATAATTGACCTTCCAAAAATAAAAGGCATGAAATTCTGCAAAAAGAGCAATGCAAGAGTTTATGCTTATGACAGCTCAGACAAGGCAGTAAAGCTGAGGGACATTATTTACAGGTTTGCAGTCACTTTTCCAGAGCCTGTTCCAAAGCCAATAACAGGCATTAAGGTAGTTGACGCAATTAACGCAGAGGGCGCAGCAGTTCTTGTGTGGGAAGAAAGTAGAGACCACAGCACAAAATCATATTCAATCTATTACTCTAAGGATAAGGATTTCATTAAAGAAAAGAAAGAGGACATAAAGAAAAATCCCTATGTCAAAAATCTCTTGGTCAGCGCTGAAAATCCAGCTGAAATCGAAAAGATAGATTTGAGTGCATGCATATTCGATCCTATAGGGAAATCCTGCAAGTATTCGGAATACGGAAAACCGCTTGAGAAAAACAAATTATATTATCTAAAGCCAAAAAACAATGAAAATGGCAAGTTTATCTACCTTTTGGCAGGCATTAAAGACAATACAGAATACAATTTTGCCGTCACCGCAGTCAACAGCGAAGGTGAAGAGATAGGAAATGACTATTCATTAAAAGGCAATACGTATGTATTTACACTAAATAATAATTATGATAAATTTGCATCAAATGATGATTTGGCTCCTGAAAGGATTTCTGGGCTTGAAGCTCAACCAATCGAGAATAAGAAAGCCAAACTGAAATGGAACAAGCCAATTAAGAATCTTGATGGCAGCGATAACAAAGACCTTAAGTGGTTTAGGGTTTATTACAAGAAAGAGTCATTGCTTTCAGGATTCAACATAAAAGATGATTCAACTGCCAATGAGTATGCAACCTTGCAGCAGGCCAGCTGCGATAATCCAGCACTCACGTCATGCGAGTATGCAATCGAAGGACTGGAAAATGGCGAGGAGTACAGATTTGCAGTAACAGCCCTAGACAGCAGCTCAAACGAGTATAAAGATGATTTTGATTCAGTTCTGGTTAAAATAAGGTAAAAAACAAAACCATTATAAACTATTTATCAAACCCGATTGCTATGATTAAGATACCTTATGAAGAGATAATTCTCAAGATAAACGAAAAGACAGGCATGATGGCCGGAGAGATAGAAGATCGGATAGACAAGAAGCTGAAGCAGCTCTCAGGATTGATAAGCAAGGAAGGCGCTGCACATATCGTTGCCAATGAGCTTGGCGTCAAGATTTTCGAACCGTTAAGCGGCAGGCTGCAGATAAAAAACATAATTTCAGGGATGAGGGATGTTGAAACCGTTGGAAAGGTGCTTCAGGTCTACGAAATAAGGGAATTTTCATCCGAAAATAGAAGCGGAAAAGTAGCATCAATGCTCATTGGGGATGAAACAGGCACTATACGGGTTGTCTTGTGGGGCTCGCAGGCAGACCTAACAGCCAATATTGCGCAGGGCTTTATCGTTAAGGTTTTAGGAGGCTATGTAAGGGAAAATAACGGAAGGAAAGAAATCCACCTTAATGACAGGAGCCAGCTTTTGATTAATCCCAAGGGTGAGGTAGTAAAGGAAGTTGTTGAAGTTGCATCAGGCAGGAGAAAAGAAATAAAAGAGCTGAAGGAAAACGACATCGATATAGAATTGCTTGGAACTATAGTGCAGGCCTTTGACATAAAATTCTATGAAGTATGCCCAAGATGCGCAAAAAGGGCAAAGCCAAGCTCTGACCTTTTTGTCTGCAACGAGCATGGAAATGTCATACCCTCATACTCTTATGTAATGAACGCGGTGCTTGATGACGGCACAGAAACAATAAGGTGCGTTTTCTTCAGGAACCAGGTAGAGAAGCTGCTGAGCATGAGCCAGGAGCAGCTTATGAAGTTCAGGAGCGAGCCTGCAGAATTTGAGGCCGTGAAAAATAATTTGCTGGGAACAATAATAAAGGTAATCGGAAGGGCAAACAATAATCCAATGTTTAACCGGCTGGAGTTTGTAGCCCAGAATGTTGATCCAAACCCGAATCCGGAAGAGGAATTGAAGAGAGTGCAAGGTAACTAGTTTTAACAGTTAAACTATATTCTTCAATCTATTTATTGCAGCAGCAGTGGACACTGGACATGCCTGCCTAAAATATTTAAAGGAATTGCGCATCACTCTTTGAAATGGATAAAGAAAAATCGCTTGTGGTTTTCCAAGACAGGAAAATAAGAAGAATTTGGCATAATAATGAATGGCATTTCTCTGTTGTAGACATTGTGGCAGCGCTTACAGAAAGTACAGATGCTAAGGACTACTGGTACAGGCTAAAAATAAGGGAAATGGAGTCTGGAACCGAGTTATCGATATTTTGTCGACAACTGAAACTACCTTCATCTGATGGAAAATATTACTTGACAGATTGCGCCAATACACAATCAATGTTTAGAATAATTCAATCAATCCCTTCCCCTAAAGCAGAGCCTTTCAAGCAATGGCTTGCACAAGTGGGCTACGAACGGGTCAAAGAGATAGAAAATCCGGAAATAGCGCAAAAAAGGATGAGGGAAATCTACAAAGCAAAAGGATATTCAGATGACTGGATTGAAAAAAGAGTAAGGGGCATTGCAGTAAGGGATGAGCTGACTAAGGAATGGAAAAACAGGGGCGTGAATGAAGGAAAAGAATTTGCGATACTTACTTCTGAAATTTCAAAAGCTACTTTTGGTCTTACCCCAAAGAAATACAAAAAAATTAAAGGATTAAAAGCAGAAAACTTAAGGGACCATATGAATGACCTTGAGTTGATATTTACGATGCTTGGAGAGGCATCAACAACAAGAATTGCTCAAAACAAAGATGCAAAAGGGTTTGTTCAGAATAAGCTTGCAGCCAAGGAAGGCGGATTAGTAGCTGGCATTGCAAGAAAAGAGCTCGAAAGAAAGAGCGGGCAGAAAGTTTCCAGCAGGGACAATTACCTCAAAGAGCCTGAGAAGAAAAAGAGGATTGCCAGAAAATAATTCTAAGCTTATAATAAATAAGTTATAACTATGTTAATGAATCAGATTTCAGAGAACGAAGCGAACCGTATAATCTACAGAGATTATGCGAAACCACCAACGTTAAAGACTTTCGGCTTATCGTTAACAACGGCAGCTCAAAAACTTCTTGCCTAACGTACAGAGCAAGGCGACATTTGGCTCGAGGCGAGAAGCACTCGAGACTTTTTTGAGCGAAGCGAGAAAAAGTTTGCCTTGCGAGTGTTAGGCGAGTGGAATTGAAGCGAAGCGGAAATTCCACCAAGCGAACGAATGAAATTCGTGAGCGAAGAGTTTTTGAGCTGCCGAAAGTCCGTTGGTGGCGTAGTTTTTAAGGGTAGTATATTATTTCCAAAGATGGAAAACTTTTTTAAATCTAAACCTTATTCTTTGACATATGAATAAAAAAGAGTATGGTGTACTAATCAACTTTCTGAAATCAGGGTTGTCTACAAGACAATTAGATAAATTATTGGGTCATAATAATACCAAGGGATGGTTTTCATGGGACATATTAAAAAAATATAAATTAACTAATTATGATAAGGGTAAACTTTTCCTACACTCGATAAATCAATGTAAGAATGCTATTAGGCAACTTGAAGTAAAAAAAGAAAGAACCGTTAACGAATTTATCAAATTAAATCAACCCGTTAATCTACACAAATATAAGAATGTCTTTATAATTGCAGAATCAGAAAAGAAATTTTATAGTGCAATGTCTGGAGAAACAAGGAACATTGTTCGTGATTTTTTTCATTCAAAGAAGAAAAGCATAGGAAAATGCCAGTATGGGGGCTGTTCTGATAACAAACAAATAGATACTGTTCATTTAAGAAAAAACCGCCCACAGATATTTATAGATTCTGCGAAGAAAAACAAAGAATTACTTAATGAAGGCTTATTTAAGTTTGATCTATATGGAACTATGAAAGGCTTTCTTATAACTCATGCAAAACGAAATAGTATATGTTTTCTTTGTAAAAATCACCATAATGAATTTCATAAAAATGAAAAAACTGGAAAATCACAATTAAGACATTTCATGCAGAAAATTATAATCTAAAATGTCAGATGTCCATACAAAAAAACAGCGAAGCTATAATATGTCAATGATTAGGAGTAAGAATACAAAACCTGAGATTATTTTGAGAAAATTACTATCGGCTTCTGGAGTGAAGGGTTATAGGATAAATTATAAACTAACCGGTAAGCCAGATATTGTATTTCCAAGACAAAAGATAGCAATTTTTGTAGATGGTTGCTTTTGGCATATGTGCCCAAAGTGTTACATACAGCCAAAAAGTAACCCAAAGTTCTGGATTAATAAAATAAAAGGGAATGTGAAAAGGGATAAAAAAGTCAAAGAATTGCTAAAAAGTGAGGGATGGACTATTCTGAGATTTTGGGAGCATGAGGTATCTAAAAATCCTAAAAAATGCCATAAGTCTATAATAAACAAATATTCAAGTTTTTCCACCTAGAAAATGCGAAGTTTTAAATACTCTCGTACAGGAAAATAATTATGTATGAGTCTAACATTTATAGACCTGTTTGCCGGAGCAGGCGGATTAAGTGAATTCTTTATATCAAATAGTTTTACCCCTTTAGCTTTTGTTGAAATGGATTCTGAGGCCTGTATGACGCTCAAAACCAGATTAGCATATTTTTATCTTAAAAAAACTGGAAAATTGGGCCTTTATAGAAAATATTTAAAGAAGGAAATAACTAGGGAACAATTATATTCCCAAGTCCCAGAATCAGAAACAAAAATTGTAATAAATGAAACGATTTCTGACGAAACAATTGAAGGTATTTTTGCAAAAATCAGGTCAAATGAAAATTATAAAAAAAGCAAAAATGTCGATATTATAATCGGAGGACCACCATGCCAAGCTTATTCGCTTGTTGGAAGAGCAAGAGATCCATATGCTAAAGAAAAGGACGCCAGAAATCATCTTTACAAACAATACACACAATTTTTAAAGGAATTTAGGCCCAAAATGTTTGTTTTTGAGAATGTGCCCGGGATTCTATCGGCTGGGAAAGGTCAGCTTTTCAAAGATATTATATCTTATTTTGACAATGCCGGTTATATAATAGACTATAGAACTCTTGATGCCTCTGAATTTGGTGTTCTTCAAAAAAGAAAAAGAGTAATAATTGTAGGATGGAGGAAGGATTTAAATCTAAAATATCCTGAATTAACGCCAGTAAAAAATAAATGGAAGGTTAAAGATGTCCTAGGAGATTTGCCTAACATTAATCCAGGCGAAAACCTTGAAGTTGCATGGTATAAGAAAAGACCATCTGGTTATCTGATTAAGACAAAAATAAGAAAAAGAGGTGACATTCCAACAGATCATGTTGCCAGAATTCATAATAGAAGGGATTTGATAATCTATAAGAAAGCAATAAAATTGTGGGATGAAAAAAACCTCAGACTAAAATATACAGATGTCCCGAATTCTCTAAAAACTCACAAAAATACTCATTCCTTTCTCGATAGATATAAAGTTGTAGCAGCCAATGAACCTGCCACCCATACTCTAGTAGCACACATAGCGAAAGATGGCCATTATTATATTCATCCCGATATAAATCAATTAAGATCTTTAACAGTAAGAGAGGCAGCTAGGATTCAATCTTTCCAAGATGATTATTACTTTGAAGGTTCAAGAACTTCGAAATTTACACAGATAGGAAATGCAGTCCCTCCTTTGTTAGGTAAAGCAATTGCTGAGGGAATACTTAAAGTTATTACTTAAATACTTAGATATTAAGTTAGTAAAAGTTGGGGAGTGGAAAAAGTGAATATTTCAAAAACTGAAGAAGTTTACGAATTAATACCGAGTGCTAAAAGGTTAATCAAATCACTTCGTGATATCGGATATGATTTTTCTACAGCTGTAGCTGACCTTGTTGATAATTCAATTGAAGCAGGTGCCTCAATAGTTGATATCCAGGTTATTTTCAGTGGAAATAATTCATTTGTGAGAATATCAGATAATGGCAAGGGTATGAGCATGTCCGAGTTAAAGGAAGCTATGAGGTATGGGTCGGAAAGAACATATCATAAAGAAGATTTGGGTAAATTTGGATTAGGTTTAAAGACTGCATCAATGAGTCAATGCCAATGCTTTTCTATTGCAAGTAGAAAAGATAAATCAAAAGATATAGTAAGCTTTACTTGGGATTTAGACCATATTGAAAAAGTGAATAGATGGGAAATTTTTTCTCCTAAGAATGAAAAATTAATTGAAGTCCTGTATGATCCACTAAAAAACCAAACTGGAATAGTAGTTTTATGGGAAAAGTTAGATAGAATTCTTGGTTATAAGCGCCCGTATGGAGATAAAGCTAGAATAAAATTAAATTCTATGTGTCGGGAGTTAGAAGAATATTTGGCTATGGTTTTCCATAAGTTTCTCTCTAACGAAATACCCGGAAAAAAATTGGAAATATTCATAAATAACAACAAGATTGGACCTTGGGATCCATTTGCCCGTAAAGAACCCAATTCAAAACAACTTTCAGAAATAAAAATAGATTTAGAACATGAAGGAATTTCTGGAGATTTGATATTGAAACCCTATATACTCCCAGCTAAAGAGGAATTTACATCATTTGGAGCTTTTCAAAATTCAGCAGGTCCCGCAAACTGGAATCAACAACAAGGGTTTTACATTTATCGTTCTAATAGAATGATACAAAGTGGTGGATGGTGTGGATTAAGAACTATTGACGAACATACTAAATTATGTCGTATAGAGCTTAGTTTTTCTCCACAATTTGATAATGCTTTTAAAATAAATGTTGCTAAAATGACAGTTCAATTGCCAATGCAAGTAAGAGAATTAATAGATGAAACTATAAGTCCAATTGTAAAATTAGCAAGGGAATATTATGATAGAAAAAATAAATCATCATCTAAACCTCACCACAAACCTGACCATACCCCTCCTTTAAAAAATCAGACAGACTCAAAGGGTTCATCATTTTTGCATTTTGGAGATAATCCTTACAACCCAAATGAACAAAGTCTATTCACGCAAAATCTGTTTACGCTTGATGAAATTGAAGAAAAGGCTAACAATTTAGCTACTGAAAAAGAAAAGCACGTAATAAAAAGTATATTTCAAAGATTACGTAAGGCATTGTTTAAAGGAGAATAAAAAATGAATTATGCGGAAGCACTCGGTTTGGCGAGGTTCATAACCTCAACCGGAATCTCTATAGATGAAGCTGTGGATAACCCAGTAATACCTAGTGATTTTAGAAAGCGTATTCGACTGGTCTTGGAGGAAGAAAAAACTATCATTTTGCGCCCTGCAAGTATGTTAACAGACGATAAAGATTATGTGGAATGGTTAAGTAAGCAAGACCGGTCTGGATGGTATTATTGGCCTACGTTGAGACAATATATACTAACTACAAAAGGATGGCCTAATCCTTCAGTTCAATCGTTGGATAAAGAAACTGATAGAATCTTGGCAAGACTTCCACAGCCTAATGGTACAAACCCATTTGACAAAAAAGGATTGGTATTAGGATATGTGCAAAGCGGAAAAACATCCAATTATACTGCTTTAATAGCTAAAGCTGCTGATTCTGGTTATAGATTAATTATTGTTCTTTCCGGTATTGACAATGGATTGCGCTTGCAAACACACAGAAGATTAAAAAGAGAAATAGTTGGTACAACAAAAGGTAAGTATGTACCATTGCCTCCAATTGGCAAACAATGGTTTGAATTCACACGTGAAGAATTAGATGGTGATTTTGATCCGGGTTTTACAAATAATGCTGCTTTACAAGGATCACAACCAGTACTGCTTGTTGTGAAGAAAAACGGTTTTGTGCTTCGACGTTTACTTAAGTGGTTGAAATCTGCGCCAAAAGAAGTAATGCAAACAATACCTTTAATTGTAATAGATGATGAGGCAGACTTAGCCAGTATAGATACAAGGGGCTCATACCAACCAAAAAGTGATGAGATACCTGAAAATTATGAAGACCCATCTGTTATTAATGAATTAATTCGTGATTTATTGAACCGATTTAATCGCAAGGTCTATATTGCCTATACTGCAACTCCTTTTGCTAACATTTTAATACCTCATGATAATTATGATCCTAATGTTAGTGATGACTTGTATCCAAAAAATTTTATGGTGGATTTACCAAAACCTTCTGGTTATTTTGGTGCAGAAGAATTATTTGGACGTATGGATGATATTTCTGAAGATTCCATTGAAGGAATGGACGTAATTAGAAATATTTCTGATGAAGATTTGATTGAATTACAGGAGTCTAAACTACCGCCAGCAATTGAAAGAGCAATTCTAAGCTTTATTTTAGCTGGAGCAGCAAGAAAATGCAGAAGCGAAGAGGATTTTCCAGCAACTATGCTTATTCATATTAGTTTTCGTATTAATGATCAATTGCAAATCTATGCTGCTGTGGATAAAAAATTTACAGAATTAAGGGATGAATGGCGCTACGACAGGAATAATGGGATTCTTAAAAGATTCCAAAGTTTATGGGAAGAAGATTTCCAACCTGTAACTGAACAACTACATCCTAATAAAGTAATAGATTTTGCAAAACTTGAACAGTATATTGGAACATTCTTTGAATCAATTCAAATACGAACTATCAATAGTGCCACGGGTGAGGTATTAGATTACGAAGCAGAACCAACTCTTAAAACGATTGCAATTGGTGGTAACAAACTTTCTAGGGGATTAACCTTAGAAGGGTTGCTAGTTAGTGTTTTTGTAAGAAGAACTGTAATGTATGATACACTAATGCAAATGGGACGATGGTTTGGATTCCGTTTTGGTTATGAGGATTTAACGAGGATTTACACAACTGCCGAACTAGCTGATTGGTTTAGGGATTTAGCTTTCGTAGAACATCAATTGCGTAACGATCTTCAAGTATTCGAAGAGCAATTACTAACTCCTCTGGAGGTCGGTATGCGTATTAAGACACATCCTCAAATGCAAGTTACTAGTAGATTAAAACGAAGATATGCATCTGAAACAACTATTGCGCAGAGCTACAGTGAACATATAGAGCAAACTTTCAAATTCCCACTTAACAAACTTGGAGATTTAGCATACCAAGCAGACCAAAATCTCAATTTAGTGAAAGATTTTTTATCTAACTTGGGGGAACCTAAAATGTACAAAAAAGGCCCATTATGGTCGGAAGTGCCTGCTCAAAAAATTGTGGAATTCTTAAACAAGTATGTAACTGACGAAGGTGCACGTAATATATCACTACCACTAATATCCTCTTATATAGAAAAACAAGTATCTAAGAATGAACTGATAAAATGGACTATTGCGGTTTGTGGTCGTGAAAGTTTGGATTCAAATCTTGGTGAAGTCGATTGGGGATTGAAAACAAAAATCAGACAAATTAGCCGTACTAGACTAGGAGATTCGGAATCACTGGGTGTAATAACGAGTCCCGGAGATGAATCTATTGGTTTATCAAAAGAAGAGATAAAAAAAGTGAATGAAATCTCGAAAGAAGAAAATATTGCAGAAAATAAAGCTGCACGAAAAGTTAGATCTCCGAAAGAAGGATTGATTTTGATTTACCCCATAAGTAGACATTCTACTCCTATTAAAAGTAAGGGTATAATGCGACACACACTTTATGCTAATTCAAATAGCCCTAATGCAAGAGATTTAATAGGTATTGCTATTTCATTTCCACGTTCGGAACATCCACAGCCCGTAGAGGCGTTTTTAGAAGGAACTATTTCTTGGAGGCCAGTTGAATGATTTTTGATGATAAAATCTGGAAGAATTTGGAATCTGAATCTCCCACTGGTGATAAAGTCGTTGCTCATCTTGCATTACCAGAATTATCTAGAAAACTATATGCCGGTCTTGACGCTAACAAACAACGCCATCTACTTATACTATTAAATGAAAAAGATGAAGAATTTAATGACTCTCAAAGTAGAGGTTTTGTTATAGTTACACGAGATTTAATTGTTCAGGACTCTAAATCCCAAAAGTATATAGATATAATTTGTCATGACAATTCAGGACATGTTATCTTTAATGCAATAGGGGGCGAAATTGCTGAAAAATTGGAAAAAAGTAAGCCAAAAGAAGTTATTGCTAATGTTGTTGCTAAATGGCGTCGTTTCTGGGGGACTCCTCCAAGGGATATATTATCACGTGAAGAATTAATCGGTCTTATTGCAGAATTGTGGTTTTTATATCATTGGTTACTTCCAAGAATTAAATATCTTGATGCTATCAAAATGTGGCGTGGACCTTTTTCAAGCAGACATGACTTTGAATCAAAGAGTAATTCTATTGAAGTTAAGGCAACAACAAACGTACAATACAGAATACATAAAATTCATGGGTTAGAACAGTTATCACCACCTGAAAAAGGAGATTTATTATTTTTTAGCTTACGCCTTCGTGAAGAACAAGGTTCCAAAAATACCCTTCCAGAATTTATTTCTTTATTTAAAGAAAAACTCAAAGATAATCTTGATGCTTTATCACTATTTGAAAACACCTTAGCTGTTACTGGGTACTCTCCGCTTCATGATGAAGAATATAACAAATTCAAATTTAGAGTAGTGGATGAAAAATTATATAGTGTTAAAGATGAATTTCCACGTTTAACAATCAATTCTTTTAATAAAGGTTTGCCATCGGGAGTCGGAACAGTAGAGTATACAATTAATCTGGATGGATTTGAAAACTTGTGCTTAGCTACTTCTCCAGAAAATAAAATTAAATTATTATAGTAAAAACTTAGGAGAACGAAGTGAACCGCATAATACTCTATTTTATACGAAGCCACCAACGTAAAGGACTTTCGGTTTAACATTAATAATGGCAGCTCAAAAACTTCCTGCCTAACACATTTTAAGCGAACTTTTCTACATCTCCGATTATTGTAGTGACCTTATACTATATTCTCCAATATATATACCAGAGTACCACTGGACACTGGACATGGCGCTGTGAAATATATAAACTAGCTCCGTATCATATCCCTTAAAGTTGTCGCAAGGCAATTTTACCCAGTCTCTGGGATGTGCTAGGCAATGGCGTAAATCCGCCTAAGCCCCTAGCTTGTCCATAATCAAGGAGACTTTGAAACAAAACGCGAATAGCAACTATGGGTGGTAAAAATGGAAAGTAGAAACGTGCCTGAAAAGAAATTCAGCACAGGAGTAATAACTGCCACAATATGGCAGAACCAAGGAAAAAGCAGGACAGGAGAAGTGATTGGCTACAGAACTGTTTCTCTGCAAAGAAGGTATAAAGACAAAAACGGCTTATGGCAGACTGCCGGCTCTTTCAGAGTCAATGACTTGCCAAAGGCAAAATTAGTTCTCGGAAAAGCATACGAGTACCTAGTTCTGAGGGAGCAAGATAATGTCTCTTCAGCCTATGATGTTGAAGAGGACATAATAGAAGAAGTCATTTAGGCTTCTTCCAAAACCATAAATATAAAAAAACAAGGTGAATAACATGGAACAGGAATTAATAGTTGAAGTTGAATCAAAAGAGGATTCAAGGAGAAAAAGAAAAGAAATAAAGATGGAAAAGCAGGAAAAGACCATATATGACCTTCCTGGCGTTGGAGCAGCAACTGCTGAAAAACTGATAGCAGTTGGATTCACAGACTTGATGAGCATAGCTGTTGCTTCTCCGTCAGAGCTGATAGACGCAACAGGCATGGGAGATGTTTTGGCGAAAAAGCTTATTGCAGTTGCAAGGTCATCTTTGGAGATGGGCTTTGAGTCAGGAGAAGAGCTTCTAAAAAGAAGGGAAAAAGTAATCAGAATACAGAGCGGAAGCAAGGCATTAAACTCTTTATTGGGAGGCGGCTTTGAAACAGGCGCCATTGTTGAGTGCTTTGGTGAATTCGGCTCTGGAAAAACCCAGATAGGCCATGCATTGGCTGTCCAATGCCAAAAGGTTGACAAGGATGCTGTTGCAGTTTTCATTGACACAGAAAATACCTTCAGGCCTGAAAGGATAATCCAGCTGGCAAAAGGTGCGGGCATGGATGAAGAGCAAGTTCTCAAAAACATAAAGGTTGCAAGAGCCTATAACTCTGATCATCAGATGCTTTTGGCTGAAAAAGTGGAAGACCTGATAAAAAAGCAGGGCTTGAATGTTAAGCTTGTTGTGGTTGACTCATTGACTGCTCATTTCAGGGCAGAATTCATAGGAAGAGGCACTTTGGCAGAAAGGCAGCAGAAGCTCAACAAGCATATGCACACTTTGCTGAAGCTTGCAGATGCACATAACTTCTGCGTTTATGTCACTAATCAAGTTATGGCAAGGCCAGATGTTTTCTTTGGAGATCCCACACAGGCAATAGGCGGCCATATTGTGGCGCATGCCTCAACATTTAGGGTTTACCTGAGGAAAGGCAAGAAAGGCACAAGAGTGGCCAAACTTGTTGATAGCCCATCCCTTCCCGAAAGCGAAGCCGGATTCTATGTTGATGAATCCGGAATAAAAGACGTGGAATAAGCGTATTTTGATTTTTCTTTTTATTTTTTAAAACAAAAACTTTTTAACCTATTATTCAATAGCTCCAGCTATGGTTTATCCTATTGGCAAATTAACTGTACCACCCATCTATAACCTCTGGCTCAGAAAAGCTGAAGGCATCGAAAACGTGCCAGTCAGCAGGCCATTTATCATAGCAGCAAACCACTCAAGCTATTACGATACATTGCTTCCATATACAATACTGGTCCCTAAGCTGAATAAGAAGATACACGGCTTGGTAAACAGCAGCTACTGGAACAATCCAATCACTAAGGCCATATTGGAATGGGGCAAATGTATCCCTGTTTTTGTAGGAAAAAATTATGATTCGGAAAAAAATGCAGAATCAATAAAAAAGGCATTATATCTTCTAAATAAAGGGGAGATTATCCTGATTTTTCCAGAAGGAACAAGAAGCCCTGACGGAAAGCTAAAAAAGGCATATACTGGAGTTGCAAGGCTCGTACTTATTTCGGGAGCTCCTGTAATACCTATGGGAATCATAGATGCCTATAAGGTGCTTCCGAGGGGAAATTGGTTTCCAAGATTCAAAAGGTGCGCTGTAAAATTCGGCAAGCCAGTTTTTCTTGGCACTCAGAAAAATCCCAGTGAAAAAAGGCTTCATCAAGCAACAAGGGGAATAATGAAGAAAATAGCAAAACTGATAGAACAGGAATACAATTACTAAAATGGTATACCCAATCGGGAAAAGGATACTGTTCCCAATAGTCAGGCTATGGATTGGAAAAATCAAAGGAATTGAAAATATTCCAAGAAATGGGCAGTTCATAATTTCAGCAAATCATACAAGCTACATGGACCATTTCTGCCTGGGATACATTGTTGTGCCACATTTAAACAAAAAGCTTCACTTTCTTGCAAAGAAAGAGCATTTTAACAATATAGCTGCAAGAATATGGCATAGGTATGCCGGGGCAATTCCTGTTGACAGGGAATCAGGGGGAAAAAAGGCATTGAGATGGGCGGCCAAAGCCCTGAAAGAAGGAAAAATAATAGGCATATATCCTGAAGGCACAAGGAGCCTGAGCGGCAGGCTGCAGAAGGCAAAAACCGGGGTCGCAAGGCTTGCACTTGAAGCAAAAGTTCCTGTTGTGCCTGTCGGATTGATAGGAAACTTTGAAATACTGCCGAAGGGGAAGCTCGTCCCTAAATTAAAGAAGGCAACCATAAACATAGGCACGCCAATTCATTTTACAGAGTACCAGAAAAAAGCAATCAATAAAAGGGCATTGAGAAAGGCAACAAACCAAATAATGAAAGAAATTGCGGGATTATGCAAACAGGAATACACTAAGCTAAAATGAAAGTAATCCTGTGCACGGTCGGGAGTGATTTGGCAGAATGCGTTTGGAACTCAAACAGCTTAATGGTTGGCAGGGTAAAAAAAATCTCATTAAGAGCGGCATTCAGCTGCATTCCTTAAAGATGCACTGGAAGGAAATTTCTCCTGCAAACAACGTAAATAACCTTAAAAACAAGGACTTAATGATCTTGCTTTCAAAGAATGACGAGGTTGTAAAGTATAAATATGGGATGGATTTCCTAAAAGTGCTGGAAAAAGAAAAAATAAGATACAAGGCAGAAGTAGATTATTTATTGGGCAATTACTTATTTAATGTAAAGCAGTTGGCGTTTTCCGATAAATTAATGAAATTTTTAAAATAAGGATCATGCAAAAAATCTCTATTTTAGGAGCAGGAAGCTGGGGAACAACATTAGCTGCACTGCTTGGAGAAAAAGGATTTGATGTAAAGCTCTGGGCAAGAAGGGAAAATTTGGCAAAGGAAATCGAGTCCAGAAAGGAAAACACGCAATATCTTCCTGGAATAAGGCTGCCTGGCAATGTAATTGCAGATCATTCGCTGAAAAATGCAGTTAAAAATTCCGAGCTTATAATAAGCGCAATTCCCAGCGAATTTGTAAGAAGCGCAATGAAAAGAGCCAAGCGCTATTTCAGGAACCAGATTGTTGTGAGCGCAACCAAGGGGTTTGAGCATAAACCTTCCAAGAGAATGTCCCAGGTGATTGAAGAAGAGCTTGGCAAGGATACAAGAATAGCTGTCCTCTCAGGCCCAAACCATGCAGAGGAAGTCAGCAGGAAAATGCCTACTGCAAGCGTTGTTGCAAGCAAAGACAAAAAGGTAGCAGCAATTGCTGCAGAATGCCTTGCAGCCCCTTATTTCAAGCTGTACCAATTAAACGATATTGCAGGAGTTGAAATCTGCGGGGCATTGAAAAATATAACTGCCATATCCACAGGGGTTTGTGACGGCTTTGGCTTTGGAGACAATGCAAAAGCGTCAATCATGACACTTGGTTTAATGGAGATGAACAATTTTGGCAGGCATTTCGGGGCAAAAAGGGGAACCGTCTATGGGCTTGCCGGCGTTGGCGACCTTATTGCAACATGCACAAGCAAACATTCAAGGAACAGGTTTGTGGGTGAGCAGCTGGGGAGAGGAAAACAAATGGAAGAGATAAAAAAACAAATGCATGGGATGATTGCAGAAGGTATCCCGACAACAAAATCAGTCTATGAGTATAGCGTAAAGCATGGCATAGAAATGCCATTGGCTAAGCAGGCATATGAAGTTTTATTCAAGAACAAAAATATAAGGAGCGCAATAAAAGATTTGCTGGAGCTGGTTTAGGAGCTTTCAAATTAAGCCAAAACTTCACTCTCCTGTGAAATCCTCTATCTTCTCAATTATGTCTTCGCCTTCCTTCAGCTTGCCTTTTAACTTAAGAAATTCTTTTGTCAGGATGTAAAAAAACAAGCCGAGGCTTTTCTTGCCCTTGTTGTTGCACGGGACAACCAAGTCAAGGAAATTTGACTGATTATTTGTATCGCAAAGGGCTATTACCGGAATGCCGACATTTACAAAATCAATGACCGCGTTCCTGTCTGGCCAGGCATCAACTACAAGGGCGATTTTTGCTTCTGTGTATTCTTCAAGGCTCGGGTTAGTAAGTATTCCGGGAGGGTATCTTCCTGCAAATGTCCTTATCCCGGTCAGCTTTCCGAAAAGCTCAACTGCTTTCCATCCATTCTCTCTTCTGCAGACTATGATAGTGTCTTTTTCATCATACTGGGCAAGGAAGGATGCCGCAACTTTTATCCTTTCATCAATCTTTTGAAGGTTTAGCACAGACAAGCCATCCGGTCTGGTCTTGTAGATAAACGGTTCCATATATTTTGTCCTGAATTTTGTGCCTATGTGGATTCCGGACTTCAGGTACACGTCTCTAGCAACCAAAAATTTTTCTTCAGGCATTTTATTGGTATTTTTAAAATTATTTTTTCTTTTTATTGAAAAATAATCAAATTTAACAGTCCAGAAATCTGAACCGCTTTTATAGCCTCTCAGTTGTTGAAGCAACTTGTGCTTCGTAGGCAATGCAATACGGTATAACTGAACGATTTAAAAAACTTTCTAGGTAGTTAGGCATTTACGGATTAAATTTTATTCGCACTTAAATACCCCAATATCTTCATAAACATGCCCTTCTGAAGTCAATGTAGATTTAATCAGCCTAAAATCTTTAACTTCAATTTTTTTATTTTCCACCCCGATTTTTCTGATGTGCTCTATAAACACCTTCTTGTCTTCAGGATACTTCACCCTTGCCAATGTAATGTGGGGCTTGAAATCCTTTTCTTTCCTGAACAAGGGCTTTAGCGCTTCGTCAATCTGTTTCTGCAGCCCGATTATCTTTTCTTCCGGCTTCAACCCAACCCAGACAACCCTTATGTAGTTTTCAGTTGGAAAAATCCCAACAGATTCAAGATAGGCAGAAAATGGCTCGAATTTTATGCCTTTTAATATGGCAGTGACATCATCAATGTTATTCGGTTGCACCTCTCCAAGAAACTTCAACGTCAAATGAAAGGATTTTGTAAGGCTGAGCTTTGCATTTTTTGGCAGCAGTTCCTGCAAAGAAAGAAAATAGTCATTCAATTCGCTAAAGTCAATGGCTACAAACAATCTCATGCTATGGGGACAGCTATATACCTATTTAAACCTAATCAAAAAATAAAACAAAAGAAAAAAAGCTTACTGGTTTTCTTCCCCGAAATTTTCTGAGTCTTCCCCTGAATACTCTTCCTCGGATGACTCTTGGCTTTCCTGAGGCTGCTCTTGCTCGTAGGATTCCTGCTGCTCTTCTGAAGAGCTTTCCTCTCCCTTTCCAACGACCTCGGCAAATCCAACTTTCTGGAGAACTCGCGTAACCTTAATCTTGACCTCGTCTCCTTGTTTTGTGCCAGGCACAAACAGGACAAAGCCGTCTTTCTTGGCTATGCCGTCTCCCTTCTCGCCAACTGCCTCTATCTTCACATTCAACTCGTCGCCCACTTTGACAGGGGCAAAATTTCGCGAAAAATCGCGCCTCCCTCCTCCTCTCTCGTATCTCATCTGTATTTACCTCACTATTTTATTTTGCGCAATGCGCAATACGCAGCAATAAGGCGCATCAGTATATAAAACTTGTGAAGTTAAGAAATTCAGAAGCTAAATCCCCCATCAACGCATATGACTTCTCCAGTAATGTAGCTTGCCTTAGCAGAAGCCAAAAAAGCAACAAGGCCGGCAACATCCTCTGGAGCTCCGGCTCTTCCAAGAGGTATCATAGCCATTATGATGCTTCTTCTTAAAAAAGAGACACTCTTTGTCATTTGGGTATCTATGAATCCAGGAGCTATTGCGTTCACAGTTATTCTTCGCTTTCCAAGCTCTTTTGCAAGGGACTTTGTAAAGCCTATCATGCCTGCTTTTGAGGCAGCATAATTTGTCTGCCCAAAATTTCCGCTTAATCCGACTATCGAGCTTATGTTTATTATCCTTCCATTATCCTTTATCAATGGCAGCGCGTTTTTTGTCACGTTGAAAGTGCCGTCAAGGTTTACGCCCAATACAAAATCCCACTGTTCTTTAGTCATATTCTTTAGGGTCTTGTCTGACAAAGCGCCTGCGTTGTTTACCAATATATCCAATGCACCAAACTTTTCCTTTACAATTTCCATCATTGAAGCGCATTCCTCAAACTTGGATATATCAGCTTTTACAGCAATGCACCCAACCCCGCATTTTTTTACCTCAGCAACAGTTTCATTAGCTTCTTTCTCATTCCTGTTATAGTTAATCACCACATTGGCATTGCTTTTTGCAAGCTCCAATGCTATTGCCTTGCCTATTCCGCTTGAAGCTCCTGTTATTAATGCAATTTTCTTGTTGGCCATATATACCTCTAACATAATCTTTATTCTTTGACGGCAGTCACATAAACAATGTCAATCTTGAAATATTCCTCATTTGCCAGCGGATTGTTAAGCTCAAGGTCCTTAAACAGCTTTAGCGCGCCCATTGTTATCAGGGCATCCCTATCTTCTTCCTCTGCCGGCGACGGCTCTTTTCTGCCTATCTCTGGCAGTATGCCTGCCTGCAGCCGCTTTACCCTGAGGAAGTTCAGCCAGTCATCATATCTTACTTTGACAGGAATATAAGTAGGATTCTGATACCTGAATCCGGATTTCTTCAAAGCACCTAGGTAAAAATCAATATGCCTTGGCTCTGGGAATACAAATTTGCGCTGGGCTTCTTCAAATTCTATGCGCCTGTCCAGCCCTTTCCTATAGGATTTAAACCTGTTGTTTGTCCTTACAATTTCCAAGGCAGTGTCATGCACGCTTTTTACAGTGTCATCTATCATCAGGCAGCCTTCAGGCCTGTGTTCTCTTATGAAATTGCCTGTCTGGAAAGTAAATGTGCCCCCTTTTTTCAGCGCATCAGCAATCCCAATAAAAACTTCCTCCACATCCGGTACTAGGTGAAAAGTATTTGCAGACACAACATGATCAACAGTATTGTTTCCAACGATCTCTGCAAGTGTCATGTATGAACCACCTTTTTTTTCAAGAATAAAATACCTGATATTCTGGAATCCGTTCAGCAGTTCATAGGCTTTGCCAAGCCATGATTGTGAATTGTCCACCAGCCACAGGCTTATCTTCTTCCCAAAATGATTAAGTAAAAGCATTGCAGATGTCCCTGTGCCTGCTCCAAAATCAACTATAATATCGCCGTCCTTAATCTTTGGGCGCACTATGGCAGACAGCTCATTCAGAATGTCTTTTATCCACGATGAATTAGCCACAGCTTCGTGAAATGCAGTAGCTCCCTTTGAAACAGGCCTGTCAGGGCGCCATTCTTTTATTTCAAAGCTGCTCATTACCATCTTATTATCATCCTGCCACCTTCTTAAGTATATGCACAGTAACAGTGCTTCCAGCCCCTCCAATGTTCTGGGCAAGAGCATACTTCACATTTCCAATCTGCCTTTTGTCTGCTTGGCCCCTCATCTGCTTTACAAGC
>JACOUX010000033.1 GCA_016177615.1 Candidatus Woesearchaeota archaeon | reverse complement strand
GGGCAGAAATAATTTTCAATTTTGATATCATTAACATAAACTATGGGATATTTGGTTTTGCTGCCAGCTCCAAATTTGCCATTCCATAACTCATCAAATTCGTTCTCAAAATTATCGGCGATTGCCTTTGAATCAACAACTACTATATTATTATTATTTTTGAAATTATCATTGCTTGTCGGGTTAAACGAGCCTGTTACTACCGTATATTTATCAATCACGCAGAATTTATTATGCATCAGCTGCCTTTTGTCATCCAATTTGACATTTCCCTTAAGAGAGGCTCCTGATGAGTCATCCATCACCAGCCTTACATCAATTGACCTGCTCTTGCTCCCGATAGCGCCGATTACATTGGCTAAGTCCATGTCATAAATTGCGCAGTGCACTGAGGTGCTCGCATTTCTGATATGGATTTCCAGTATTTTCCCGCAGTCCTGCCTCGGGCAGAAGTAGAGTTCCGGCTTATCTGAAATCTCATGAGGCACGCTGACGGTTTTGCCCGTTATGCCGCACCCTGCCAATGCAAATGAAAAAATGAGCAGCACAAATACGCGCAAAGAGAAAAGTTTAAATATAAGCTTATTCATTTTAAAGTGATAATTAATATATTTCATTTCATAGTGATAATATCACTTCTAAAGTGATAGTCTATCACCTCTTTTTTCCCAGCAGGGCAAAGCAATTTGTTCTGCCTGGGTTTATTAATCCTCGAAGCCGTATTTGCCGTACATCGGCGTAAAAAGGAACTGCCCCAGAAACTGAATGTCCAGGATTCCGCTTCTGTTTTTTATCCCTTTGACAAGCTCCTGCTCATTTTGCGATCCGACCGGGCCGACTATGATGCCATCCTGCCTTAGCTGCTCCACTAATCTTTTTGGAAATTCCCTGCAGGCCGCTGTTATTATTATCCTGTCAAAAGGCGCTTCTTGCTGGAATCCGGATGAGCCGTCTTCCTCAAGAACGGCTACATTGCCTATTCCTGCCTTCTTTAGGTTTTCCTTTGCAAAGTGGACAAGCTCAGGCACCACTTCCGTGCTTATGACCTTGCCTTTCTGGCCAACTATCTTCGCAATTATTGCTGCCTGGTATCCTGATCCGGTTCCGACTTCAAAGACCTTGTCGCCATGGTGCAGCTCAAGGACATGCGTCATTATCATGACTGTAGTCGGCTGCGAAATTGTTTTTCCCCTCATAAGCGGCAAAGGCACGTCGCTGTACGCAGAATTTCTAAGATTTTCTGGTATGAAATCCTCTCTCCTGACTTCGTGGAAAGCATTTAGCTCAGCTTCTCCAAAGCCAAAGTTTTCCTTCCAAAACCTTGCCAATTCGGCTTTCTGCGGCATATTTTTAGGTAAAGTTTTTATAACATAAAAAGTTTTCTTATGATTATGGTAGCCAGAGAGCAGGTAGAGGAGGTCCTGAAGAAAGTGAACGACCCGGAGATACAGATTGACATATGGAGCCTTGGGCTGGTCTATAACATAGAGATTGAGGGAAACAAGGTAAAGATCCTAATGACATTCACAAGCCCGATGTGCCCCTATGGGCCTGCGCTGCTTGACGATGTAAGAAGGCAAATCTCGGCTATTGACGGCGTTGGGGAAGTTGTAATAGACCTGACTTTTAATCCTGTATGGGGGCCTGAAAAGATGTCAGAGGAAGCGAAAATTGCATTGGGGATAAATTATTAATTTAAAGTAGTTGTTGGTTCAAAGCCGGTTCAGGTGATGAATATAATTTTTGGCGCTGTTGTTTTAGTTCAGTTATTTCTTAAAGTAAAAAATGAAAAATAGTCAAGCTTCTTTATACTTCTCCCATATAAAGAAAGAGTTCCAGCTTCTGTTGGAGCGGTTTCCACTGGGTTTAACTATTTGATATAATTTAATGGGCCCAAGGAGAATTGAACTCCTGCCCCAACCCGTTTCAAACTTTGTGTCTGTGAAGGTCGTATCCTAGCCACTAGACCATGAGCCCAAATTAGGTTATGTCATTACATTCACATGTCAAAAACCACCCGTCATAGACGAGTGGCATGATGGGCTGAAAGCCTTGTAAGCCATCCAATGCCGACAGGTGGTTTTTGAGCATGCTCGGAAATATATCATCTTTTACAACTACATTGGACTTACGTCCATCAATCATAGATTGATGGTATATTTCCGACATATTAAAAGTTTGTTAAATATCTCAGCTTTTCAATGCCGCTCTTCTTGGATAAATTTATATATTATCAGTAATAAATTACCCTAAAATGCAGGTAAAAGACTTGAAGCCGAAGGAAGGGAACATTGACATTGTTGTGGATATTGTTGATGTCGGCGAAGCAAGGGAATTCCAGAAATTCGGGAAAATGGGCAGGGTAGCAACTGCGCTGGCAAAAGATGATACAGGAGACATAAAATTCACTTTATGGAACGATGACATTGACAAGGTAAAGGCCGGCGACAAGGTTCACCTTACAAACGGATACGTCAATGAATGGCAGGGCGAGATGCAGCTGACGACAGGAAGAATGGGAAAGATGGAAATTGTCGGGAAGGCAGAGCCAAGCGAAAAAAAAGATTCTGACTCAGCCATAAGGTCAAATATCCCAGCTCAAGGGTCTGAAGAAGGGCAGCTTAATGTCGAGGAAGAAAACATTGAAGATGTTGATGATGAGGAGATTTAGTTATTCCGAATAGAAAGCCTTTTAAATTATTATCTTGTTCTTGAAATGATGATGGGGCAGTAGCTCAGCCTGGGTATCGAAGCAGGCTTAGCCGGGCTTTCCTTCAGGAAAGAGCACACAACTTTCCAGTTGGCTTAGACGGCTGAAGGCGGTATTTTGAGCTTTGCAAAAAAGCGATGAAATGTCTGACACCGTGGAGTCATGGATTCAAAAAAACTTGTTTAAGCAGGTTTCTGAAATTTCCATCTGCCCCATTTTTTGTATGATTTGCTACACTTTCTTTCATGCCCCGATAGTCTGTGTCAGTATCCTTCCTGCAATTATGTTGAACAGCAGCATGACAGCGCCTGAAATAAGCACATAAAGGATGGTGCTTCTTACTAAGTTGTTTCCGAGCTGGAACCTTTCATTAAGCTTGTCAGAGCCGTTCTCAACGCCGTTTGCGATAACTGTCAAAATGAAAGTTATCTGCACGACGTAGATGCCTACGACCAGCTGGAAGTAATATGTTGGAATTCCATCTCCAAACAGCCCAAGTATATTTGCGCCTGCAGCACCACTTGCTTCACCGCCGACAGAGCTGGTCACCTGCTGCAGCTGCTGGCTTAGCCTTCCTAAAATGGAAGTTATCATTGAAGTGATCCCTATAACAACTCCGGCTATCACAGGGGTCAGGAACTTGATCTGCGATTTCATTGATGAGATTATGTCCGCCATCAAGTCTTTTAATCTCTCGTTGACCTTGTGTATTTCCTTTATGTAGCGCGCGACATTTGTCAGAGCCTGCGCCGCGATCAGGGGCCCTTTCTTTATCGCCTGAGTCAGGACTTTCATAGAGCTTTCTATGAGGTTGCTGGGGAATGAAACCAAGGCGCCATGCACAGGGTCAAAAATCGCCCTTTCCACGCTCATGCCAAGCCTTCTTATGTTGAGGCTTACAAGCTGGAAAAAATTTCCGGAGATTGTGCCTTCCATGACATCTGAAACCTTCCCCACTGCGATTTCAACAGGAAGGTTGTCCCCCAGCCTGTTTCCAAGCTGGTAAAGCGCATTTGCAAACTCAAGCTCGAGCTGCTTTGCCTTATCGCGTATCTTTATCACATTTTTTGACTTGAGCCTGTAATACAAGCCAATCGCGAGCCCGATGCTTAACGGAATAAACAAGCTTGCAATCGATGCGCCCAATCCATAAGGGCCAATCTCTGCTCCTGATGTAGCGCTTGTCCTGTATTCCAAAAAGCAGTATTTCCGCTGGCAGACCGTAGTCAAGTCTTTTTCTCCAAATCCAAAATCAGGAATCCCTGCAGCGTGCATGATTATGGGGCTAAGCCCGATCAAAAACAGCGCAACTCCTGTAAGCACGCTGATAAAAAAAGGGCTAACCCGAACTTCTTTTTTCCCGACTTTTAAAATGATATTCCTGTACTTTTGCAGTTCAGGGTTCTCTTCGGATATGTCAGTATCCCCATATCCGGTCGGCCTTCTTGACAGTATATTTTTTCCAAGATAATAGACAACCACAGTCAAGATGACATTATAAATTGCTGCGAGGTGATACCATTTTACATTCTCCATGAAGCTAACTACCAATGGAAGTATAACCAGGCCAAGGATTGGAAGTATGATCCCAAGCATGTGGAGCATGGTAATAGGGTTCTGAAGGTTATGCGCATAATGCAGCATCTTCTCATAGGTTTCATCAAGAATAACATCCAATGACTTGTCAAGCGCGTTTAATCTCCTTGCCTCATCGCCTTCATACAGCGAGCTTTCAATAAGGTGGAATGCCTCAATAAACTCAAGATTCCATTTCTTCCACGTGTTAAGGTAGGCATCTAAGGACTCCTTTACGGAAGAATATTTTGCGGTCTCGACATCCCACATGATTTTTTTGAGGTCCAGCGACAATGGAGGGGATAAATGCTGCGATGCAAACTCAATAGCCTTCTCAAGATTGGAAGTATGCCTCATGTAAGTGACAGTATAAAAAATGCACAGCACCATCTGGTTGCTCGCCTTAAGCCTCCAGTTGTTGGCAATAAACTGCGGCGCTTTTGATAAAGGCTTTATAGCCAGCACAGACCCTATCAAAAAAAGCGAAACAAAAAAAGTGGACTGAAAAATCAGAAAGGCAAATAACGAGCTTAGCAACCCCCCGATAATTGGAATCAGGATTGAAAAGGAAATTGCGCCTGAAGGGGTTATGCTCAAGTGGGTTATGTCTATCGCTTCCTGCATCTCTGCATTGTCCTTCTGGCCCGGCTTGATCTTCAGCAGCCTCTCGCTCAGGTTGCATAATTTCTCATAAATGCCCATGTGCTTCGGAAGGAACTCTGCCTTAAACTGCTGGTACTCCCTTGTTGTTGGCGCTGAAACATGCTGCTCAACTTTCACCCCCAGCTCTTTCTCAAGGTGCTTCTTATAGATCTCCATCAAGTCCCTTAGCTTTTGCTGGTCTATCTCCGGCATAAATCACAGATATTCTCTTTCACCTCTTTTTTTATAATTTACTGTGAAAATCCATCTTCTTGACATGCCTCCTGAGCCATTCGTTCCAGTCAAAAAATATCCGCTTTGAGTCAAGCGAGCCTACCTCCTCCCTTATCCTTTCTGATATCTTGTGGAACTGGTCATTGCCTTGTATCACAAAATCAGCTTCGAGCAGCTCAGGCGAATTAGCTTTATCTGAAAAGTCAACAAGCGCTTCCTTTATTTTTGCCCTTAAGGTGATGTTGTCCCAGACAGCATCCCAGTCGCCTGCCCACTCCTTTACATTTCCTGCTATGGATTTCAGGATTTCTGAGTCTCCGTTGAGCAGCTCATCACTCAGCTCAAGCTCGTCTTTTTTTGAGTTGTACTTCATCAAATCAACAAATCCTTTTTCGACCAAAGGATCCTGCTCCCACTGCTTTCTTACCTCTGTTATCTGGGTGATCCTTCTCCATCTGTGCAGCCCGTCTGCGCTCCTTATAGGATTTGCAACTACGACAACATCAGTTGCCTTGAAGCTTGTCCTTGGAACGCCTAAATCATTTACAACCCTGTCAAATACTCCGTAAGGAGAATCCCCATGTATTGTGCCGGCAACAACATTTGCCAATGCTCCGATCCTCATAGCCTCGTACAATGCCAGAGCTTCCTTGCTCCTGATTTCGCCTATTATTAACGCAGAATCGCCCATCCTTAATGTTGTCCTTATGCCCTCGTCAGCAGGCACTTCTGAGGTTCCCTTTGTAAGGGCGGCAGCAACCTTCATTGACTGAATATTATAGCCTAGTTTTCTTAGTGAACCGGTGGGAAGTTCTAAAGTATTATGGGCTATTATGTTCTCGCAGACAAAGCTTTCACATTCGGGGACTGATATGTCATAAACAAAGTCTTCAAAGTTCTCAATCATTCCTATTGATTTTATTTCATCCCAATATATGTCTGAATCTGCAAGGATTTTTAAATTATCTTTCAGTTTGCTGTACTGCATTAATTCCGCAATCTGCGCAAGCTTTGTCCTGCCGATATTATTGTTTCTTTTTATGTAATCATTGGAGTTTATGGGCAATGGAATCACATCTGCTGAATCATGCGTGCTGATTTTGCTGCATAGAATTTCAAGCTTTTTATTCTTGTATTCCTGTAGGAATCCAATGTTTTCCTTGAAGCTGATAAAATCTTTTATTGTGCTAAAGCCCGCATTATAGGTTCCGTCTTTCCTTAAGCTTCCTATTCTTAGGTTTATTCCATAAGATAGTAGCAAAAATTGCAGGTCTTTCAAAAGGCCAATTGAAGCCAATGGAATAGCAATTTCCTTGTCAGATGCGCAGCCGTCGCCTGAAAATATCCCCATTAAAACAAAGGTTATCTGCTCCTGGGAAAGGCTGAATATCCATTCCGGAATTCTCTTGGTATAAGCATCTCCATTCAGCTTCAGGCAATCTTTCATCATTATTTTTAGCGGCTTGGAATTGGCCATGTATGAAACTTTATCTGAATGCATCTTCCTGTCAAGTCCTAAAGACTGGGCTGTTTTATCAAATATTTCCCTGTCTTCTTTGTCGTTGCATGATATTATTACGGAACTTCTATCGTAGCAGCCGTCAGCTATCCAAAGCCCTATAAATGTGAGAAATTCTTCGCTTAGCTCTATGTTAGCCGGAATTTTTGTAAGGCTGTTATTATAAGAAAACGAAACTCCGTTTCCTGCATGTATGCCGCTATCTGCCAAAGATGAAACT
>JACOUX010000040.1 GCA_016177615.1 Candidatus Woesearchaeota archaeon | reverse complement strand
TCAATTGACTTTTCGGGTTCCCTTTCACTACTCTCCAGAATAGAAACATTTATATATTACGAAAAAATTTTAACCCCTAATTAAAATTTTTTCAAATTTAAAAGGTGATTTTAATGGGATTTTTTGGCAAGCTGAAGGAAAAATTGGGAACTTCTGGGTCCGATATGTTCGAGGAAGCTGAGCAAAGCTATGTGGAGCTTGGAACCGAAGCACAAACTGATACAAAGTCAAAGCTCATGGTCAGGCCTTTTGTAATAGAGGAATTCGAGCAGATAAAACCAATTCTTGACGCCTTAAGGGATGGCAGGACGATTGCACTGGTTAACATTAAGCCGCTGAAGGACAAAGATTTGATTGAATTGAAGCGCGCAATCAACAAGCTCAAGAAAACGTGCGATGCAATAGACGGAGACATTGCCGGCTTCGGTGAGAACTGGATTGCGGCTGTGCCGAGCTTTGGCTATATATATAGGGGCCCGAAACCTGCTAAAGAGGAAGGGAAGAAAGCCGAAGGAATGGAAGTTGCAGAGTATGAAGAATAGGTTTTGCTTCATTATTTTTTCTCCTGTAGCGCGTAAGCTTTAAATAATAGCATTTTTTCTGATTTTTCTATGGGCAAAAAGAAAAAAAATAAGGCAAAGAGAGTGAATCCAAAAAGAGAAAGGTATTCTAAATTCAGAAAGGAGAAGCCAAGCGCCTTGGCGTTTGCTCCGCCTGAAAACCTGCCTGAAGAATCCGTGCAGCAGCGCAGGCTGGACGAGCAGAAAGTAGAAAGTTTCTGGCGCCATTACAGGAGGCCTGCTGAGCGGTTTGTAAGAGATAGGGATGCAAAGAGCAAGAGATAGGTACTTCTAAATACACCAGTATACAAAATTGTATACGACAAAGCAAAAACTATTTATATAAGGTTAACTAAAGGAAACCATACGTGGGGGTGTTTCATTTGGAACTTTTTTCTAAACATGACAAGCTAGACTATATTACAATAGAAGGGAATGTATTCACTCACAAGCAGATTGAGTTTCGCAATGGATTAACGTTCATGCGGATGAAAAAAAGAGTGCTCAAGGCAGCAGTCGCATGAATGATAGAAAGCTTATCAGGCTGCTCGTAATAATCCTCGTCATATTTTTGGCATTGAATATTGTATTTCTGGCGCTGAAGATAATAAGCGAGTTTTTCTTCTGGATTGTTTTGATAATAATAGGTGTTTTTGCGTATTATTATTTGCCGAGAATGAAGAAATGATTTCTGGTTTTGAAAAAGGGCAGTTGCAACCTATCCTAATTTTCTTAAGCAATTGCTAATTTTCTTAAGCAATTGAAAAAGAAGGGGCTTCGCTGCTGTCTCAACCAGCTTTTGGCTGTCAGCTATTGTTGTTCAACCTTTGTGTTTAAGCGCTTTATCGCAAGCAGCAGCTTAAAGCCTTGCTAACTGACGTTTAGCCAAAGTTCATAAGAGGCTGACTTGCGATTGCCTATATGAAGGATTTGGCGTTAATCGAATTTGGCAAGGTTGGCTGATCACTCATAACTGCAAATGGGATTTACAGCTACGCACCCCCAAAAAGACATAAGTTAATTTACCATATTTATATGTTGTCCATATAATGTATATAGAGAATTCTGAATATGCCTTAAAAATCAAAAAAAGAAAGGCCTTATTTAGCCTTTCCAAGAATCCTGAAAACTTTTGTGCCGCAAGTGCCGCAGACACCTTTCATAGCTTTCATGCCATTCTTCATTGTGACTTCCTTGCCATCCTTGATCTCAACTTCTTTCCTGCACTTCATGCATCTTCCTCTTGCCATCAAATTCACCTCAATAACTTTGAAAAAATCAACATCTTTGATGTTGATTTTTTCTTATAATATATTAGGTTATATATAAAGATTTGGGTTTTTATGAGTAATTTGTTACTTTAGGGTTGAGAATCAATAAAATTTAAGAAACTAAGCATATTATTTTACTAAATGAGCCAGACTTTGAAATTTATTGAATTGGACGTTCTGCTTAGGGAATGCGCCAGAAAAAGAATCCAGTCTTACAGGCTTAATTGTGAATATGAAAATGTTAATGTATATTCAAATACTGGCATAGTTGCTAATTTTCGTGCGGTTTTGGAATTTGTTGTCCATCCGGTAATGGCAGGAAGAACATGGCTCTGGACTAAAAAAAGGGAACTGACTCTTGAAGAAATAAGCCATGACTTTGATATAGGGCCCAAAAAAGAGAAAAAAAAATCTGAAGCAAAGTATAACACACCCTACAACACGCTGGGAAAGCCCCTTGCTTATAACCAAGATTTCTTGATGTATGCCCTTCCTGTTTTAGGAGAGCCTTCGAAGGGCACAGATTTGCAAGCTATTGGGTTTGAGTGGGTAATCATTGGAAAAAAAGAGTACTTTACAAAAGAGCAAAAAGAAAGCATTGAGAGAGAAGGATTAGTTCGTATTTCTGGCGGTTTAGGCATCACATTTGCCTATGCTGTTCATCAAACCCATAAGCATGGCAGTTTACTCAGCGGATAAATTGATGGCTATTCGATTATCTCCAGCAGCTCCTTAATATCATTAATCTCATAGTCTGCTTCTGAGCTTCTTGCCTTTGGATTTCCGTACCTGGCAAAGCATGTTACCATTCCCAGTTTCTTCGCGCCTTCAATGTCTCTTTCGGGCCTGTCGCCAACCATTAAACATTCATGAGGCTTAAGTTTTAGCTTGTTGAAAGCAACAATGAACGGCTCATTGCTGGGCTTCAGCTTTTTTGTGTCTTCAAATGTAACAACAACATCAAACAGATGGTTTATTTTCATGGAAACAAGCCTTATCCATGCCTTGAGCCTTGGAGCATCCGAAACAATAGCTAATTTAATTCCTCTCTGTTTTAGTTCAAACAAAACCCTTCCTACATGAGGGTATGGCTCAAGAAAGCCGCTTCTTACCCTCCTGTAAGCGACAATGCCGCTTGCGAGAATCTCATAGTCAATCTTCCTTGCAACTTTTTTCAGGAATTTCTGAAAAATTGTCTTTTCTTCCAGTCCGTGCTTATCGTATAGGGCAAACAGCTCCTTTGTCGCCTTTTCCTTGCTGACATTCAATCCAGCTCCAATCATTGCTGAAATAGCGGCATCGCAGCTCACCCTCTTCATTGTCATGAAATCTATCAAAGTGTTGTCAAGGTCGAAGATTACTGATTTGAGCATAGAATTGATAGGTTGAACGGATTATAAAAAGTTATTGAATTTTAATATTTAATTTTTTTGACAAACAGAATTAATGCTTTTGACCAAATCTTTTCAATGCTTTTCTAGCTTGTTTTGGGTTTATCCTTAATTTCTGTATAAGATATTGCGTAGCTGTCATTCCATCAGGCTTATAATCAAGGTCCACGCTTGTAGCAAATGAATTTGACCTCGGAGCAACAACAGTATGGCCGTGTTTATGCAATTTTCCGCCGTGTTTTGCAAAATAGGTATGTTCTGGACTTCTTATAGCTGGTTCTTGATAGACAGAATCATCAATCTTGATTGTATAACCATCTGAAGACGCAAGGGCCAGCTCCAATCCATGGAGTTTGGGGAGCTGTGTTTGCAATAATTCTTTTAAATCATTATAAAGATTTTTCAGTCTATAGTACACCCCATTATAATTTGAATGTGAGCTGTTTGCATAATTCATAGATGAATCCCCAAGTTTAACATTTAAGAAAGACCAAGAAAACCTGTCTTTTATTTAAATCTTTTTCTTTCAATAAACATAAAACCATAACCGTGCATAAATAATCAGTCTAGCGCTCTTTCAAAAAACCCCAATACTATTTTTTCATACTCTTCAGAATTAACAGAATGCGCCATTCCATGGTCCGCTCCCTTTACAATCCACAATTCAGCGTCCTTTTTTGCATCCTTTAGTAAATAAGCCTCAGTCACGGGAATCTGTGAGTCTTTCTCTGCATGAATCAGCAATAATGGTGCATTAATATTTTTTATGTTATCGGCTGGATTCACAATGTCAATATTTAGGCCCAAAAATATGATTCCATATAATTTGGTCAAATAAAATAACGGATACTTTAAAATTGAAAAATGCCTGTACATGTACTTGGCCATATTGCTTAATCGTGCATAAGCGCTGTCTGTCACAATCGCTTTAACATTTTTATTGCTGTTCATCAAAGCGACTGCGCCGCCCATTGAGAAGCCGTAAAGCCCGACTTTTGTAATGTTTTTTTCCTTTTCCAGATACTGAATTGCGCCTTCCAAATCTTTGACTTCAAGGTATCCAACTGTTGTGTATTTCCCTTCGCTTTTGCCAAAGCTCCTGAAGTCGAACAGAAATACATTAAAATCTTTGGCAAAAAACTCTGCAACCCCAAGAAGATTGGCTTTGTCAGCAGGGTAGCCGTGCATTACTATAATTGTCTTTTTTGTCTTGTCACCCTTACTGTTTGGGATAAGCCAGCCGCTTAATTTGACTCCATCAGCGCTTTTGAAGCTAACATTTTCATATTCCATCTCCAAATCCTGCGGATCCAGCTTGGTAATGATCTTACGCGGATGAATTGACATATAAAAGGAGAGAAGTGAGAATATTATCAAAAACAATGCAATAAACAGCAGAATTTTGAAGAAAATTTGCATGCTTTATGTATTAAAAAGTGAAAAATATAAATATATGCTTTTGAATTTCATTTCGTGTGAGGCCTTTAACTCTAGATGAAGGGGACATTGGCTTGCTTGAGGCGCTCATCAAAAGTGCCCACGCTGCCATAACAAAAGCAATCTACGAGCATGACTCTGACGCGGCTTTTCAAGCGAGGGGCTTATGCATAGACATGAGCGGGGAAATGAGAAGGATTCTGGGAAGAGAGGTTTCCTTAGTAGAGATTGGGGACGAAAGAGCCAAACCATTGGCCAGATGGATGCACCTTGGCACTCTGCTGCATTATGCTGCCTGGAGATTAGAAACAAACGGGCACAATGGAGATAATGGCCAGGATGGAGAATACAAAAATTATGGCGCCTTGAGGGCTATGATGCAAAAATACCTAAATAATGATACCATAACTTACAGGGATGTTATTCAGGCTTTTTATAATCCAAAAACCCCGCCTTCATTCAAGCTGCTTTTGCGCTTGATGGAGGACATAAAGAGGGAATACCCAACGCCGCATCCGCAATAATCAAATTTTTCCAAACCTTTAAAAATATACTTTCATTCTAAATTAACAATGGAAACTCTGGAATCGCTGAAATGGCTCAAGGAGCGCAATCTCCATGAGCAGGCATCAAAGCTTGCTTCCTACTTGAAAAAGGTATTCACGCCCTGCCTTGCTGCAAAGGATGAAAAGATACTGATAATAGGGGATACAGGATATGAAAACAGGAATGTGGCTGCCCTTCTTTCAGGAGCATATTATCTTGCCGCAGAGCAGCTTAAGCTGGACGCCAAGCTTGTGCTGCAAGGAGTAAAGTCAAGGGGCGACAATTCTGATGAAAACGTAGCCAGAAGCCTGTCAGAAATGAAGCCACGCAACATAATAATCCTCAATATGTCTGACAAGCTTGGAAGTATGGAGGAGCTGGGCAAGAGCTTCAGGAGATGGGTCGCAAAGAAAAATCACAGGTTTGTTTCTGCAATGAGCTTGGGAGACCTGCCAACAAGCAATGTGGATTTGATACTTAAAGCGATTGATGTCAATTATAAGCCGCTTCAGACGCAGCATGAGGAGGTTAGACAAAAGCTGGAAAACGCAAAAGAAGTACACATAACTACTCCTGCAGGAACTGACCTTTATTATAACAAAGAAGGAATAAGGGCGATTGCTGCTGACGGAAATTATACGCTTCCAGGAACAGGAGGCAATCTGCCGGCTGGGGAGGTCTATGCTCCGCCTAACGGCAAAGGCGTTGAGGGCAAGGTCGTGATTGATGGAAGCTCAAGAACTCATGAGCACACTATACTAATCAAAAAGCCAATTGAGCTAAAGATAAAGAACGGCGACATCATTGAAATAAGCGGGGGAGAAGAGGCAAAACAGCTCGAGAATACGCTGAAATGGGCAGCTTCTGTCGCAAAAAACCCCGGAAATGTCAGGAGAATCTGCGAGCTTGGAATCGGGCTGAACCCAAAAGCGCAGATAGTCGGGGCAATGATTGTTGATGACAAAACTTTGGGCACTGCCCACATAGGAATCGGCTCAAACTACTGGTTTGGCGGAAGCATATACGCAATTATACACCTAGATCGTTTAAGAACCCTAAAATTTACCTGGACGGGGAGCTGCTTAAAATTTAGAATTACTCATTATTTAATCCTTCCAGCATCCATTTAGGCAGCTCAACTTCCGGATACTTCTTGCCGGAGCCTTCAAAATAAGTGCCTTTTTCTTTTATGTGCTCCATTAAAAACTTAGTGAGATATTAAAATATATAAAGATTGTTTAGTAAAATACAGTAACTACAAAAGTTAACTTATGAAAAATAATGATATAAAGGGAAAGTATTAAAAAGCGGTATAAAAAGATTGATAGTGTCAGAAGGTTCATAAGTTTTATTTTAATTATTTAAAAGTTATATTAATATTATAATGCGTTAGGAAAGCTGCTGGAAAAGAATGATAAGAAATAAATGTTTCAGAGCAAGATAAGAGCTAAAAGCGTAAATGAAAAGTTTATGTTTCAAAATAAAAAATTCAAATAAACTAAAATGCCATACAAGCAGGTTATTTTGGTAAGAGAGGATCTGAAGCTGCCGAAAGGAAAGCTAGCAGCTCAATGCAGCCATGCTTCTGTAGACTCTATATTAAAATCCGACAGAAAAATTGTTGACTTATGGAGGAAAGAGGGCGGCAAAAAGATTGTGCTGAAAGTCAAGGATGAAAAGGAATTGTTCAAATACAAGCAGATGGCAGAGGATTATGGGTTGAAGACTGCATTGATAACTGATGCAGGGCATACTGTTCTTGAGCCCGGAACTATAACCTGCCTCGGAATAGGACCTGATGAGGAAGAGAAGATTGACAGGGTAAGTGGGAAATTGAAGATGGTGTAGTTAATTTTTTAATCTAACATGCTTGTAAATGAGTTACATTTTTAAATAACTAATTTTTCTTAAAGTAAATGCGAACGAAGTGAGCACCAAGGCTTTGTGCCTCAGGGTGTAAACTGGCTTTGCAGTTCGGGCCCATAGCTCAGTCTGGTTAGAGCACCTGACTCTTAATCAGGGGGTCGAGAGTTCGAATCTCTCTGGGCTCATAAATTAAAAAATAAAAAAATTTTATTTCTTTCCTTTTCCAGTCATCATTGCCTGGCAGTCAG
>JACOUX010000038.1 GCA_016177615.1 Candidatus Woesearchaeota archaeon | reverse complement strand
ATCTTGGATAGGGGTTGGCCTCTTTATCTTAAACATGGATCTCTTAATGATTATCTTATAAGAATAAGCATAGATAAAATACCAACATTATTTGAAGAAGATGTGATTGAAAAAATCACAGAGAAATCTCCACCAGCTGATACAACAAATGATGGATCCCGGCAAGCAACTGGCGTTAATATTATTCAAAATAGTCCTTACAATCTAAAAGGTAAGAATATTATTATAGGGATGTGGGATGCTGGTCAGATTGATAATTCACATGATGATTTGCCAGATTCTAGAGTAAAAATTGCTGAAACTTATTCCCCTTCACAACACGCTACTCATGTAGCTGGAACGATGGCCGGTAGTGGAAGCTTGAGTTCAGCAAATGGAGGCTCGTTATTACAATGGAGAGGCATGGCATCTTCAGCCGAGGTCAATTCTTATTCCATTTCTGATGGTACTGAAGACGCTCCTGACGAACACAGTTTAGCAATAAGTCAGAGATATATTGATATATCTCAAAATTCATGGGGAGAGTTAAGCCTATTTAACTTCTATGTTCCAAATTCACAATTATACGATAATATAGTAAGAGGACTGTATGAAAATAAAAAAATTACAATAGTTTTTGCCGCTGGCAACGAACAAGATGACTCTCCGCCAGGATACGAAACAATTAGGTCTCCGGGTGGTACTGCAAAAAACACCATAACTGTTGGCGCTGTCAATTCAAATAACAATTCTATGACCCTTTTTAGTAGTTGGGGACCAGTAAAAGATGGCAGGATAAAACCTGACATAGTTGCACCAGGCTGTAAGGGTGTACATAAAACCTCTTGTAATTCAACTTATAACACAAATTCATCAGAATGTATTTGGTCAACTATCCCAACGGATACATATGGTGGAGATTGCGGTACATCTATGGCTGCACCAGTAGTTTCTGGAGTTGTAGCTTTAATGTTAGAAGAATGGAAAAGCTTATTTGGACAAAATTCACTACCTCTGCCATCAACAGTTAAAGCCGCATTAATTGATACTGCAGTAGATTTGAATAGAGATGGTACAGGTAGCACCATTAAAGATGGTCCAGATTATAAGCATGGATACGGATTGATAAATGCTACTGGTGCTGTTCAGAGTATAGTATTTAATAATTTTATTGAATCAAATATATCCTCTGGAAACTCTATCAATACAATATTAATTCCTTCAGAGGAGTCCGAACTAAAAGTTACATTAGTATGGGATGACAAAGAAGGAAGTATAGACTCTACACACCATTTAATTAATGATTTAGATTTAGCACTGATAGGACCGAATGGAAATGTATATTATCCATGGAAATTAAATAGTTCAAATCAAAGTCAAGTTGCAACCAGATTAGTTAATAACCCTGTTGGTAAAGATAATACAAATAATGTTGAACAAGTTGCAGTAGATAATCCAACTTCTGGGGAATGGATAATTAATGTTAGTGTAAATGGTAGTATAACAAGTGCTCCTCAAACTTATTCCCTAGTCAGTTCTTTCCTAAACACAAACTTGCCTACTATAGGAACAACTACTAAAATTATAGGTCATGGTCAAGAATGGAGAGGTTTCATAAGTATTGCAAATTATAGTGGTAAAATACTTGATGTTCTATTGGACTGGGCTCCAAATAATAATCAACTAAATTTAAGTTTAATAGGTCCAGATGGCTCAATCTACAATAGTTCTCTAAATGGATGGCCTCAAAAGGTTTCTGTTGCAAATCCTGTAAATGGAATTTGGGCACTAAAAGTTGTTGGTAGTGATGTACAAAAATCCAATTTTGTTAATTTCACCATCGAAACTTCTCAATTAACAATTCCAGGCTCACCGCCAGGAGGAATAAACTTCACCTTCACAAAACTTAACTATATTTCGGCTTGCAATAACTCAAATGAAGGATTGACCGTTGTTCTAAAAGGAGAATCTAATAGCTCAAAGCCGATTGTTGATGTAAGCAATAAAACCAACATGACTTCTAAGGCATTTATAGCAGGTTTAGTAATTCCTAATCACAAGATGCTTGTCAATCTTCCGCTTGGAAAAGTTGATATGGATTACTATCTTGCAAGAACAGAAACCGGAAAAGTCATGATAGATGCTGATGTCAAATTAAAATTCAGCGCATTCAACACGCAAGCATCAATAGATGAATACAAAAGCATAATCCAGCAATTATATTCCCTATATGAGCAAAGCTCTTATGTTAGCGAGTTGAAGAATTCCGGCTATGATGGATATCCACAGTGGGAAGCGGCTACTTGGATTTCTCCAAATTCTTTAAAGGCTGAAGGGGAAGGATGTAAGATATTCTTGACTAACACTACTTTAAAGGTTGAGTCTAAATTAAAATGGTCATATTCCAATATTGACGGATTTAATGTAAGGCAAGAAGCAAAAGACGATGTAAACGCGAGATTTAATTCTTGGAAAGGAAATCTTACACAATGGCTGAACAATAATGCTCAAAGAGCACAAACTTCTGTTAATAGCGAGAGTCAATATGATGATTTAAGATATGTTTATGCTTCTGTAGCTTTAGCTCAATGGTACAAGACTTTGGATAGAAGCCAAATACTTTTTGGTGATATTATTGATTCTAACAATATTTATAGTTATGATTTGAATATCAGTTTTGATAAGGCTTATTGGGAAGGCAAAGCTAATCAGAGAATTACTGATAACATTAGTTTAAATTCATGTTTTAAGCAGGGTTGGACTAGCTGCTATGCTTGGATATTTGGCGGAGTTGTTTACATCAATCTTAATACAAATGTAACAAGTGTACTGAGCAACGAGACAAAGCAGGTTGTTTCAGATGCAGTCAGCACAGTTTATGGTCAAAAAACAAGTGAGAATAATACATTTTATTATGCTAATTTTATAGAACCTAAAAAAGCTGATTTAAAGCCTATTGCCATAGGATTTTCTGACATTAAATTCTACAAAAAAAGAAATTTTAACATCTCAGTCGCTATTGAAAATAAAGGAACTGTCAATGCAAATAACTTTACAATAAATTTCTATTATAATTACACAAATGTTGACGGAAGTTATGTTATTTATCCGATTGGTAGTATAACTAACCAAAATGTAACTTCCGGAAATATTGTTGTTATTAAAAAAGAATTAAATTTTTATACTTTAGGAACGCATAAAATATTTGCTGATGTTGACTACAATAATGATGTTAAAGAGAGCAATGAATTAAATAATATAATAACAAAGTCGATTAATGTTTTAACTACTTATCCAACTGCCAACATAACCTCTCCTGCACATAGGACTGCTGTTAATAGCCCAGTTACATTGACAGGAACCGGTTTTGATGAGTTAGATGGGACTTTAACTAACACCTCTTTAAACTGGTCCTCTAATGTTGATGGGTTTTTAGGTTATGGAACTTCTTTAAATGTAAATCTATCAACTGCAAATCATGTTATAACATTGACTGTTACAAATAGTGTAGGCAATAAGGCTTATTATTCAATAGCAATAAGCGTCTTCCCAGCAGATTTTCCAACTGTAAAGATAATAACTCCATTGTTAAATGAATTTTTCCCAGAAGGAAGGACAGTTTACTTTGAAGGACAAAGCCAAGACAAGCAAGATGGATTAATAACTGGAAATTCTTTGGAGTGGAACTCCAGCATTGATGGATTTTTGAGTTATGGCACTACTTTCAGCAATAAGAGTTTGTCCGTGGGAACACATACAATAAAATTTAAATCTACAGATTCTGATGGGCATGTTTCGACTACTCAGTTAAATATAACTGTTTTGGAAGGCACTCCAACAGCCACCATCAATAAGCCTTCAGATAAAGCCACATTTTTCTTTGAAAATTCTATCAATTTTTCAGGAACAGCTTCTGATTTGCAGGATGGTGATTTAAGCATTTACCAATGGACTTCAAGCATTGATGGTGTTATAGGGAACTCAAAAAATTTCCTAAAGAATTTGTCATCAGGGACTCATACTATAACTTTGACAACAGTTGATAGTGATGGATTAACAGATACAGATTCAGTGAATATTGAGGTTTTTCAGTCTGGCTATTCTTTAATTAACGTCATTTCGCCGAGGAATAAGCAAATACTGACTCATGGAGAAAGTTTGCAATTTAATTCATCTGGTCAAGACTTTAATGGTATAATTCCAGACAGCTCATTTAATTGGACGTCTAATCTAAATGGATTCTTAGGATTTGGAAAGGTATTTGCTTTAAACACCACAAATCTGACAATAGGGAGCCACAATATTACTTTAAAAGTCAACAATACAATTGGCACTATTAATATAATTAGTTTGAATGTAACAATCCTAAATGCACCGCCTATTATTAGTTTAAGTTCTCCTTCACCAGGCTCTATTTTTGATGAAAAGCAGTTGATAAACTTCACAGGTTCTGGCTCCGATTTGGAAAATGGAACTTTGCCAAATTCGTCATTAAATTGGACATCAAGCTTAGATGGATTTTTGGGAAGTGGAACTTTCATTAACAGAACTTTGTCAAAAGGCACTCATTCTATAACTCTAAAAGGAACTGACAGCTTAGGAACAAATACAACGGTTGTATCAAATATTGTAGTTACAGGGCTTGGCAATATCACTTTAACAATACTTTCTGACGGCTCTTCTCAAAAAAATCTTGTTTATAATGCGTCTGGAAGCAAGGTAGTCTACTTGAGAATACCAAGAGGGGCTAACATAACAAAAGCAACTTTCAATTTAACTGGAATGTCAAATGAGAATCCATAACTTAATTGTGGTTTTTATTGGTATATTTTTGATTAGTGTTAATTCTGTTATGTCACAAAATATAACAAACAGCGGTATTAATTTAACAGTAAATAATACTAGCAATGAAATCCTAATCAATCAAACAAATAGTATATCAAAGATGATAAGCATAGATTTGAGATATAAAAATGGCACTTTTTTTGATACAGACAATGACGGAATTGAAAATATTAATGGCGTTATAGATTTCACAATAGAAAATTCTATTTTTAACTGGCAGGTTAATGACTCAAACCTATGCACGCAATGGGAAGTTTATTCAATCGATAATCTGACTTCTACTACATTATGTTATGGAAGCCAAAAATGCTGCAATTTTATTAATTTGCAGCCTTCAAATTCTAATTGGAGTGAAAGCCTCTACTTATACTATTGGTTGTATGGCTCTTCCTACAATAATAATGTAAGTGTAAGAATTGTATACGTTGATTACAATCTGGGTTTAGAAAATCCTTTTGCTGAAATTTATTACAGCAATTGGAGCAGCTTGACAGCAAAATTCAATAATCCTGTTGTGATAAACATAATAACTAAAATAACAAAGAATTTTGCAGACAGCATATCAGCAATCAAGGATGTTATAATTAATCTTGAAGCAAGAATTACATACTTAAATGATTCCCCTATTCCAAATGAAAATTTAAACTTTTATAAAAGTGATATATTAATTGGCACAAGAGTGACAAACGATACAGGCTGGGCAAGTTTAATTCTGAATATCCCAAATGAAATCCCAGGAACTTATATTGTGAATGTTACATATAAAGGAAAAACAGTTGCAAATGCCCAAGAAACGATAAACATCCTACCTAGCTTCAATTACAGCATATTGGAGATTCCATACATAAATGTTACAGTCTCTGAACCAGTAATTTTGGTTGAGCCATTGAGCAATTATTCGGATTCAAACCGATCAAAAAATATTACAACTAAAAAAGAGCCTGGATTTTTAATAACAAGAGAAACGGCTTGGAAAATAGTAAAACAGGATTATATTGACAAATTCATCACTTATGAATTTGTTTATGTAAATGAAAGTTACTATAGAATTAATTGGAAATGGAATGACGATTATGTAAAAGACACTCTTTGGGATTGTGCTTCTGCTGTTAACGCAGAAAACTGCATCAATTCAAAATCTATACAACATAATAGATTTGTTAGTAAGCCTTTGACATTATCAACACCACAAACTACCTCGCGAGTGGGTTCAGTTAATAATGCCAATAAAGAATTCCTTGGCTTAAATAATTTTACAGACATATATTTCGATAAAAATGATTTCTTAAAGATTTCAGACGATGTTGCTTATATAAAACAAAATTCAATGCCAAGAATTGCTTTGCAAGGGAATGCTTCCTTTTCTGGCAATTTTAATCCTTTTGTAACTGAAAGTGGAAGTTTCCTGATTAAACTTGAATACGGATTTTTAAAGAGCAATGGCTTAAGAATAAAGTTCGGATTGAACAGCACAATTGCTGAGTTCAACAACACAAAAACAACTGAAAATCTTACATATGAAGAAGACAACAACAAATCAAGGTACTTAAAATTATTGAAAACAAGCGATGTGTTAAATGCAACAATTGATTTAAGAGGATATCAGTTTTTAGTATCAACTGAAAACAAAACACAGTATGCAGGGGAACCTAATAGCTGTTATGTGGTGTATGACGAGAGTGATGGGATATCTCAGATATTGAGAGTTGACTCTAATGAAGATGTAATAGATGAAGTATGTTTTAGAGAATATGCCACTAGCCCAGAGTCAAGCAGTTGCAATTGGACTGTGCAAAAATACAACATGAGCTTAGGTTACAGCTTATTAGGATCTGAAATAGCAAGCATTTCTAGAACAATTGATGATTGGACAACAAACAACAGACAAGGTTCTTATATATGCTGGAGAAACATAGGCGCTCCTGTTGAACCTAATAGGGATATCTGGTACAGCATCAAGGCCTACCAGACACCTTTAGGTTGCAGATTTGGATGGCAAATTGACATCATCACCAACGGCTATAACTACACGAAAGGGTATGTTAATGATACATGGTGCGTTGCTCATCCTGGCTCCTGCACTGCTTCAGGATGCGGAACTATAAACAACGATGAAGACTGGAAGCAAAGAGATTTATTATTTAATGTCTCTTCAAAACTTTATCCAACAAACATAACTATAGACAGCGGAAATGTAAGCATAGATTATTCCAGAAGCGGAAAGTTGAATGTTACAGTAAGCAAAATTGAATTGAATAGAACTGCAATACAAAATTATTTGAGTGATTGCACTCCGGATGTTGATGGTTATTGTTATGTGCCAGTTGCATTTGGTTCAATATTGCCAGGGATAATTGAGTATTCCAACATTAACATTACCATTGCAAATTACCCATTTGACCCATCTTTGGATGTCGGAAATGACAGTGTAGTAGAATGGAACCTATCAGGAAAATATAATTCAACTACAGCAATGCCGGATTTTGCTCAACAATTACAGGCTTATTTGGATAATGGAACCTTATGCCCATCAACCAAAACAACTTGCGATATTCCTTTAATTTTAAACTCAAGCGCAAAAGGAATATTAAACATTTCCAATATAGATGTAAGATATATTATCTATGATAATTCGCCTCCTCAGATAAACAATTTAACAGCTTCTCCAAATGTAACTAATCCCAGCACCAGCATTTTTGTAACTGCTTCTGTAACCGATAATGTAAATGTTACTGACGTTAATGCAAGCCTTGGCAGCAATAAAGCTAACTTATTTTATAATGAATCAACTCAACTTTATCAAGGTTATATTACAGCACCATCTGCTGGAAATTATTTGCTTTATGTTAATGCTACGGATTCTTCTGGATTAAAGTCAAGTTCTAATGTTTCTGTGATAGTTAATGCAATTCAGCAGGAAGTCAGCTTAACACAAAGTGCTGGGAATGTAACAAATGCTTCACAAGGCTCCGAATCAATTTTATACAATCCGTCAAATCCAAAAGAAAGTGAATACATAAAAATAAATGTCAATGTTTATAACTTAAAAAATGTCAGCACAGGATTGTTTAATGTCGAGTTGTTATTAGATTCTGTTTCTAAAATTAAGAGCAGGATATCTATAAGTCCAAACAACTTTACGATGGCAGAGTTTAATTGGACAGGCGCTGTTGGCAATCATACAATAACAATAAAAGCAGATTCGGATAATGAATTAACAGAAGATAACGAAAATAATAATGAGCTTAATAAGTCAGTTTATGTTTTAGACGTAACGCCGCCTGAAATTTTAACAGTTGCTACAACAAAAGCTAGTGTTGGAAATAATTTAAAAATAAGTGTTAATGCTACAGACAACCTAAACACAAGTAAAGTAAATGCCTTGATTAATGGAACTGTATTGGCTTTAAGCTATAATACAACATCTGGGATGTATGAAAACTCAACCACAGCTCCTGCTCAGGGGAGCTATAAGCTTGATATTACTTCTGAGGATGTTAGTGGCTTGGTAACTTTGAAGCAGTCAATGGTTAAAGTTAACCCAACTCAAGCTGATTTAGTTGTGGATAAAAGCGACATTGCATTTTCTCCAGAAACTCCAGCACAAAACCAGAATATAACAATAAATGTCAAAGTTAATAACAATGGAGGCACAGATGCAAACAATTTTAACCTTGAGTTTTTAGTTGACGATTCATTATTATACAACAGGACATATAACTTAACATCAAATTCATACAAAACATTACAATTTAACTGGAATGCATTATTTGAAAATCATACCATAAAGGTAAGATTAGACACCATTAATGCTGTAACAGAGAGCAATGAAACTAACAACGAAGTAAATAAAAGTGTAACGGTGGTTGATGCTACTGCTCCGGAAATTATTAAGGTTATTTTGCCAGATGTTGTATACGAGAACAGCTTTTTTAAAATAAAAGTCAATATAAGCGATAACACAAACATAACAACTGTGAATGCAACTTTAAACAATTCAGATTTAAAGCTTAGCTTAAATGTAAGCACAAATCTTTATGAAAATTCCACTACCGCTCCAAGCGCTGGAAATTACACATTAAAAATAACATCTATTGATACTAATAATCTAATAACTCAAAAACAGATTCCTTTAACAATATACCAAACACAAGCAGATTTAACTTTTGAATTTGCAGATATTGTTTTGTCTCCTATTAATATAAGCGAAAATGATGTGTTAACTGCAAACGTTACAGTGCGTAATAGAGGAGGCACTGACGCTAACAACTTCAAAGTCCAATTACAGATAGACAAAGTGCCTCAAACAAACAATACTTTATCACTAAAAGCTGCATCAACAAACACTACCCAATTGACATGGACTGCTGGTTACGGATTGCATAACCTAACAATAAGGATAGACCCCGATAATCTAATAACGGAGTCTAATGAAACAAACAACGATTACAACAGGACAATTACTGTTGTGGACAAAACAGCTCCTTCTATAACAGGCTTGACTGTTGTACCAGCAGTCTGGACAAACCAGACTACATTTAATGTTTCATGGAGTGCTTCTTCAGATACAAACGGCGTTGGCAGGTATGAATATCAACTGGATTACCAAAGTTGGATAAGCGTAGGCTTAAATCTGTCATTTATAATAACAAACATATCAGATGGAGAACACATTATTTTTGTTAGGACTGTTGATGTTCCGGGAAACACAGAAAATGCAAGCAATATGACAATAAAACAAGACACTAAAATGCCAAATACTCCGATTGTTAAAGAATGGCATGCTGGCAGTAACTGGACCCAGGATAGCACGCCATTTTATACATGGACGGATCCTGGAGATGAAGGAAGCGGAGTTGTTTATTACATGGGAAGCTTGGATGGTGGAGTTGAATTCAACATAAGCAATAACTTATCATATTCACCAACATTAGCAACTGGAAACCATACATTTAGGATTTATGCTGTCGATGCTGCCAATCAGAAAAGCAATTGGTCTAATGAGCCGATTGTGTTGATAGACAACACAAATCCTTCGTCTCCTGCTGTAAGTTCAATAACACACTCAGACAACACTAAATGGTATTCAAGAAACCATGTTGTATTTAACTGGACAATACCGATTGATAACTCAGGAATTTATGGATATTATTACTCAATAGATAAAGTAAATGACACAGTGCCGGATTCTATTTCATTATGGACTACAAACACAACTGTAAACATATCAGAGGTTATTGCCCCTCAAATAACTGCTAATGGCAGCGCTGAAACAAACATAACAGGCTTGTCTGATGGAACGTGGTATTTCCACATTGTTTCTAGAGATAATGCAGGCAATGTAGGAACAAATGCTACTCATTACACTGCTAAAATTGATACTAAAGCGCCGACCATAACAAATTTCACACCCGCAAATAATTCTTTAACTCAAAACGCAACGCCATTATTTAAGGTTGATTATATTGACGGAGGAGCTGGAGTTAATGTAAGTTCTGTAACTTTAACCATAGATGGCAATGTTACTAATGCTACAGTAAATGATACAACTTTGCTTTATGTTTCAACTTCAAATCTATCAAAAGGTTTGCATACGGCAACTATTCAAGTTCTTGATAACGCTACTAACCTAAATACGCTCTCGTGGCAGTTTAGTATTGGCAACGTCACGTTAGCAATACCAAATATTTCAATATTAAGCAGCCAAGGCACTTTAAAAATATTTGAGTTCATTATCAACAATACTGGTGAAATACAGACCAGCAATGGAATTTGGCAGTTTGATACAAATGATTCTAATGTGATAAACAGTACAATACCCTTTAATCTTGCTCTAGGTGAATTTATGCTAGTCTATATAGAGTATAATTTCAGCCATGATGGGAATTTTACTATAAAAGTAAATGCTACTGCCCAGAATGTTGTTGCAAATACAAACCTATTAGTATCAGCATCTACACCGACCAATTTGGATGTCACTAATCTTTCTATTCTTTATTCAAACTCAACTACAAAAACTTTTGAATTTATTGTGAAGAATATAGGAAATAGTAATTTGAGCAATATAAACTGGAGCCTCAATACTGGGTTAGAAACCATAAGTGCAAATAAATTATTCAACCTAACGATAAATGAGTCTATATTTGTTTATAATCACTACGACTATTCAAAAACAGGAGATTTTATAGTCACTGCTTCATCTACAGATGGAATAAGTCAAGATTCAGAAATCATGACAATCGATGTTGAAGATATAGAAGCTTATAACCTGACTGTTGTTAACGAATCCGGCTCAAAAAGAATATTTGAGATTGTAATTAAAAATAACTTGAATACAAACTTAACAAACGTCAACTGGACTTTTGACACTAAAAATAGCTACGTCATTAACGGCACAATAATCAGCCTGCTGCAGCCATCAGAGCAGATGTTTGTTTATATAGACTATAACTTTACTACAACTGGAACATTCAATGTCAATGCCAGCGCCATAAACGGAAGCTTGACAGATTCAAGGAATTTGACAATGACTGTATAGACATATTATTGCCAGCAAAAATTCAGATTCATCCACCTGTGTTATTAATCTAAACCTTTATAAATTACATTTATTTCTTCGGCATAAGCTAAGAAAATTGTTTTGTCAAAGGTTAAATAAAATGACAGTCACAATTGATTTGAAAGGAAAAAAAGCCATAGTCTTTGGAATCGCCAACGACAAGAGCATTGCATGGCACATAGCGAAAAGGCTTAATGATGCAGGGTGCAGGATTGCAGCAGCTTATCAGGAAAGGGTTGAGCCGTTATTCCTGCCCTTGATGAAAGAGATGGATGATCCAATATATGAAAAATGCGATGTTGTAAGCGATGAATTGCTTGATTCTTTTTTCAAGAAAGTAAAAGACGAGTTTGGGGAAGTTGATTTTCTTATTCACAGCATTGCTTTTGCCAAAAAAGAGCACTTGCAGGGAGACTACATGAATGTTGACAGGAGGGGCTATCAGGTTGCGCATGAGGTAAGCTCCTATTCTCTTGCGGAACTGTCAAGAAGAGCTGTGCCGATGATGAAGAACGGCGGCTCAATAATTGCAATGACCTATCTTGGAAGCGAGAAAGTGACTCCAGGATATAATATCATGGGCGTTGCAAAGGCAGCACTTGAGTCAAGCGTAAGGTATATAGCTTCTGACTTGGGCCCTAAGAAAATAAGGGTAAACGCAATATCAGCAGGCCCTATTGCGACCCTGGCTGCTTCAGGAATAAAGGATTTCGCAGACATGCTGCTTAATTATGTCGCGAAAGCCCCATTGAAGAGGAACATAACAGCCGATGAAGTTGCTGATTGCGCATTATTCCTGTGCAGCGACCTGTCAAAGGCAATAACAGGGCAGGTAGTCTATGTTGATGCAGGTTACAGCATTATGGGAGTCTGAGATTTATCCTATTCAATTCAATAAAATTTCAAAAACAATTAACTAAAATAATTTTAATCAACGTTGCTTCCCAGAATCTTTCCTAAGGTGATGTGGGAACCCAGCTCAGGACAGGCGCCCTTACAGCAAACAATAAATGGCGCGGAGGAGGAGCACAAGAAACAGAGCAAATAGAGAATAATGCCGACGCGCCAAGATAATGTCGCCGAAGGCGACTGATTGAAAAATTTATGTTAAAAATCCATTAATTAAAATTGGGTTAATAATGGCATTCTTAAACAACATAATTGACTTCATATTGCACCTTGATAAATACCTAAATATATTAATACAGAATTTCGGTGCTTGGACTTATGCGATTTTATTCCTCATAGTCTTTGCGGAAACAGGGTTTGTTGTAACGCCTTTCCTGCCAGGAGATTCGCTTTTATTTGCAGCAGGGGCATTTGCAGCAGTGGGATCACTTAATGTCCTGATATTGGCCTTTACCTTGGCTGCTGCAGCTGTTTTAGGCGACACAATTAATTACTCAACAGGAAAGTTTCTTGGCTCAAAGGCATTTGAGAAGTACCCAAAAATATTCAAAAAAGAATATCTTGACAAGACGCACAAGTTTTATGAAAAATACGGCGCAAAGACTATTGTTCTGGCAAGATTTGTTCCTATAGTAAGGACATTTGCCCCTTTTGTAGCCGGCGTCGGAAAAATGAGCTACCTGAAATTCCTGGTATATAACCTAGCTGGGGGCATTTTATGGGTTGCGCTGTTCATATTTGGCGGATATTTCTTTGGCAACATACCGGTTGTAAAGAATAATTTTTCAGCTGTCATAATTATCATAATCATTGCATCCATAATCCCAATAGCAGTAGAGGTATGGAAGCATTATAAAAAGTAGGGTCATATATTGAAACTGACGCGATAAATTTGCAAAGATATTAACTACTTATTAATAGTCATAAATGGAAAGATTTATAAACACGTAGGCAGTGTTTACCTTATGGAAGCCGATTTTATGCAGAGACGTTTAGATCAGATTTTGCGCGAACATGAGCGTAACAGTCACCGGTATGGTTTTCAATATTTAATGACCCGTGAACCCGAGACGTACTTCTGCGAGAGTGGCGGTATCGGAGCCCAACAGATAATTGACCACATCGAGGAGAAAGCCCGCTACGAAGAGAGCAAGTTTCAGGAGTTCATTGCGGCGCGAAATAGGTCTCCGCCTGCAACTCAAGAGGAACTCAGACAGATTGAGCGCGACTTCACGCGAGGCATTCTTTCTAGAGTAATGGACCATTTCTTCGACTGCGACCCCTGCCAGCGTTTCGCTGATATGTACGAAGGATACATCAGGCACTTTAGGGGCGACTTGCCTGGAATCCAGAAAAAGTTTGCCGACCAAGGGATTGCCGACCCGCCCAAAAACCGGGTTGAATTTGGTCAGCTTTTCCACGATGCGTTGCGGGCCCTCGACATTGACGTGCCGATGTACCGTGACTTTGACCACTATTGGCAAGAGACCCAAGTTATGAATAGTCGTGCGCCACGACTCGTGGCTTTCAGCCCAAAGGCATAGCCCACCTAGCCTTGCTACTACCTTTTTTGCTGCGAATTTCTAAGAGATTCACTGTCTATATGATGGAACCACGTGAGCGATTCCTAGAACATCACAATCTTGTCATAATATTTATAAACCTCAATCATAATTCTTTTTCTTATGATCCCATCATATCAGGACTCAGAGTCAAAAGCAGTTGACGCAATAAAAAAAGCAATCCCTTCTTCTCTGAAACAAGACATGCTGCCTGAAAGCAAAGGAATGTTTGCTGAATTGTATGAAAACAATGAGGTTTTTCCGAAGCATTACGCTGTATCTGCAATTGACGGCGTGGGAACTAAAGCTGTCGTTGCCGAATTGATGAATAAATTTGATACGATTGGCATTGATTGCGTTGCTGTATGCGCGAACGACTTGGCGACTTTAGGGCCAGTCAGCCCATTTTTGTTTATGGATTCTATACTCTGCCAGTCAAAAATAAGGGAAAAAGCGCTGACAGGAGAGATTGCAAAGGGGATGTCGAAAGGGCTTGCAATGTGCGATGCCTCAAAAATCCTTAGAAATTCAGTAAGAATGAATTTTGGAAAAGGCGAGACTGCATGCATCGACGAAGCATTAAGCTCGCCAAAACCAGGTTATGCTTTTGAATTGATTGGATGCATGGTAGGATTTGTTGAAAGGCAAAAATTTGGAAAGCATAAAATCAAGGTTGGAGATAAAATTATCGCGCTAAGAAGCTCAGGCCTGCATTCAAATGGCTACACGGACTTGAGAAGGCATTTATTAAAAGGCGATTTTGAAACGAGACCGGAATACAAAAAGAAATACAAAGGCAAACACGGATTAGATGACAAATTTGACAGCTCCACCATTGGAAAAATTCTGCTTGAGCCTACAAAAATTTACATTGAAGCTATGGCAAGAATATCAAAAGATTTTGATGTCTCCGGCTTCAACAACACTGGATATGGCTTAAAGAACCTAAACCGCGCAAAAGAAAAGGCTGAATTCAGGATAAACAATCCGCTGAAGCCGCAGCCAATATTTGAGCTGATGCAAAAAGAATCCAACTTTACAGATGAGCAGATGTACGGCACTTTTAACATGGGAATGGGATTTTTTATTATGTGCAAAAAGGAAGATTCTGATAATGTCCTGCAGATTGCAAAAGCTGCAGATGTTGTTGGTGAAGTGAGAAAAAGCAGCAAAACAGTTACTATTCTTGAAAAGAATAACAAGAAAATTGTATTTGAAGGGTATTGATAATCATATCGTCCAATAAAGAATATTCTTCAAAAACAATTTTTCCCAAAAAAATCACATCTTAATTACTTTGGGCTGCTGTGGGAATCCTGACTCACTCATAGCAAAGCACAACCCTTGCAATGTCCCTTATCTCTGCGGCTGTCGCGTTCAGGTTCTCTATTATCTTGGCTGCCGCAACCAGCTTTCCATTTACTGATTTGTTCTTTAGGCAGCCGTGCTTTTGCGCATAGTCCTCCAGAAATTTGTTGCATCCAGCAATTCTTTCCTTGTGGGTTACCTCGATGCTGAAAGCAGACTTAGTATCCTGGTTGTAATAAGACTTCATTACGCTGTTATACGCTTCGCTTATGCCCATGTTTGCCTTATCGAGCAGCTCAACAGTTTCCCTGTCGAATTCAGCTGTATGCAAAAACCTTGCGATCCTTTTTTGCTTGTCAGCTATCTTCTCAAGTTTCTTGAGTATCAGAGTATCACTGTGCAGCTTCCACGGCTCAGTTTCCAATGACCTGGCAATCCTTGGGTTTTTCATTGCGTTTTTTATGACCCTGTAGCCGAGGTAGTAAAGCCTGTTGACATCTGTGTCCCTGTGGTGGATGCTTTCAAAAGAGCACTGATCCCTCGAGCACAATGTCAAATCCTCCATCATGGCCCTTGTTATTATGTCCATCCTTCTTATTATGTTCCTGATTGAGATTTCATTTACGTTAATCAGGTTTTTTGCAGTAATCCTTGTTGATGTCTGCTCCATTATTTCAAGCCCCGAAAGGTTTCTTATCACTTCTTTGATTTTTATGGCGTCCTTGCTGTTTATGTCAAACAGTATGTTTATGGTGTCATAGTCATTCAAATAAGAGGATACAATTTCAGCCTTCAGAAGCCCGACATCCTTGCCTTTTGCATCAATGCTTATTTCGCTTGGCTCCTGCTTTTTGTCCGCGTTTCCAGCTTTAAGAACAAGCTCAAAGCCGTCATCGTTTACGGAAATCAAATCGCCTTTCTTTAGCTTATTGCGCTCAACCCACCCTTTTGGCATTGACACAATATAAGAACCCTTTCCAAAGCTAATCAATTTGCGAACATCGATTCTGACCACCCCTCTTTAACCAAACTCTTATCCAAAAAATCTTAATCCAAAAATCGCACTCAATGAGTGCGATTTTTGGCATAATTTAAACTATATAAAGATTATTATTAAGTATAATAGATATTAAAAAATATATTGTTCTATATAGAAAAATCTTTTTTTATATATTATATATGTTATATAGGATAACTATTTATATTTAAGGAAAGCTATTTACCGAATATCTTAAAGTGGTGGTGGATATGTTGCTTAAAAAGAGAAAACACGAGAAAGAGGAAAATCCAGATGATTCCAGCATTTACTCCAAAGAGATAAGAGAAGCAATGCTGGAAGACGATGAGCTAAGCCCCTTTGAAGAGGCGTTTATGGACGGTTACGAAAGTGCTTGAAAATGACAAAACTGGCATGTATAAGCTGCGGAGATTTAATTGTAAGGGGCTCCTCAATAGACCCTTATATGTGCTATGACTGCGAGAAGATTCTTGAAGGCGCTGAGGAGAGGGAACAGCACATTATTGAGATTTAGACTATTTTAAAAAGTTGAAATTCTGCCTTTTTAAGGCTTAAAAAGCTATTTTAGGAACGAAAGGTTTATATATAAAATCATATTCAAAATACTAAATTTAATCAAGTAATAGAAGCATTGCTAAAAAGATGGAGCAGCAGGAACAAGTTCAGCAAAAGCAGGAACAGGAAAGCTACGAGGCAAAAGACATCCAAGTATTGGCTGGATTAAGCGCTGTCAGGAAGCGCCCGAGCATGTACATTGGAGACACGTCTGTAAAAGGGCTGCACCACCTTGTTTATGAGGCTGTTGACAATTCCATTGATGAGGCATTAGCCGGATTTTGTAACAAGATTTCTGTGATAATACACAAAGATGGCTTTATTACTGTCAGCGACAATGGGAGAGGAATTCCTGTGGACATGCACCCAAAGCTGAACATGCCGGCAGTGCAGGTCGTAATGACAAGGCTGCATGCTGGCGGCAAATTTGATAAGAAAGTTTACAAGGTCAGCGGCGGCCTTCATGGAGTCGGTATATCAGTAACAAATGCGCTTTCAAAGGACCTCATCGTAGAAGTGAAAAGGAACGGCAAAATCTATCAGCAAAAATACCAATGCGGCAAGCCCGCGACAGAGTTGAAGATTATTGGAGAGACTGACATAAAAGACACAGGCACAACAGTAAAGTTCCTTCCCGATGCCCAGATATTCTCATCTACAGAGTTCAGCTTTGACATCTTATCCAGCAGGCTAAGGGAGCTTGCATTCCTGAATAAGGGGATAAAAATAACAATAGAAGATGAGAGGGAAGACAAGCGCCATGATTTCCAGTACGAAGGCGGCATTATCTCTTTTGTAGAGCACCTTAATAAAAACAAGAATCCGCTGCATAAGCCGATTTATTTCAGCAAGGCAAAAAACGGGGTGCAGTTCGAATGCGCATTTCAGTATAATGACGGCTACCAGGAAAATATTTTTTCATTTGCAAATACCATCAACACACATGAAGGTGGGTCTCATTTGATTGGCTTCAAGACAGCGCTTACAAGGGTAATCAACAATTATATAGAAAAAAGCAAGGTGAAAGGCGCCAAGGTCACAAGCGATGATACAAGGGAAGGAATTACTGCAGTAATTTCCGTGAAAGTACCGGAGCCGCAGTTTGAGGGTCAAACCAAGACAAAGCTTGGAAATTCAGAGGTCAAGGGGCTTGTTGATTCCATCGTTAATGATTATGTGGGCTCATTTCTTGAGGAGAACCCGCATATAGCAAAAGTAATAGTCTACAAATGCATAAATACGGCTGAGGCCAGGGAAGCTGCGCAAAAGGCAAGGGAGCTTACACGAAGGAAAGGCGCATTAAACCATGGTTCATTGCCCGGAAAGCTTGCTGACTGCTCGGAAAAAGATCCTGCAAAATGCGAGCTTTATCTTGTGGAAGGGGATTCGGCAGGCGGAAGCGCAAAGGCAGGCCGCAATAGGGAATTTCAGGCAATCCTGCCGCTGCGCGGAAAAATTTTGAATGTTGAAAAGGCAAGGCTCAACAAAATTTTCGAGAATGAGGAAATCACAACCATGGTGACCGCGATAGGGACCAGCATAGGGGAGGAGTTTGATATTTCAAAAGCTAGATACCATAAGCTTATTATAATGACTGATGCTGATGTTGACGGCTCCCATATAAGGACGCTGCTGCTCACCTTTTTCTACAGGCATATGCAGCCATTGGTGGAAGCCGGCTATGTTTACATAGCGCAGCCTCCTTTGTACAAAGTTTCCAAAGGCAGGATAACAAGATACGCCTATAATGAGGAAGAGCTTAAAAAGCTGATGAAGGAAATAGGAAGGGACGGGGCAAGCCTGCAGCGCTACAAAGGGCTTGGCGAAATGAATCCGCAGCAGCTCTGGGAGACCACAATGGATGTTGAAAACAGGACAATACTGCAGGTCACGGTGCAGGACGCAATCGAGGCAGACAAGATGTTTACACTGCTGATGGGGGATGAAGTTGAGCCTAGAAGAAAGTTCATTGAGATGCACGCCAAAGAAGTCATCAACCTTGATGTTTAGGTAATTATTTAAATTAGTTAATCCAGATCAATTTGAATTTGACGCATTTCTGAAAGAATAAAGCCTCTGATGGGATTTGCACCCACGACCTTTGCCTTTTAGGCTAGCACGGTACCAAGGCTTTGCGGATAAAAAGATATTCTTTGAACCTAACGCAATAGCTACTATGCTACAGAGGCATAAGAAACTGAAAATTAACGTTCTTTTTAAAAGTTATTGAACAAATAATCAAAAACAAAATGCGGGGGGAGGGATTCCGATGTTGTAGTTCAATGCGGTTGCTATTTTTACTCTTAAACCACAGCCTCGCAAACCAGCTGAGAATCAGGCAATTTATGGCTCATCTGCTGTGCGATTATTGGGTTTTTCTCAACAATCCTGTTTCTTATCTTTACTTGGAATACTAACCTTATTTCTATTATGTTTTCATGCACATTAATTCTAAATTGCCAGTTGGGTATTTTTAATAGGCTCTTTTTGTCAATGTTAAGATATTCAGAAGCGTCAAACATCTGTATTCCGACTAAAAAACCTTCCTTATCAACATCAACAACCAAATTATCTAATAATTCTATTGATTTGCCGTATTGCCTGCCTTTTAGCTTAAAGAATAGGATATCATTTTCGTAATCATAATCCACTTCCCCTTTTCCTTCTAATTTTTTTAGTACCATTTTTCTTTTATGACCTTTGACCATTTGGATTGCGTTTTTACATTGAGAATATAAAGATTTTGCTTAAGTCATAAAAGAAATATGGTAAACTATATATTTAATTATTAAACATAATATATAAATAAGAAAAATAATTAAAGCCAAATATGGCTGATAAAAATCTAATTATTGCATTCCTTTTATTCACGCTTATAATCATAAGTGCATGCGCTTCTACAACAGGGCACCAAGTTGCCGCACCAAGTGACCAAATTCAATCAGCAGACATAGGAATACACAAAGGTCAGATTCCGCCGGATTTTACAATATCTACGATAGACGGCAAGCAATTAATCTTGCGGGAATTCAAAAACGAAAACAAGCCTATATTGCTCTACTTCTGGGCATCGTGGTGTCCTTACTGCTCACAGGATTTTGACATTGTTAAAAACATTTATCCGAAATATGCTGACAAAGTTACATTCCTAGCAATTGACCTAGACCTGAATGAGAATTCTGAATTAATTAAGAATTATAAAAATAAGAAAGGGCTTGCAGGTGTAGATTTTGCAGAGGGAAAAGAAAGCATACTTTCAGATTATGGAATTACGCATACAACAACAAAATATGCAATTGGCAAAGATGGAAAAATTTTGTATAAAGGCTCTGGCGTCTTTAACGAGGAGCAATGGGAAATATTATTAAGTGCATTAGCTAACAGTTAACACAATGCCGAAAGCAATCTGGAACGGAACTGTAATTGCGGAAACAAAAAAATTTGAAGTAGTCGAGAATAATATATATTTTCCTCCGGATTCAGTAAAAAAAGAGTTCTTAAGAAAGAGCGACACCCCATACACTTGCCCTTGGAAAGGCGAATGCCAATATTTTGATGTTATTGTCAATAAAAAAGTCAACAAAGATGCAGCATGGTCTTATCCCAATCCAAAGCCTGCTGCAAAGAATATTAAGGGTTATGTTGCATTTTGGAACGGAGTGGAAGTTAAAGAATAATCCTATCTATGATTAGTTAAATTAATTCACATACCCATTGAGCAGCATTCTCCCAAGCATGCTCAACTTGATTTCAAGCCTTCCCCTTATCTCATTTGTTTCCGCCAGTCCCATTTCTTTTAATCCTTCGGATTTAAGATTGCCGTTTATGTGATAAGAAATCAATGGCAGGCTCATTTTGGTCTTTTTGCTTAATTCTTCCAAAGACATGCAGCAGTCTGGCTTTGCAAGCATCTTTAGAATGTCCATTTTCCTGTCTGTTAATAACCTATAGTAGGAGAATTTCAGCACAGGAAGAAGCATTGCCGTTCCTTTTTCAATTGAAAATGCCTTGATGCCATTTACGAAGGCAGCGCTTGTTGCTGCGCATGTAGTTGTCCTGTCCCCGGTCGCGGTATTTATTATGACATTATTTCCCTTCTCGGCAAATGTTATTTCCCCGATCTTTCTGAACATATCCTCCCAGACATCTCCTTTTAATGATATGATCTTCGATGGAGTTCCAAACCTTTCCAAATCCTTGGAGGCCTTTTCCGCTGCTTTGGAGTAATCTCCTGGTGCTAGCAAATACACCCTTTCAGTCGGGAATTCTTTAAGCCCAACATAAAGCGCATTCATGTTGTCGCCAACAGGAGCAATGATTATATTTTTTGTCATAAATCTTCACCTCAATTATTGCAATTGTTGCTTTTATTTAAAGGTTTATGTTTAATTATTAAAACTGATGTTTAATAGTACAACATCATAATTAAATCTAATCTTTGCTTCTACCATTAAAACTGATTTAAATTGGTTAAAAATAAAATTAAATTGGAGGGGTAAAAATGAATCTGAAATTATTGGCAGGAATTTTGCTGGTAGTTGGGTTGGTTGTCGGATTTGCAGGCGGGAAAGTATCAACCGTAGGCCAGGTAAATGAATTGACGGGCAGAGTAACTGACCTTTCTACGCAGGTAAAATCGGCAGAAAGCCTGAAAAACCAGTTGGCAGAAACAAAAGCACAGCTGGAAAAGCTGAATGTGAATGACTTGTACGCGATGGTAAAAGTTGATGGCAAGGCAAAGGCTTACAAAGTAGGAGACCTTAATAAAATGCCGCCAGTAATAGCAAATGACATCATTGGGAATACACCGGTTGTTGTTTCCTGGTGTCCGCTATGCAATACGCTTACAGCTTATGACAGGAAAGTTGAT